>CAZFIA010000008.1:40156-51950 GCA_964519335.1 uncultured Pseudomonadales bacterium
GCTGGAACACCAGCGTTATCGATCTGACTAATCCGGTCTGGCGCGCTACGATTCTACGGACGGCGATTGCTCACCATCCACGTCGACGGCGACGGTTTTGCTTCTCACGCATTCCTGCCAGGCTCACCCCTTAGCGGCAATGTACTGCTCGATCAATTTATCGCTGCCACAGACCTGCCTCATACCATAAGCGTTATTGAGGGCGAAGTGGGTAAGGCTGGACTCTATCCAGAGCAATCGGGCGAGCTAGAAGCGATTGCACGCCGAATTTTTCGCGAACCAAACGTAGAGCTCGCAAGTCACTCATTCAGCCACCCTTTCTACTAGCAAACGTCTCTGATTAAAAGCTCAGACAAGACGCTGTATGGACTGAACCTACCTATCAAGGACTATAAGGTGGATCTAAATCGCGAAGTCAAAGGATCGGTTGACTATGTTAACGAGCGCCTCGCGCCTCCCGGAAAGAAGGTAAAAGTGTTTTTGTGGAGCGGTAACGCTGACCCCGACAACGAGGCGCTGCGGCTTGTCGAGAAAGCCGGCCTGGTAAACGTTAACGGTGGTAATAGCCATGCTCTAGATTCAACGGCTACTCTAACCAGTATTTGGCCCCAGGCTCGGCGGGAGAATGGTGGTATTCAGATTTACGCTGCGATAATGAATGAGAATGTCTACACCAACGATTGGACCGGGCCCTACTACGGTTTTCGAAAGGTGATCGAAACCTTCGACATCACCAACCAGCCAAGGCGTCTGAAACCTATAAGCATCTACTATCACTTTTACAGTGCAACCAAACCCGCCGCTATTAACGCATTGCGAGATGTCTACGACGCAGCAATCGAACGCAACCCGTTCCCCATTTATCTAAGCGAGTTCGCCGCGTTGGTTCAAAGCTACTACAGCGCCAGCATATACAAAGATTTGGAAGGCAATTGGTCGGTTCACAACACAGGATCGCTCAATACTTTGCGCATTCCGCAGTCGCTCGGATATCCAGATATGCAACGCAGCATTGGCCTAAGCGGTTACAAAGACGCCAATCAGGACCGCTATCTGCACCTGGCGAGCAAAAGTGCCACTTTGAGTTTCGCCGATAAGCCGTCTAATCACACCCAACTTGCATCGGCCAACGCATCGACTCTCATCTGGCAACCAGAGAGTGCACAACGAACAAAACTGCACCTTACAGGTCATACAAATATAGAGTTTGAAGTCTATTCAAAAGCTGCTTGCACCCTAACTCAGCCAAATGCCCCACCGATGCGGGTACAGACTAAGAACAAAAAGGTTGAGTTCAAGCTGGCAACCCGCGACACAGGAGAGGCCCTCCTAGTCTGCGAATAGTCCAGTTCACACTTGCGGTTTACAAAAGTCGATCTGCAAGAGTTTGCAAAACATCCGTGCATAGATGCTGGAAGCCGTAGCCCACCGCCTAAGTGTGACACCGTTCATAGCAATAGGTTGATCTGCATCACACCAAAATTCGCACGCACGATTCTTACGTACTAATAGACAAGTACTAAAATTGTGGCGCAATGACTACGGGTTCACATTGCCGTAGTTGCACAGCCACATTCAACGTCTCAAACAGGTTGAGTCACAGTTTTCAACGCAACCTCTTCCTACTATGCACGCGAACAATTTGCATACACATTTCCCGCCGGGGTAGACGCCCCAGCAGCAGTACGAGTGGATTTCGTTGGGACCTGTTTTTACGCTTCGCGGCCACATTCGTCGCGACATGGATCGAGCAAATAGGCTGAGCACGCTCTGCAGTTATTACCTGCACGCAGCGTTAGCTCTAGGCGCCTGCCTGTGCGCCATGCAAGCCAACGCCAACACCGCATTTTTCTACGCCGGCTCACCGCCTATCGCGGAGCTCGCAGCACACGATCGCGTTGTGCTTGATCCGCGCTTGGTGACTGACGCTGAGGTTGCCAAGCTCCGAGCTACCGGTACCGATGTTCACGCCTACGTAAGCATTGGCGAAATCGAACCTTCTGATCAATTTTACGATTCAATCCCACAAAGCGCGGTTTTAGCCACCAACGAAGGCTGGAATACGAGCGTTATCGATCTAACCAGTCCTGCCTGGCGTTCTCTGATTCTGGAGAAACGGATCGCGCCACTCGCCCGACGCGGATTCAACGGCCTATTTCTGGATACGCTCGACAGTTACCACCTCACCAAAGATCTAGAGCGCCAAAAAGCCGCGCTAGTGAGCTTGATTGGAGAAATACAAACCACTTCGCCAAACCTGAAACTGCTGCTAAACCGCGGGTTCGAGGTCTTGGATGCCTTACCTGCAAAGGTAACCGGCGTGGTAGCAGAATCGCTTTACAAGTCGTTCAACCCTTCAACCGGCGAGTACCGTGATGTGCCTGCCGGCGACCGGGACTGGCTGCTCCAACGTTTCCAGGAATCAAGAGCATACGCCTCCGAAATAATAGCGATCGACTATCTGCCCAAACTTGATGCTGTTGCTGAAAAAACCGCGCGCAAGATTCTAAAGCATGACATTACACCCTGGGTCACTGACCCGAGCCTGAACCATATGGGCATCTCTAACCTGGTGCCCGTACCGCGCAGAATCATGGTGCTACATAACGACACCGGAAAAAAACTTGCGGCGCGCGATGTGCATACGCTGTTTGGTGCAAGTCTGGACTGGTATGGCTACGTGGCAGACTTCCACAATATTCGAGACGGCGCACCAAAGTTAATCAACGGCATCCACGTCGGAACAATGATGTGGCTTGCACCTAATGAAACCCAGCCGTATCCGTGGTTCGACGACTGGCTACAGAAACAAGCAGGGCTTGCACCTGAGCGTAAACTCCTGCTCCTCGGCACCTTCCCATCGAACAAAGCTCAAACTCTTGTTGCGTTCGGTCTCAAAAAACCCAATCCAGACCGCTCACCTAGAGTAGTTGAAGTCACCCAGCAGAGCAGCATGGTGGGTCATTTTGAAGCGCCCGTGCGGCTTCGCAAGTACGCCTTTGGCGCCGTTCAGTCGACGCTCGAGACTAACGAGATTCATCTGGAAGTGAAGCTCGAATCCGGACAACTAGTACACCAGGTCATCACCGCACCCTGGGGTGGTCTGATTCATCACCCGTACTTACTAGATGATCACGGTGGCGGCCAGCGTCGCTACATAACTGACCCCTTCAAATTTGTCGAAACAGCGCTCAGGCATACCCCGCGACCGGTGTTTGATACCACCACCGAGAACGGACGGCGACTACTCACCATCCACGTAGATGGCGACGGATTCGCATCTCGCGCATTTCTGCCCGGCGCCCCGCTCAGCGGCAACGTGCTCTTGGATCAGTTTATCGCCAATACAGACCTGCCTCACACCATTAGCGTCATTGAGGGCGAGGTGGGTGAGGCGGGGCTATATCCGGAACAACACGAAGAGTTTGAGGCAGTCGCACGCCGGATCTTCCGCGAACCAAACGTCGAGCTTGCAAGCCATTCGTACAGCCACCCCTTCTACTGGCAAACCGCTCTGATCAACGGTTCGGACAAAGCCCAGTACGGGCTGAATCTGCCGATAAAAAATTACACGATCGATCTCAATCGCGAAATTCAGGGCTCGGTAGATTACATAAACACTCGCCTGGCTCCCCCTGGAAAAAAGGTGAAGGTGTTTCTTTGGAGTGGCAGCGCTGATCCTGACGACGAAGCACTAAAGCTTGTTGAAGAGGCTGGCCTTGTAAACGTCAACGGTGGTAACAGTCTCGCGCTTGATTCCACCAACACGGTCACAAGCATCTGGCCCCAGGCGCGACGTGAGAATGGCGGCATACAAATCTATGCCGCGATCATGAACGAAAATGTGTACACCAACGACTGGGAGGGTCCTTTTTACGGTTTTCGAAAGGTAATTGAGACGTTCGACATCACCAACGAGCCACGGCGTCTAAAACCCCTTTGTATTTACTATCATTTTTACAGCGCCACAAAGCCTGCCGCCATCCGTGCATTGAGAGAAGTATACGACGCCGCTATAGAAAGCGACCCTTTCCCAATTTATCTAAGCGAGTTTGCGGAACTGGTTCAAAGCTATTACAGCGCAAGCTTGTATAGAGATTTAGAGGGTAACTGGCTGGTTCAGAACCCGGGATCAATTCGCACGCTGCGCATTCCACAGTCGTTAGGTTATCCCGATCTGAGCACCAGCCAAGGGGTAAGCGGCTATAACGATGCCAATCAAGATCGCTACCTGCATCTATCGGACAAGATCGCATCTCTTGGCCTGACAAAGACTGAACCAACAGAAACACTGCTCGCATCAGCTAACGCAAGCGTCACCAAGTGGCAGTCAGATGGCGAGGGCCGGGTCAAATTGCGACTCACAGGACACACGAATATCGAGTTCGACGTGCACTCTACGTCTGCATGCACTTTGACATTACCCAAATTCACACCACTTCGGGCAAGAGCCAAAAACAACAGGGTTCGATTCAAGCTAACTACAAAGGATACCGGCAATGCGCTCCTGGTATGTAAGTAGACGCAACGAATCCATCCTGAATGCGCGAGTGATGGCGATCTTTGCCGCCGCTCTGGTGCTGATTTTGGTCTGGCTGCTACCCAGAGAGCAGACCTTTCGCACAATGCTTGCAACTCAGCAGGCAGACCGCGTGTCCATCGCCTACGCGAGGCTGCTGCTCGGGATTAGCCCAGAAGACGAAGAGCTGCGCCAGTTGTTGGCAAGCCAGTACTATCAACTCGGCGAAATCGAGGATGCATGGGATGTTATTAAGGACCGAAGCGGCGATGCGACGCTTCTGGACGTCAATATCCTCCAACGAATCACTTACGCTCATAAACCAGGCGAAAGCCGTACCGAGTGGCAACATAGACTATTGGGCGCCCTCAAGACAGCAGCAAGCAACGACCTTATTGATACCGAAAACCTGGGAGAACTGGCCAGGGTGGCCAGCAGTTTGGATCAACCCAGACTAGCCGCGGGGCTGCGCGAACGTATTTACGCGGCATCAGGAAAGCCGGTCGATTTACGTCGTGCAGCGCAAGCCTGGGTCGCGGCGAATGCGCCGCAGCACGCCGTGAACCTGTTGTTACGAGACGGACTGCCAGCCGACGAGAGTCTCATCAAGCTTGCCATAAGCTCAGCCCTTGCAACCGGCGATCCTTCTATCAGCATGTCTATCGTCGAATCCTATCTAGTCGCTAACCCAATTGATGATCCCGATGCCAAAAAACCCTCTACAGAGCTCGTGCGCTATTTCATTCGCGCAACATTAGCTTCAAACAAAGCATCAGCAGTTCCTCAACTGCTCGCTATGCTACCTCCTGCAGAAACGCTGTCACTGAGTCAGGCAACAGAGTTCGCCAGTGCCGCAGTAGCCAGTGGCGAACTGGGGCTCGCGAAAACGTTTATAGAGAGAGCCCTGTCTATTGAGTCGAATGATGCTCAACTCATTCGGAGACTCGCGCAAGTCTATGAATGGTCTGGACAACCGGAGGACGCCCTGCAAATGTGGCTCCGGGCAGCCGACCATTCCGCAGATCAAGAGAACCTGGGACGGGCCTGGCGGCTCTCCAAAGATCTATACCACTATCAAAACGCTGCCCGTCTATTAGGTAAGCTCGGCGAAACGCGCAGACTCACCGACGAAGAAGTTGCTGTATTACGCCTGGCCTGGGAACAACACGGCGACCCAGACGCAGGGGAGGTGGTGCTAATTAGCTACACAGGGCGCTGGCCAGAACACCGTCAGGGATGGCAAGAACTAATCGCCTTGCAGACCAATAACCTGCAGCTAAGGTCAGCAGACGCCGCGTGGAGCCGGTTCAATCTCCATCACAGTATCAGTGTCGTTGAAAATCAGGCCTGGGCTGACATCAAATGGCGCCGGTACCGCCCAGAAGAAGCCCTGGACAAGTTACTTCAGCGAGAGCCTGTCGGACCCAACTCGGCTTACTGGCGCCAACTCGCAGCCTACGCCTGGTTTCTCGACAAACCTGGACTTGCCAGCCGCGCGATGGAAACAAGACTCGCCGAGGGTGAAGCACTCAACAACTTCGAGATGGGTCAGCTCATTCAAGGTAGCAGCTGGTCGAATCCAGAAATGGTAGCCGTACACGCAGCATCTGCATGGGAGCGCCAGCCTGAGAACCTCGATTTCTTGCTCACTGCACTTTATGCAGCATTGGGCGCCGGCAACACTGCTACCGCGGATGAGCTGTTTAACAAAGCGCTCGGCAACGATGACATCAGAGAATCTCTGCTGAAAAATGCCGCATTCTGGACCTTACGCGCGAACCACTTGCAGCAGGAGGGAGACCCGAAAGGCGCTCAACTGGCATTACACCGGGCGTTGTCTCTTGATCCCTCAAATATCGAGCTCCGTGCCAATCAACTGTGGATGAACATAGCGCAGAACGAACTAAGGTCTCTTCGAAAGAACATCAACAGTTTACTGGTTGTTGCAGAACAGCATCCCGTGCTCTGGGCACCCTTAGCGTCGGGCTATGCACAGCTACAGGAACACAAGCAGGCGACACCCTGGTTTAATCGCGCTCTGCAAATAAACACAACGGACATCGGATTACTGCTAGCTTACAGCGGCTCGTTGGAAGCCCTTGGTTGGCGCGATCCGGCGTACCGCTTGCGCCGCCACTCGCTCAAACTGCTGGCTGCACAATCAGCAAAGCGGCAGCAGCGCAACAATGCCGTAACCGCCGATACCGTTATCGCAGCCAGCAACGCGATCATCACTGGGCCACAGCAGAGGGCACTCCTGGCGCGATTGATTGCTGCATCACCAAACGCCGTATTCGACGCTAACTACGGAACCACCGTGATTGGTCAAGAAGATACTGACCCCCTTACCCGGGAAGACATCGCCGAAAGTTTGGCAAAGAACCCAGAAAGCGAAGAACAAATTGCGGAGCGTCTCGCGGTAATAGCCCGGTTCGAATTTTCTGACGCGCTACGCCGCGCCCACTTCTCTTCTGCACGCTACTGGCTAAACGTCGGGGCAGAGGCCTCTGACGGCGATCGCCTGGTGATCGCGACAGATGAATACAACGAGGATGCACTCGCAGGCCTAACGCTCAACGACAACTTCGACATAAGCAGCCAGGCAGCAGTCGCACTGGGTCAGCCGGGCCTGGCAATGAATAGAACGCTCGAGGAGCTTCAGCGCAATCCGCACAGCCGACCAGCGCTCGCTCTGCGCGCATCTTTAGAACGAGAACTGCGTCCGTCAGGTTGGCAGGTTTCGCCGGTCTTCGAAGAACTGGGTGATTTTCGATTTACTGGCGCCGAGTTTCTGTTCTCCAAGCGTTTTGAACGATTTCACCTGGACACTCGTCTGCGGCATCAGCGCGCCACCCCACAGATATTGCAAGGTCCCGAGACGTTCGCCGAAAGCAGCATCGACTCCACGCTGACCTACAACAATCGCTGGGGCACCGGGGTGATTGGCCTCGGCTACACCCAAGGTGACGAACGCTCACTTGCCAGTATTAATTGGCAGCAGGAATTTGCGATTGATCGGCGCAATAGCCTGCTGATTACTTTGGAACACAACGCTCGATTGCAGGGCGGTGGAGTGGCTCAAGCGCTGCTCAGCAGATCTGGCGCACGTGTCGACTGGATCAAGCAACTGTCTGCGCGCTTGCAAATAAATACCAGTTTGCTGGCCAATACTTACCGTGACCACAACAGAGACAGAGTGGGTGATGTGACCCAGTTCACAATTTCACCGAACTACACAATCTCGCGTAGCGGACCAACGATTAATCTACGCGGCCAGGCGCAATGGATTGTGTCCAGTGAGCAACAACTAAGCCTCGCCTTGCAGGAATTTCTTAGCGCTCCGAACCAGGAAGTGCTCCCAGCCGACACGCGCAGCTTGTCCATAGGGGGAGTCATTGCGAGAGATCGACCCGGAGAGCTCGATTGGCGCCGCCCAGGAACGCACTATCAATTAAGCGCAGACGTGGGCTACCGCTGGCCCCAGCAAAATCTGACCTTTAATAGTGAAGCAGCTATCGGCGTTCCAATTTTTGGTCGCGATCGGCTTACCGCCTCGGCCCTGTTCACGAATTCGTTAGACAACGAAGTTAGCGAAACAGGAGTTCGCGCACAGCTAACTTACTCGCGTCGCCTAAAATAGCTCCAATATATGACCATCAAAAACACACTGTTTTCGGCCTGCGCTTTAATGATCGCTCTGATCATCGTGGGCGGCTGCCAGTCTGCTCAAAGTGAGCGGTCGAAGATTGGTATCGCCAGAGATTCACAGGTGGTCTTGTTACCCTTCCTGAATCGTTCTGAAACGCCTCTGGCCGGCGAGCGGGCCGAAGCAATTGCGTTGTCTGTGCTCCGCAGCCGCGGTTTGAACGGTCTACAAACCTACGAGTTGCCTGTCGAGGGAATCGGTTTACCCATTCTAGATGATGGCAAACGTCTGGCGGACGCCAGGCAAAACGCACTAGACAGGGGCGCGAGTCACGCACTTACCGGATCGGTTGAAGAGTGGCGCTACAAGAGCGGCCTCGATGGCGAACCCGCAGTGGGTTTGTCACTGCGCCTCGTCGATCTAGAGTCTAACGAAATACTTTGGAGTGGTTCTGCCGCTCGCTCGGGTTGGTCACGCTCGAGTCTGGCCGGAACCGCACAAAAGGTATTGCAGGAACTCGCCGACGATTTCTTGCGCAAGTAAGTCATGGTCCCCTTCGAACTCGACTCGATAGGTCGACTGGCAAACGCCAATACAAAGTACCCATGGGTTGAAACCATAACCATCACCACCCTGTTCTTTGCAGTGGGCGTGCTAACTCATCCAGAAGATCCATTACTTACAACAGGCGCATTCCCTTGGACGGTGTTCGCCATCATCCTGATTGGCATGCGCTATGGTTCCTCAGAAGCCTTCGCATCAGCAGTAGCACTGCACGCAGCCGCCGGGCTCCACGTTTTATATACGGGTCAAGGACTATGGCCGTTACCTCTGGCCTTCAGCCTGGGACTCATGATCTGCTCGCTACTAGTTGGTGAATTTCGCGACAACTGGGAGCAGAAAACGGAAAAGCTTGAGCGCTCAAACGAGTATCGTCAGGCGCGACTCGTAGAGTTCACCCATTCATATCATGTATTGAAAATTTCTCATGACACGCTCGAACAAGAACACGCGGGTAAACGCAACAGTCTGCGTTCCGCATTGCTTACCTCCCGCGCAGAATTACAAGATGCAACTCCTGAAACCATTGGTGACTTGCTGCTGGAGTTACTCTCAACCTACATATCCGCGCGCGGCGCAAGCTATCATCAGGTGACTGAAGCCATAATAAGTGCTGACCCGGATGCGACTCTTGGAAAAACTGAGCCGCTCAATCAGGACGATCCCATGTTACGCAAAGCGGTAGCCCGCCTTAGCACCGTTAGCGTAAAACCAGAAGACACTGCATCATTGGGTTCGCGGGAGCTCGGCGCACCTATGGTCATTATCCCGGTTGTCGACGCCTACCAGCGCTTACACGGCGTAGTGGCCATTAATCAAATCCCTTTCTTCTCGCTTACCGAAAAGAATCTGCAGCTGGCGAGCATTATTGCAAGCCGTTTTGCAGATTACCTGCGCGCAAGTGAACACGTACCCAGTAGCGACACCGCAGGAACGCCAGACGCAGCAAGCGAGGCGCTCTACTGGTTTGTCTATCAAACCCTGAGATGTCTTGATCAGGCAAACAGCTACGGTTTGCATGCCCACATACTGCTGAACGAATTTGGCAATCCGACAGATGTAAGCGAATACGTCTCAACCGTAGAGTCAGAAACTCGTGGGCTAGACCACACTCTCTCTTGGCAAGCCCCTGACGGCCGAGTATACCTTCTGATGCTCTTACCGTTGACCAACCCAGACGGGGTCAACATGTTTATGGCTCGTTTCGACCGCTATATCGAGACCGCTCACGGTGTTGGTTTGCTCGATGCCGAGATCAGCACCCACCGAATGCATATGCAGCAAGATGCAAGCATCGAATCGATAACTCGATTCTTCGATCGCTTCCTTGGCGAAAATAACGAAATCAGCAACGCGTTGCACAAACCAGACAAGGAAGAAGGCGTTGTTCGGGCTAGCGCGTGATACCACACTCGCTTTGTCTGCGGGCGCGGCGTCCATCTATTTACTGTTTATGGGTGAATGGTATAGCTTCCTCGGATCGCACGTCATCTCCACCGGCTTCTCGGGTCTGGCGTTAGGTACCTTCATGAAAATTAAGGGTACTGAGCAACGCGGGCTGTGGCTGCTGAGCGTGATGACAATATTTGTCATCCCCGGCTTCAGTTTCATCGGACTACCGGCCAGTCTGGTGTACGCATCTACCCCACCAAAGAAAGAGGCTGTGGACTTAACCATGGTCGTTGGTGTACCGGCTCTGCCTTTTAAACCTCTGCAGTTCGATTCAAAATTGTCTTTTTCTCGCGGCGGCTTATTCGAAGTGCTCGAGCGCTCGGGTGATGCTGAGAAACGTCTCATCGCGGTGATGGCAACTAACCGCATGCCGCCACGTCACGCTATTCCGCTATTAAAGATCGCAATGCGCGACAGCGTCGACGATGTGCGCCTGCTCGCCTACTCCATCAAAGACAAGCATGAGTCTGAGATTAACGAACGCATTAAGGAGCTTACCGACGGACTGAAAGAGAGCGACGTCGAAAACACCAATCCAATAACTCTGGAGCAGGCATCAGCATTGCGCAGCCTCGCGTTCGCCTACTGGGAGCTTGTGTATCTGGAGCTGGCAGAAGGCCAGATCAGAACCTTCTGCCTCAAGGCGTGCGCCGAAAACTCACAAAAAGCTCTGCACCGCCTGCTTGATGCCCCGGTGGCAGTATTGCTCGCCAGAGCAACACTTGCACTCGGCGACACCGAAGCCGCAAACAAAGCGCTCGATCAGGCTTTAGCCTTTGGCATCAAGCCAGACGTCGTGGCACCTCATCGCGCAGAGATTGCATTCATTGAGAACAGATTCGCAGACGTAAAAGCCTCGATGGAAGAGCTTGAGAGTATTCGATTTGAGAGCTTGAAAGACGTTCATGACTACTGGGTAGAGTCAACGTGAGCGCCGACGTACTCATATTGCTCGAGGGCACCTACCCTTACGTTCGCGGCGGCGTCTCGAGCTGGGTGCACCAAATTATTCTTGGCATGCCCGAGCTCACTTTCGACTTAATCTTTATCGGCGGCTCTCGAAAGCACTACGGCGAAATCCAGTACGAAGTGCCAGATAACGTAAACAGCGTTGAGCTGCACTACATTGAAGACGCCTGGTCAAGCTTGAAAGGCAAGCGTCGCATGGGCAACAAAGAAGCTATCTTAAAGGCGGAACAGCTGCACGATTCGTTTCGCAGCGACTGCCCTCAAGAGTCCGATCTGTTTGCGTTGCTTGACATGGTAGCAAACAAAAAGGCGGAAATTTCTCATGGCCAATTTTTGTTTAGCCACTCGGCCTGGGAGAGCATTGTTCGCTCTTACGAAAAGCACTGCACCGACCCTTCGTTTCTAAACTACTTCTGGACCGTGCGCGCCATGCACGCGCCAGTGTTTATGCTTGCCGATGTTGCCCGGAAGACCAACCCGCCAAAGGTACTGCACTCTATCTCTACGGGCTATGCAGGGCTACTTGGGGCTATCTTGAAAAGTCAAAATCCAGACTGCTCTTATATTTTGTCCGAACACGGTATCTACACTAAAGAACGCAAGATTGATTTAGCCCAGGCCGACTGGATTGCAGAGCCCACCGGTAA
>CAZFIA010000008.1:52050-58785 GCA_964519335.1 uncultured Pseudomonadales bacterium
CCCACCGAAGAAGATGAAGAGTACGCAAACGAATGCACAAGTCTGGTTACCAGCCTGGGTCTCGAAGACAATATCAAATTCCTGGGTTTCCAGAAGGTGCCCGAGATGCTGCCAAAGATCGGAATTATGGCGCTTACCTCAATTAGTGAAGCACAGCCCTTGGTGATACTCGAAGCCTACGCTGCGGGCGTACCTTGTGTCGCTACCGATGTGGGGAGCTGCCGCGAACTTATTGAAGGTGGCGATCAGGAAGGCGATCGGGAGTTAGGATCGGCCGGCGCGGTGGTGGGTATCTCCGATCCTTCTGCAACCGCAAATGCCTGTCTCGAGCTGTTTCAAAACGCAGACAAGTGGGAAGCCGCACAGAAAGCTGGTCTTGCACGAGTGCAGAACTACTACACCGAAACCCTCATGTACGACCGTTACCGCAAACTTTATCAGGACGCACTGCAGTGGCAGGCATAGGATTTGAACTTCGGCGCATTCTTGATCGCGACAGCTATGCCGCGACGCTGCAGGCGTATATCTATGCCGGTCTGATCAGTGCCGGCCCCTGGGTACTGTCGATACTCAGCGTACTCGTCGTGGGCATATTGTCACTCGCCGTTGTCGTTCCCGAAACACACGTCGTGCAGTTTCTGGTGTCCATCACTTATCTGATGGCGGTTTCGCTCACGGTCACCGGTGGCTTACAGCTCATATTTACCCGCTTTGTCTCCGATCGATTGTTCGATGATATGGATGAGATGCTCACGCCCAACCTTTTTGGTCTGCTATTACTGGTAGGCATAGGCGCCTTCGGGTCAGCGGGTACCTTTTGCTGGTTCTTTTTTCCTGAGCAATCAATCCTCTACAAAGTACTAATGACTACGACCTTTACGGTCTTGTGCAACCTTTGGCTCGTCGTAATTTTCCTGTCTGGCATGAAAGCCTACAACCGTATTCTGCTCATTATGTTTCTGGGCTACGCCACTATGGTCATTGCCTCCGCTTTCTTGCGGCACTTCGACAAAGAGGGCCTTTTGTTGGGCTTCTTGCTGGGACACACGTTGCTGCTGTATTGCTTCGTAATCGAAATCATTCGCCAGTTTCCGGTAAAGAAGTGGTTCGCGTTCGACTTTCTCAACCGAGAATTGATTTACATATCCCTATTTTTCACCGGGTTGCTTTACTACTGCGGAATCTGGGTCGACAAGTTCATCTTCTGGCTGAATCCGCTCACGTCTGAGGCAATCGTCGGTCCGCTGCGCGCATCGGCGATCTACGACATTCCCATTTTCCTGGCCTACCTGACCATTATTCCGGGCATGGCTGTGTTTATGGTGCGCATCGAAACCGACTTCGCAGAAAACTATGACCACCTTTACAACGCTGTTCGTAACGGCGAAGCGCTCGATCACGTTTACTTTCTAAAGGATCAGATGGCCAGCTCCATTCGTCAGGGCGTGCTTGAGATATTTAAAGTGCAGGGCATCACTGTGATGCTGTTCTTCCTGTGGGCAGAAGACATTCTTAATATGCTCGGCATCTCGCTCAACTATCTCCCGCTACTGTTCGTAGATGTCGTTGGCGTAAGCGTGCAGATGGTGCTGATGTCCCTTCTGAACGTATTCTTTTATCTAGATCGACGCGAGACGGTACTATTGGTTACTGGCGTATTCTTTGTGACTAAC
Source organism: uncultured Pseudomonadales bacterium (assembly GCA_964519335.1). Classification (GTDB taxonomy): domain Bacteria; phylum Pseudomonadota; class Gammaproteobacteria; order Pseudomonadales; family Azotimanducaceae; genus JALZVT01. The sequence continues at coordinate 53,724 of CAZFIA010000008.1, forward strand.
ATATTGCTCACTATGCTCACTCAGGCTGCGGGTCCAACCTTTTTTGGATACGGTTTTGTTGGGGCAACCATCATCAGCACTTTCATTGCCATGTTCATCCTCAATCGCGTGGTTCGCGACCTTGAGTACGAAACATTTATGCTAAGTCGATAAGCTAGACTTTCGCTTAGCCGTTCATTCAACCGTCATAGAACCTTGGCGCATGTATACCCAGCAACTGCGCCTCACGGGTTCCATCTACCCGCCCCAAAGCCTCTGCTGAGAGATGATTCACCTCTGCCGTGGTGCGCAGTCGCTGCGCAATGTCCCTGCGCCCGTAGTGAAACTGGACAAAAAATCGGCCGGTATCACCTTCCATTGAAGGCAGGCGTCGGTGCCAAACGTCGGAGACAAATAGCGCAGCATCTCCCTTGTTTGCAGGCAAAGGTGTCACTGTCTGGCCATTCCAACTAAGAGACGCATCGTTGTAACGATTGCGCGGCGGTGCTTGCCCCGACGTGTGACTACCAGCAATCACCCCAGTTGGACCGCACTCGAGCGGACAATCTTGCAAGAACACGTGCACCCCAATGGCGAAGATCGGGTAAGGAATAGTCTCTGGCCAACTCACACCTTTAGGCCGGGGGATGTGGGGTCCGGCGTCTATGTGCCAAAATCCTCCGCCATGCTGCTCACCGGGCGTATGCCCTTGTCCGCCGACAGGCGGATTCCTCCAACAGGTGTTTGCGATGACGTGGCAATCCTCACCCAATAGCGGCTCAATCACATCAAGCAGAGCTCGGTGCCCCGCCAGTTTTTGGCAGAGCGGACTGCGATTGAGCATCTCATAGCGGAATTCCTCATCCACTTCGGCCGTACGGCTGGCTGCTCCACGACCATCCGCAGGAAACTCTCGGTACACCCGTTCAATCTCAGTTGCGAGACCGGCGATTTCAGAAGCGTCAAGGATTCCGGGCACTAGCGCGTAACCCAATCGCTCAAGCTGATCTGAAGCAGCGGGTGCAACCCCATTAAATGGCGCTAGATATCCGCTCTTTCGTGTCAACATGCTTCATCACTCCTTCGCCCCGATCGACCTGGGCACGACTACCTACTTAGGTGGATGCCATGCCCGGGCAGATGCCGTAAAATTTTCTACGAGGGTCTGTATTCTGCGACCCGTCCTGTAGATTCCCACTTTCGCCAAGGTTTTCTCATGCTGCAATCTAGTTATCCCTACTATTTGGCCAACCAACCGGTAGCTGCCAACACTGACCTGGAGGTTACCAACAAATTTACCGGCGAAGTCGCAACAAAGGTGGCCCTTGCCGATCCCGCAGCCATTAATGAAGGGATCGCTGCGGCCGATCAGGCTACCCGAGCCATGCGTGAAATGCCTGCCTACGCTCGCCAGGACGTGCTCATGCATTGCGTAGACCGATTTACAGAGCGGCACGAAGAAATGTCCAAGGCGCTGTGCATCGAAGCCGGCAAACCCATCAAAGATGCCCGGGGCGAAGTCACGCGACTCATCGATACCTTTCGCATCGCAGCCGAAGAATCAGTGCGCATCTACGGCGAGGTTATGCCGCTGGACATTAGCCCCAGGGCACAAGGCTATACCGGGCAGTGGAAGCGAGTACCCATTGGCGCATGCTCTTTCATCTCCCCCTTTAACTTCCCGCTGAACCTGGCCGCTCACAAGGTAGCCCCAGCACTTGCTGTCGGCTGTCCGTTTGTGCTCAAACCGGCCAGCATGACCCCGATTGGTGCATTGATAATTGGTGAAGTTCTGGCTGAGACCGACTTGCCGCCGGGCGCTTTCTCAATATTGCCAGCACGACGCGATGGCGCCGATCTGTTTACCGAAGACGAACGGCTGAAACTTCTGTCATTTACAGGTTCTCCTGGTGTGGGCTGGGCGCTCAAGAAAAAGGCGGGTAAAAAACCGGTGGTGCTCGAACTCGGAGGCAACGCGGCCGTTATAGTCGATGAAGACGCAGATCTCGAAGACGCCGTCGAACGAATTATCTTTGGCGCCTTTTATCAGTCGGGGCAAAGCTGTATTGGCGTGCAACGCATTATGATTCATAAGAATGTTTACGATCAGCTACGCACCATGCTGGTTACCAAGACACAATCACTGATCATGGGTGACCCGCTAAACGAAGATACGTTTATCGGGCCGGTCATTTCAGAAAAAGAAGCGACGCGGCTCGAAAACTGGATCAACAGCGCCGTCAGCGCCGGGGGCACATTGCTGTGCGGTGGCAATCGTGACGGCGCGATGCTTGAAGCAACGCTGCTCGAAAACGTGCCGGGCGATCAAGACCTTGTGTGCCAAGAAGCCTTTGGCCCGGTGGCCATACTCACCAAATTCTCAACCTTCGATGACGCCCTTGAAGACGTAAACAGCAGCGACTTTGGACTGCAGGCAGGTATATTTACCCGCGATATCTACAAGGCACAAAAAGCCTGGGACGAGCTCGAAGTTGGTGGCGTTGTTATTGGCGACGTGCCTTCCTGGCGGGTTGACCACATGCCCTACGGTGGCGTAAAAGAAAGCGGCCTGGGCCGCGAAGGCATTCGCTTTGCAATCGAAGACATGACCGAAATTCGCATGATGGTGGTACGCAAACCACCCAACGGCTAAACCGCACTGCGCTAACCCCACACGTACGTCAACAACAAACTATATAAGAACGAGACACTGACAATGACCAAGGCATCCGACCTATTTATCAAGACCCTGGAAGACGAAGGCGTTGAATACATCTTTGGTATTCCAGGCGAAGAAAACCTCGACTTTCTCGATAGCCTGTCGCGTTCCAAGAAAATCAAACTCATCCTGACCCGGCACGAACAGGCGGCAGGTTTTATGGCTGCAACCTACGGTCGCTTCACAGGCAAGACCGGGGTTTGCCTGGCCACACTCGGGCCTGGCGCGACTAACTTTGTGACTAGCGCGGCTTACGCTCAGCTTGGCGGGATGCCAATGATGATGATCACAGGGCAAAAACCCATCAAGAAATCAAAACAGGGGCGATTCCAGATCCTTGATGTCGTTGACGTAATGGGCCCTATCACCAAATTTGCGAGTCAGATCGTCTCCGGCGACAACATCCCGAGTCGAGTTCGCGAGGCGATGCGGCTTGCGGAAGAAGAAAAGCCCGGCGCCGTGCATCTGGAACTTCCAGAAGACATCGCCGACGAAGATACCGACGAGACGTCTATTCCTGCGCCCGTTACTCGCCGTCCTATTGCAGAGAACAAGGCGATCGCCGCGGCAGTCGAACGCATTGAAAAAGCCAAATCTCCAATTCTTGTGATCGGAGCAGGTGCAAACCGCAAGATCACAGGCAAGATGCTGTTAGAACTGGTAGAGCAGACAGGAATGCCGTTTGTTACCACGCAGCTAGGCAAGGGCGTGATCGACGAACGTCATGACTCATTCATGGGCAACGCCGCTTTGTCAGCCGGTGACTTTGTACACCGGGCAATCGAGGCTGCTGACCTCATTATTAACGTCGGCCACGACGTCATCGAAAAGCCCCCATTCTTCATGGAAGTAGGCGGCACAGAAGTTATCCACGTGTCCTTCCGTTCAGCCGAGGTTGATCCCGTGTATTTTCCTCAAGTAGAGGTGGTCGGCGACATCGGTAACGCGATCTGGCGAATCAAGGAAGGCTTGTCAAAGAGTTCAAGCTGGGATTTCGCTCGCATGACCGAAGTTCGCAAAGCCGGGCGCGCTCATGAAGCAGAAGGCACTGACGACGCACGCTTTCCAATTTATCCACAAAGACTGGTTAACACCGTACGCAAAGCTATGCCCGACGACGGCATTATTTGTCTCGACAATGGCGTCTACAAGATCTGGTTTGCGCGTAACTACACGGCCCACCAACCCAACACTGTACTGCTCGACAACGCACTGGCAACCATGGGCGCAGGACTACCTTCGGCTATGGCTGCAAAGTTAGTCAACCCGGACAAAAAGGTCATGGCGATCTGTGGGGACGGCGGTTTCATGATGAACAGTCAGGAAATGGAGACCGCGGTACGTTTAAAGCAAGACATCGTAGTACTGATCTTGAACGACAGCGCCTATGGCATGATTCGTTGGAAACAGGCCAACATGGGGTTTCAAGACTGGGGACTCGAATACGGCAACCCCGACTTTGTTAAGTACGCCGAGAGCTACGGTGCACATGGTCACCGCGTGAGCTCCGTCGACAGTCTGGCATCGATACTGGATACCGCACTGAACTCGAAAGGTGTACATCTAATCGACTGCCCTGTTGATTACACTGAAAACGATGAAATTCTGAACAAGAAGATCAAAGAACGCAGCGGCCAAATCTAGAAATAGCCGACAGAGGCGCAGCAAACCGATCAATGAATCAGTGGCTGCCGAGCTGTCTGTTGCTAGCTAGAGCCATCTAGTTTGGCAACTTATTTGACGCATAGATGGAAAGTTTGTACTGAGGGCGAGCTGGGGTAGAGAAAGCCCGCCTCAAACGCTTTTTTTTTACGCCATCACCGGCCGCAGTCTTTCTCGGTCCGGTAAAATCACTTCGCTTCAGGCTAATACAGTCACATTCGCCCAAGCGAGCCCAACAACCGAGCCCCGTGAATTCCCCAAACACCTCCAACGCGTCGCCCGCTACGATCGCTCAAAACGGTGCTGCTGCAACCGACAGCGTGCACAAGCCTCTACCCGAGGACAGCGCCTCGGCTATTCAGGCTGACCGTCGCGGCGAGACCCTGCGCTTCCTGTGTGTTGCGCTCGCAGGCTTTAGTCTCGATACCACCGTTGTCTGGAGCCTAATCAACTTCTATGAAGTTCCCGAACAGCTCGCTTGCGTCATCGGCTTTGCAATTGCAACGGCAGGTTGTTTCTTTGCCCACAAGAGCTGGACGTTCCGCAATGCACCACAGGCAACGCTGTGGCGCTTTCTAGGGTACTGGGGTGTTACTCTGTTTACGTTGTCAGTACGGCTAGTGCTGTTCACCCTGCTCGGTGAGGCGTTTTCGCGCGACGAACTTCCGATACCCATTCGGCTGGCTATCGCAGGTGGCATCG
>CAZFIA010000009.1:0-10109 GCA_964519335.1 uncultured Pseudomonadales bacterium
GTTTGTGGTCCAAACCGCTCCGATTCTGCAGTTTTAGATATACACAATATAAGGGTGTCTTGCTTATGATTCGCACGTCTACGAGTCTGTCGCTGTCACATCTGGTCGCCGGCTCCGTATTAGTTTTGTGCTCAGCACAAACTCAGGCGGCTGGACTGTTCGATACTGATCCGGCAGAAGGAGGGTTTTATGCCTCCGGCTTTGTTGGAGCGGGTTTCAGAAACGATGCCGATTTCGACGGGGTTCAAAATCCCGCTGCGGGTTCGCCAGGTGTCGCGGGGGCTACTGCAAATGTAGAAGCTGAATTTGATACGGATGTCTACTTCGGTGGGGCTATCGGATATCGACTGCCCTTCAAATTCCTGACTTACTTCCAGCCTCGGCTCGAACTTGAAGTCAGCTATCTGGATACTGATGTCCAGGGTGGTTCGTTCAACGGTGGCGATCAAACCTTCGGTGGCAGTCAGGAAAGCCTATACATTCTGGGTAATAGTCTTACAGAGATCAGATGGTCTGAAGACCAGGTCTTCGTCCCCTATATCGGCGGCGGCATCGGCGTTGGTTTCTTCGACCACGATATTAGCTATTTTCCTAACAACGGCGTCGCGACCGAGCCTACCTTCGCTGTGCGAGGGGATGATACCGGGCTTGCCACTCACACGACGATCGGCGTGTCCTTCCCCGTCAATGAACAGCTTGAGGTATACGGAGAAGGTCGCTATCTGTTGACGCTAAATGTCGACGGGGAGAGAACCTTTGTCGGCGATGGTGGCGAGACGTTTAACGCTGACATCGATGACGATCCCGACGGGTTCAGCGTATCGGTGGGATTGCGCTGGCAGTTCTAGGCCTAAGACTGTACCGCACAGGCCTCCTATTTTAGGGTATCTTTCTAGTTAACCTTCAATGAGGACAGACAAGAATGTGTGATGAACATACTGCGCGCGACATAGAAGAAAGAGAAATCGAGAATCAGGATACTGTGTTGTCTCCCTCTCGCCGCCGATTCACAGCGACCGGTGGTGCAATCGCGGCTTCCGGTGTGCTAAGCGCCTGGATGCCTGGATCTGCGCAGGCAGACGATCTGACTGAGAACATGGTGGTTATAACTACAGCTGACGGCGACGCCGACGCATTTTTTGTGCATCCGGCTAAAGGGTCGCACGCGGCCGTTTTGGTTTGGCCCGACGTATTGGGCTTAAGGGATGCCTACCGACTGGTTGGCCGGCGTCTGGCCGCTGCCGGATATGCCGCTCTAGTGGTGAATCCCTATTACCGGTCACAGAAAGCACCTGTTGTGGCTGCAGGTGCCAGTTTTCAGGATGAAGCAGTTCGCAACAAGGTTCTGCCCCTCGCGCGATCTCTCACGCCGCAAACCAATGTGGTTGATGCGCTTGCCTTTGTTAACTGGCTTGATGCACAGGACGCAGTGGATAGCGGTCGCCAGATTGGAACCACGGGCTATTGTATGGGCGGCTCTATGACTCTTCGGACAGCGGCAGCGAATCCTGCTCGGATTGGAGCCGTGGCGTCTTTTCACGGTGGTCGATTGGTAACCGATGATGATGATAGTCCGCATCGACTTGCCCGGCGATTGAACGCCTCCGTTCTGATCGCTATTGCTGCCAATGATGATGAGCGCGACCCGGCGGCTAAAGACGCGCTGCGCCAGGCGTTCGGGGCGGCCGATGTTGACGCGGAAGTTGAGGTGTATGAGGGCGCTCTGCACGGCTGGTGTACACCTGATTCGCGGGCCTACAATGAACCTCAGGCAGAACGGGCCTGGGATCGCTCGCTAAAGCGGTTTGCTACAGCGCTTGCCTGAAGACTGAGCGCCGGTTGGTTCTAGTGTTTAGATTTCTGCATCTGTTTTAGCAGATATCGAACGTCGTATTTCTCATCGCCTTCGTAGGGTGGTGCGTAGTCTGCGTACGCTTGTCGAATTTCGGAGTACCGCTCTTCAATGGGCGGCACGTTGCAGGCGTGCGAAACAATGTAGAACTTTCCATCTCCAATCTGTTTTAGGACAATTGCCGCGAATTCGTCGGTATCCATCGCGAGGTCTGCAAAGTTTGCAGTGAGTTCAGATTTAACAAAGCCCGGTATTATTAAACCGACATTAATGAAGTCGGGCATTTGTTCTCGCAGATTGTCTGTCATGCCAAGAACCGCGTGTTTGGTGGCCAGATAGCCCGCGTTCAATGGCACGGCGTTAAACAGCGAATTCTCAGACCCTGTATTGTAAATACCTGCCGGCGTACCCTGGGCAAGAAACCGCTTGGCGAACACCTGGCTGCCATACCAAACGCCAAAGAAATTAACATCGAACATTCCCTTTAACTGTTCGATGTTGGTGTCCATCACGGTAGACGGAGGAATGCCGATGCCTGCGTTGTTGAACACCATATCAACCCTATCGAAGGCATCCCACGCAGAATCCGCCAGCTTCTCTATCTGCGCTAGATCAGAAACGTCGCAGATACAGTAATGTGCGTCGACACCCAGCTTGACTAGTTCGGCAACTGCAGCTTGCAATCGCGTTTCATCTGGCTCGGCGATCATGATTTTGCAGCCACGAGCACCAAGGTTTTTGGCCACCGCATAGCCAATGCCGGACGCGCCACCAGTTATCACAACGTTTCGGTTATTGAGTTCTACTTTTGTGTCGGTCATTTAAAGCCTTTCTAGGTCCATTTATCTTAGAGAAAAGTGATCGTAGTTTGGTGTTGCCACTTTTTGATAAAACTCAGGCGTACGCCAGGGCAGCCTGACGGCCGATCGATTCTTTTTGTTCTTGTAATAGCCGCCGCCAGTATCTTCTATCTGAAACACCCAGGTCTTTGCGCGTTCATCAAGCTCCTGGTTAAACGCATCGTAGGCTTCGCGTTTTACTTCAAAAGAGGATGCACCAGACTCGATGGTGCGGGTTATAACCTGACAGTAGTAGTTTGAAAACAGCTCAACCCAGGAATGGTAGCTGCCTGCGACCAATCCCGAATTAGGACCGTACATCATTGCGAAATTGGGGAAGCCGGGGAGCATCGCAGTGAGATAAGCTCGGGGGCCATCCTCGTCCCAGAGATCGCCTAGCGTCGTTCCCTGTCGGCCGCTGTATTCCACCGGCCATAGGAACGCTTCGACCTCGTAGCCTGCCGCCAATACAACCAGGTCGAACTCGCGTGTCTGAGGTTCGGTACCCGAGGTTTGGATGCCGTTGCTAGTAAACCGATCAATTGGATCGGTTATCAGGTTCACATGCTCTTGGGTGAGCGTTGCATAAAATTCATTATCAACGACGGGTCGGCGTGCAAGAGGTGCCCATTTTGGTGTGAGCTGAGCCGCCAGTTTCTCATCACCTTCTACAGATTTCTTGATGTACGCTATCAAATTCTCGCGGAGTTGGTCATTGCGCTGATTAAAAAATCCGCCTTGTGCTACCCACTGCTCGTCGATCTCGTTCATACCATCCATGCGCATCTGTGCGATGTGTTGGCTGAAAACATGCCAGTTCAGATAGCCCGGCATGGTGTCTAGTAACCACTGCAACTCCGCCGGAACAGCGTCGCGGTAATTGGGCATGCGAGATGTCCAATTTGGACTGCGTTGGTAAACTGTTAGTGACGCCGCAGTTTTCGCAAGCCCCCGACACATCTGAGCTCCGGTGGAGCCCGTACCGATCACGGCCACGCGCTTGCCTGCGAAGTCGTAGCTATGGTCCCAGTTGGTGGAGTGAAACATTTTGCCTTCAAACGTCTCGATGCCATCGATGTCGGGAAGGTTGGCTTTACTGAATTGGCCGCTCGCACTGATAAAGAAGTTTGATCGAAATAGTTGCTGCTTGCCCTCTGAGTCTTCCGCAGTGAGGTGCCACTTGTTGTCGTCTTCTACCCATTGGGCATGGGTTATGTGCGTGTTTAGAGAGATCTTGTCACGGAGCTCGTATTTGTCGACTATGAAGTCAAAATACTCCAGTAATTCCTTTTGAGTTGCATAATAACTCTTCCACTTGTAGCCCAATTCGAATTTATATTGGTAAAGGTATGATGCGATATCTACCCGAGCTTCGGGGTATTGATTGAGCCACCAGGTGCCGCCGATGCCGGCCTGGCGCTCGATTATTCGGCAGTTCAATCCAAGTCTTTGTAGCTGAATCGCCGCCAATAAGCCGCCAAAGCCTGCGCCCACCACCGTGATATCGATAGCATCCAGTACAGATTGCGCTGGCTTGTTGTTCCACTGTGCGCCGCGAGTGAAACCTTCGAAGCCTAAATCGCCCCACGCGTAGTCGATATCGGCAGGGGTAAGGTCACGACCGCAAAAAAGCTTCATGAGCTTTGCGGCCTCAAGCTTGTCCGGGACAAGCGATGAATCGGGCGGGCTGCGAAGATAGGCGAGCGCTTTTTTCTTTACCAGCTCGTGATTCGACTTTACTAGACGGGTGAATCGAAATGGACTGCCTTCCCGCAGTTCGTTGCTTACCTCCATGGCCGCGAGTTCTTCGTCACCTGTTTGTTGATACAACGCAATTCGAAGCGCGTTTACATCGGCTAGCTCGACGGCTTGCTGGATGAATTTGATATCTACATCTGCATTGGTCATCAACCTACCTCTAGGCTTCGTCGACTACGTGAAATGGAACTAGAAACTGGATATCCATTCGATCGATACGCGCGAAAGGTTCTTTGCCATCGTCAAGAACCTGCCAGATATGACGAGAGCGTGCTTGCATGGCCTTGCCGGTTTGTGAGATCCCGTTCCAGTCGAATTCAAACGTCGCTTCAAATCGACTGTCGTCTATCGCCGACCATTCAAACGCCGCGATATCGTGTCGCGCAGCAGCCATGGATGATGCGGAGTTCGTGAGCCAATCTTCTAGTTCGGCATGGGATTGGACTGAGCCCGTTCCCCAGTCCATCACAAAATTCTTGGAAATAATCTGCGTATAGGGTGGCGCGGTCTTTGTCGGTGATTCACCCAGTGCGTGCCAGCGATGCTTCAACGACAGTAGCCGGTGAGGTACCGAAAATGAGCCCTTTTCTTCAGTTGGCTCTAGCTCTCCACAAGAGACTACTTTCACGTGGCTTATTAGAGGTAACAGGGGATCTGCGTCCGCAAATTCAATATCGGCTAATTCGATGTTCTGCCTGCGTTCCGCAGTCAGTTCCGGCAATCCTCTTAGATCCAAGGGGGCTGATCTACCATTGAGTTCACAGGTGAAATCTGGCGTAACCAGAGAATTAACCGGTTGGTCAGTCTCCGTGCCAAGAACAGCTGCCAGAAAGCGATGTGCTTGGCTGCGCTGTGCCTGCTCCAGATAACTACTGCGAATCTGTGCGTCTGAGGGTCGCTTGCTCAACTTTGTTTCCGTCGCCAAATTCCGCAAATTCTGTGCAAAGGGTCATTATATACTGGCGAGGCCGAAGGCATGGGCATAAAGTTCCAGACACATGTTCGAGGTAAATGCTAATGAATAGTTTGAACTCAATATTTAGTTTACCCGTAGCGGTAGTGTTGGCGTCTCTGTTTGCTGCAGAAACCGCTGGTGCTCAAGAAGAGTACTCTGTTGCGACGCAGGATGTTGCCGGTACTCAGGATAGTCCCCTCTTAAAGCGCTATGAGGGCTCGGTTATCTTGTCGCAATACACAAAAAAGTATGACGAGTTCGTCTTCCCAACCTCGGCGATGACCACGCCCAATCATCCCAATACGCCCGTTGAGCTAAAAGAAAGTGTATCTAAGGAAGGGCCATACACTCGGCTTGTTTATCTTGCGCCAGAAGACCGGTCTCCTCTAGAAACAATCAGAAACTATCAGGACGAAGTTAGAGTGCTAGGTGGCAATACGCTGTTCGAATGTAAAGAAACAACCTGTGGCGGGAATCCGCTGCAAAACAGTGCGTCTGAGCAAGGGTTGGCCAGCAAACTATTTCCTGAATCCAAGATTACCGACGCGAAGGGATCGCCCGGTTGGTGTGCGATGACCCAACCGATTTCTAACCTGCGCTATGCCGTTGCGGAACTGCCCTCAGAAGGCGCAACGCTTTCCGTGTTGACTTATCAGATCAGTAAGACGCGGTTCGCAAACTGCGCCCCTTATGTTGATCGAACTATCGCCATTGTTGACCTTGTTGAAGGTGAGGCGCGTGAGAATAATATGGTAGTGGTCGAAGCCGCTGAAATGTTAAGCCAGATCGAAACTCAGGGCAGCATTTCTCTCTACGGTATTTATTTTGATACAGATAAGACCGAAATAAAGGCGGAATCTGGACCGACGCTAAAGGAAGTTGCGAGCCTGCTGAAAGATGACGCGTCGCTTAAACTGGTAGTGGTTGGGCATACGGATAACCAGGGGGCGTTTGATTACAATATCGATTTGTCAAACCGGCGCGCAGAGTCTGTTGTTGAAGCGCTCGTAAAGGACTATGGGGTAGATGCCAAAAACCTTAGTGCTCATGGAGTGGGTTCAACCAGCCCAGTGGCGAGCAATGCCTCTGACGAGGGTCGAGCCAAGAACCGGCGCGTTGTTCTGGTAGAGCAATAGAGCGTACCCACCTAGCCCGTCGCGGACACTCTCCTGGGGGCGGTGTACACTGGTATTTTCAGGGCTAGTCAGGAAGACGAGATGGGCATTCGCTTTGGTGGAATTCATCACGTATCGCTTAACGTAGACGATATAGATCAGGCTCAGGCCTTCTACGTGGATGTGCTGGGGATGCAGCTGCTAGACAGACCCGATCTGGGTTTCCCCGGGCTCTGGCTAGGCGCGGGATCACAAGAAGTTCACTTGCTTGGCATAAAAGCGGGTGAGCGAATCAAAGAACAACACTTTGCCTTTCTGGTGGAGGACGTGGATGAAGTTATAGCGCACCTGAGTGCAAGTGATGTAGCCTGTTCAAAACCATCAACTATTCCGGGTGTCTGTGTTCAGGCGTTTGCGCACGACCCAAGTGGTAACATGATCGAGTTCAACCAGCGCTTAGGCTAGCTGTATAGCCCGCCGTCCAATGCAGCTGCTTAGAAACAATGCGCTGCTTAGACACAATACATAGGAGCTGCGCTGCTTAGACACAATACATAGGAGCATTGAGATAATGTCACACCAGATGCTTATCCGTGGTTTCTATATTGCACTGAGCTTGTTTTGGTACGCGAGCTACGCTTCAGCTCAAGGATTGAGTACCGAGGTGCTATCAGAGCTTAGTGAGCTCGCGTTGGGTGAGACGCTGCTCTCTGGTCCATTGATAATCGACCCATCGGGTACCAACCTTTATATTGGCAGCAGTTTCGATGAGCCGCGCATCACGCAGTTTTCCATTGACGGTTCAGGTGCTTTAACCTTCCAGCGCACGACCCTCTTAGGAAACGCAGGTAGCACGCTCGCCTTTTCGGGAGCTTTTGCTTTCAACAACTCGGGTAGTCGGCTTTATGTAGCCGGTGCTAATCGGGTAGCGGTCCTGTCCCCAAACACTGCCAATGGTGAGCTCAGTCTTTTGACAGAACTGGAAGTCAGCTCGAGTTTGCAGATTCGAGATATGGAACTCAGTAACGACGGTGAACACCTCTACATAGTGAGCAATGACCGCGCGGACACGCTGGTGGGTGCCAGTGCTGTCCATACGTATCGAGTCACTACCAATAGCGACGAGCTTGAGCTGGTTGATACTAGAGAAGAAACCGTTTCTACCGAACCTCTTTTCTCAGTAACGATTCCCGCGAACTCTGATTTGGTGTTTTTGAATAGGCCAAACGCCCTGGAGGTTCACCAGCGTAATGCGGCCACCGGTGCTCTTAGCCTTCTGCGCCGTAGTGATGGCCTGATCGCCAGTGCAAGCACTGGCGATGGACTCTGGTTGTTCTCTGTCGGGCCTACCCGACTGGGGGTCTATCGGCTTGATTCGCAAACGGGAGAAGTGACTCAGACGCAGGAATTTCGTTCAGGTGTAGCACCAATGTTGGAAAACTCGCTACTCGCGGCGTCTTCCGTTGCTTTGAGTACGGATGAGGGCCGTCTAATCGTTAGCGGATCCGTTCTGGTTGGTGTTGTTTCGAGCGGGATTCGTTCTCTTTCAAGTTCGGATGTATTTGTCCGCGATCTGGCTAGCGGTGAACTGCGAAGGGAAGGCGAAGCAGCTCGAGTGGGTTTCGAGATCGCGCGGCACCCGGACACCGATTGGTTTTATACGTTTCTTCCCAGCTTCGCGGGGCCGGGCGCCTTTTTCCCTACGTCGGCGGTGCTTGCCCAACAAGGCTTGTTGCCGGCACTCTCCGAAACCACAATCATATCGGCGGTGCTACCGAATAGTCGAGTTGATATTACGCAGGGCTCTGGCGTTACCGCCTTCGCCACCGTTCTAAACACCGGTGTTGAAGATGCGCTCGGATGCAGTGCTGGGCTGGTAAGAGACTCAACCGATGGCCTGTTCTTGCGCACACTACAAGCCAACCCAACTACCAACGAACCTGTGGCCGGCGCGCCGGAGATATTTGATGTGGTTGCTGGTGGCGCGAAGCAACTTGTCCTCGAAGTTCGTAGTACTAATGAATCGGGCATCGGCGAGGCACCAGAGCTACTAGACGTTCGCTTTTTCTGTCGTAACAGCAACCTGACCGAGCGATTGGTTGGGGTCACTACCTTTGCACTAGCTCGAGGGGATGCCACCTTGCCTGATATGTTAACGGTGACGGCCACTCCGGATCAGCCTGGTGTGGTTAGCCTGCCCTCAGCGGATGGCCAATCTTTTTTTGCAGCGGCAACCATCAATTTGGCGGGTGAGGCCGTGATTCGGGCGCAGCCCGCGCTTGAGCTTGCCGGTTCTGTAGCAGGAGCGGACCCACTAGAGGATCCGCCACTAGTACGGCTTTTGATCTGTGAAACCGATCCTGCCACCTCGTTATGCAAAACCTCTTTTGCGAGTAGCGTTGAGCGCAGCATTCAAACGAACGAAGTGGCTACGTACACTGTCTTAGTGGTGGGCCTCGGAGAAGCTGTGCCTTTTCGCCCCGATGTGAATCGAGCTTTCATCTTGATGCAAGATGTTAATGGCCAGATGCGCGGCGGCAACAGCGTGGCGATTGAAACCCGAAACTAGTTAGGCTCCGCAGCCAGTTCTGCTTTCAAGCGCGGCACAACCTGGGTGAACAGTCGCTCCAGGCTTGCCGACATCTGTGCCGCTCGCATCCCGGGAGGTACTGCCATAGACACAATGTCGGTGATTCCGAACGTTTGAATAAACTGTTTTAGTTCTGCGACGCAGTGATCCACATTGCCAACGATCCAGGTTTGCGGTACCTGTTCGCCTTCGTCACCAAAGCCTTCCCCACTTTCTTCGTAAAACTGTTTGTACAGAGCCATGCGATATCTCTCAGCGGCCCGTACTGGAATCCAGTCTGCTTCTTGATCGTCAGTTACCAGAATACTTCTGATGATTCCCACTCGATAATCCCGGGGATTTCGTCCTGTACTCTTTAGCGTCTCAACCCATGGGTCAAACGAGCGCTTTTTGACGCCTTGAGGTAGGAAATTGGTGTTGTAGTTTGCAGCGCGGGCCGCACCCTGCTCTGACATCGCAGCAATCCACAGGGGTGGGCCACCCTCTTGAACGTACCCTGGCGTAATCAGCACATCATCAAAGTGATAGCGTTTTCCGTGATAGCTAAAACGCTCGCCTGAAAAACACTTTTGAAGAACCTCAATGCCTTCGTTCATGAGGGAAACCCGTCGACTCACAGGGAACCCAAACCCTCGGAACTCATGTGGCGCATAGCCCATGCCCACACCTAATTCCACCCGACCACCAGACAGGTTGTCTAGAACGGCAAGATCTTCTGCGAGACGAATGGGGTGGTTGAAAGGCATCAAGCAAATGTCTGTGCCAAATCGAACCCGCTTGGTTACGGCCGCCATCGCGCCAGCCACGGGTATCCAACTGGGTAGGTAGCCGTCGTCGACAAAGTGATGTTCTGTAAACCAGACAAGGTCGGCACCGATATCGTCGAGCCACACCACCTGTTCAAGTACTTCCTGGTAAAGCGCCTGGTCGGTTGTGCCTGAATCAGGTGGATTGCGAAAGTCGTAGCAAACGCCAATGCGCAGATCGGGGCGCAGATCGG
>CAZFIA010000009.1:10209-54071 GCA_964519335.1 uncultured Pseudomonadales bacterium
GGTGGATTGCGAAAGTCGTAGCAAACGCCAATGCGCAGATCGGGGCGCAGATCGGGGCGCAGATCGGAGCGTAGATTGGGCATAAATTTCTACCTGTCGATGGCTGATAGAGATCACTATAGTGAACCATTATATGATTGCATTCATACTGTTTGCTTCGGTTTATGTTCGGAAGGCGAGACATTGGAAGGCGAGATAAATGAAACAACGAACCCTCGGCACCCTGGCCACACCCATATCTGCCATTGGTTATGGCGCGATGTCACTGTGTGATTTCTATGGCGCAACCGATGATGCTAAGTCAGATGCAATCTTAAGCCGCTGTTTAGACCTCGGTATTACCCACGTGGATACCTCTAATGCCTATGGGGCTGGCGGGTCAGAGCAGCGCATAGGCCAGTTTTTGAAAAAGCAAGGCAGCCAGGCGCAGGATTGCTTTGCCATTGCAACCAAAGCTGCTATTACCACCACGCCCGAAGGCCAACGAACGTTTGATAACACCCGCCAACATTTAGAGACTGAGCTCGAAAAGTCGTTGGGTCGTTTAGGCGTTGAACAGGTGGAGCTATTTTATGTACACCGACGTGATGCGGCCGTCCCTATTGAAGAGGTCACCGAATCTCTGTCCGAGATAGTTCGCTCGGGTAAGGCCCGACAAGTTGGCTACTCTGAAATTGCTCCGGCTTCACTCACTGTTGCAAACGAACATCATCCGATTGGTGCGGTGCAGTCAGAATATTCGCTATCGACACGAGCTCCCGAGTTAGGCCTGGTGCAAAGAACGGCTGAGCTCGGGGCAAGCCTTGTGGCGTTCAGTCCGGTGGGCCGTTCGCTGTTAACGGATCACCCGCTCGATTTCGAGACCTGTCAGGGCCTTGCCTTCATGAAAGCAAACCCTCGATTTCAAGTTGATACTTTGCCGCGCAACATGGCGATCACCGAGGTCTACCGACGATTGGCTGCCGAGATTGGGCTGCCTGCAGGGGGCCTCGCGATCGCCTGGCTACTCGCGCAGGGCGAGCACGTTATTCCGATTCCTGGAACCCGGTCGGTTGCGCATCTCGAAGAGCTGGTTGCAGGAGTCGAGATTGTGCTTACCGATTCTGATCTTGCGCGTATCGAATCGGTGCTGCCGGTGGGGTGGTGCCATGGCGACCGCTATGCCAATGCACAGTGGGTTGGTCCTGAACGATTTTGCTAGTGATAGTCGATATCGTCCAGGACAGCTCACAAAGCAGTTATCCCCGCTCAGGCTCAGACACCGGAGAAACTATTGAATGCGTGCCCGGAACTGAATGTTCACCTCCGGGACAGTCACGCCTGAGGGGTCTGCCGCAAAAACCCCTTTGGGGTTCAAGCAGATGAAATTGATCTGCGGATTTAAAGCGCCAGAAAGCGTATCGGTGCATTGTGAAAACTGAGTCGGCGCTGTTGCGCTGGTTGAAAAGCCCACATCGCGACTAAACAAAAAGTTGAGCCCGGCACCCGTCTGCGTGAAGTAGACAGGATCCGGAGAGAGTATCGTACCCGTTGATATTTGAAACGGAAGGTTAACTAACGAAACTTCCGGGGGCAGTGCATCGAATAAGATAACGCTATCGTCGTCGACATCTCCAGTGCCCGTATTCTGCACGGTGATTGTGTAGATAACATCAGTGCCAGGAATAGAAAAGCCACCCGGCTCAAATCCAACCGCGTTTTTCGTAAGCGTGAGCTCTGGTGTGCCTGCTGGATCTATTTGGCACGCGTCTTGGTATTGAGCACCACGTGCCTGGAATCCGTTGGGGCTGCCAAAGCCGGTAAGATCTATTCTTGCAAAGCGTGCACCTCCGGCCGGTACGGTTATTTCGACATGCCGGATCAAAGCTGTGTCGCCTGGCGTGCCAGGATCGCTTTCTACAGTGTTTGCGCCGTCAGTTGTGGAGAGAGTGCCCGTGGTGCCGCCAAAGCCGAGAGCACCTATAACCGTTGCGTCGGTAAGGTTAGCGGTGGGTGAGGTAAGCACGTTTGTTATAGGAAATTGTGGTGCCCCGGGAAATTCTGCAACAGCAAGGGTGATGATCGCGCCTGCTGGTATCAGAATTGTGGGATCCCCTGTTAGATCGAAATCGATGGAGTCGAAAAACGAAGCGACAGCATCGCTGCCCGGAAAGCCGACAACACCCGTTCCGGCCGCCAATATTGGCTGGCTCAACAGTGCGTTTGAATCCCCTGAGCCGATTGGTGGCGGATTGTTGTCGTTGCCATCTGTTTCGAAACCTGCAAAGGCGGGTAAAGGGGTAGGTATCACCAGGGCGGTCTGGCCCACTGGGCAACTGATGCCACCGCCTGTTGGCGCGTTTACTGTAATCGTAACGAGCGCCACATCGCAGTTGAGCTGGGCTTGCGTTTCGCAGATTTCATACTTGAATTGATAAACCCCAGCAGGAGCTAAGGGTGAAATTCCAACATCGCCCGTTGCAAGGTCCAATGTAAGTTCTGGTGGCAATATTTCACCGGAAGTGAGCTGCAAAACAGTAACTGTTCCTCCTGCGTTCGGCGGAGGGAAAACAGCGCCGTTAAGTCTGTCGTTGGTGAGTACGTTCAGCACATCGATGTCTCCTGCAGTACCCGTTGCGGAGTCGTCCGCAGCGGCTACAACGGCTCCCGCGGATGTGTCGCTACATATTTCGTTGCGTTGTACGCCATCAACACGGAAGCCTGCCTGAATTTGATCAACACGAACGAATCGTGCGCCACCGCTGCCGGCTGGGATTTGAAAACTGATGTGTCGAAGCAGGTTGCTGGATTGTGGCGAGCTATCGACATTGCCAAGCGTGCCTGTGCTTCCGCCAAAACCGATAGTACCCGCGCTAACAAACGACGTACCATCGATCGAGGTGAAGATCTCAGTCAACCCATTGTTGAAAGGGGACTGGGAGAGGGAAAGCGTAATACTGCTGTTCTCAGGTACAACGGGATCTGCGAGGTTAGTCAGGTGTAGATCGATTGAGTTAAAAAAGCTTTCAACAGTGAATATTCCATTTTGGGTGTTTACTGTGCCGTCAGATTGTATAGCGCCGATCAAGAGGGGGCGAGATTGCGATGCTTCGGTTTCGATGGGTGGTTGGGTTGATTGGAAACTCTGATTGTTTTCAAATCCTGCGATAGCAAATCCGACACTCGGATTTGCTGTTTGTCCCACAGGACAGGTGCCCCCTGCCAGCTGGGCGTTAGCGTTTCCAGAATAGGCCAATAGGGCTGCTAGAACCCAGATTGCCACTGATCTACAGTCTTGTATGAACTCTCCGAGCCACATTTATGGGTGCTGCTCCGAAAATCGGAGAATAGATCGTTCAGTACCTAACTTCTACTGATTGTCTGAGCAGTACACCTGGGCGATCACACAGGTTTACCGACGATTGGCGGCCGAGATTGTGCTTGCCGATTCTGAGCTTGCACGTATCGAATTAGGCGATGGGTGGCGTTCGCATTGCGATACTCGAAGGCACTTTACGCATCACGAGTCGACGAAACGGTGACCAGCCGATACCAAGTACCAGCACCAAGAGGCCGATGAAGAGGAGAGGAAGCGCAAAATTAAGTGTGCTGTCGACTCCAAAATCTTTGGCGATTTGGGCGAATGCACCGCTCATGTAGACCAGGCTTGATACCAGAATAGCGCGACGGTCTATGATTAGTGCGATTAAGGTTAATACGCTGAAGACCAAGAGTATCACCCAGGCGTTTATCTCATTGTCTAATGAGGACGCGAATATCGAGCGGATCATGAGTGGCGCAGCGAGAAGGTGAAGCCAGAACGCATTCTCAGACAGCCTGGTGACTCTAAGCCGATCTGAAGTGTCGAAATACATAGCTACGCCAAACACGGCTACTCCAAGCAAACCTACAACGACAAAGTGCCCAGCTAGGTCGGTGTTCGGCACCAGAAAACTCCAGACCGTGTACGCAAGACCGACCAGGCTTGCGGCGATAACCAGGGACACGAATGGCAGTCTGTAGCGTGCGTAGAACAGAGAAATACCCACAAAGGCGCTTGAGAAAAAGACTAGATAGAATAGGGAAGGGCTATTGGTTGAGGACGTAAAAAGAGTTGGTGCGAAACTGCCGAGAATGAGCAATCCGAACCAGCCCGACCAAAAGGCCATCGCGATACTTAAGACAAGGCTAGCAAGTGGAAGTCTCAACTTTCTGGTGACGATCTCGGCTATGGCTATTCCAAATAGAAGCAGCAGGAACACGCCGGCGACCCCACCAACGACTCTCTCTTTGCTCGATAACCAGTAGTCAAGGCCCGAGTGTTCAGTAGATGTTGCCACCATTGAGTAACCGTACAAACTGGTCGCGCCGAAGCAAAAAAACAAGATACCAAGCGCGATGAATACATCACGAAAGCCGCGTAAAAGCCGGAACGGTTCATCGCGCGTCTCGAGCTGCTGCGACAGCAGGCTGTCGTTATCCGAGTGCTGCCTGTTAGAGAGCGCATTGAGCTGCTCCGCTTGCTCGGCGGTGATAATGCCTTCACTTACGGCGTCTGTAAGGTCGGTTTTATTCAACATTGTTGGTGGCCAATTTCCTTTTCAGTTCGCAGAAACATAAAGAAGCACCAGGTGGAAGCAGCCGTAAGCAAGTGCCATATCGCGTGCGCCTGAATGATTGAATCCGGCCTGCACCACTCATTGTTCGGGCGCCCGGTCTGCCATATTGCAAAGGCTACGACAAAGCAGCCAATGCCTGCAAAACACCAGGGTGAATAGGTGCGACGAATACGCGGTGGCTGCGAACAAAACAACGCTGGAACCCAGAACAAGAAAACCCACCAATTAGCGACCGGGTTCTGCAGCATATCCCACGGCATTATTCCAAACACGGCAGCAACAGCAAAACCGGTAAACCCAGACAGCCAACGAAACGCTTGAGAGTAGAAACGCAGCAGCAGTTCAGAGATAAACCACAGTGCGATAGAGAGGCCAAATAGGTTCAGGTTTATTCCCAGTCGAGATCCGAATAGCTCGCGCCCTACGGCGTAGCCAAGAACCAGTACCGTGTAGGTTATAAAGAACTGCGTGGACGTCCAGCGTCCCATCTCCGTTAGGTTTAACAGCCAGGGAATCAAGATGTACATCACCATGCTCAGGTTATCGGCAGATGCACCCCAGGCGGTGTTTGTGCCGTGCATCAACATAGAACCCGGACCTAGCCAGACAACGGCAGCGCCAAAGGTGATCGACAGAGGATTCAGACCAATCATGCGGCCGGCGCCGCCGTTCTCGTCTCGTAAGCCGCTCTTGTCTCGCGAGAGGGTCCAGAAGATGGCGAGCCCGCTTAAGATAAAGCCCAGGTTGCTTAGCGTATTGGCGGGCTCTCGAATCAGACCCGGGTGTACGCGTTCGCACCAGCGGCCAATCTCGCCGATGGCCGATTCGCGGGCGGCGGGTTCACCCCAACCCATTGATCCAACGGCCGCGTAAACAAGTGCGAAAGCGACGCAGCAAAGCAGGGCAGTGGCGGGGGCGTTCCGGGTCAAAATCTAGCCTCGGTTTTGAGGAAGCTAGAATGGCTCATGTGCAGCGCAGAACAAACCCTTATAGCGCACCCCATTTCGCTTTCTTCAAGCCCACCAGCAATCTATGCAGTCGCTCGGTGCCCAGCCCGTGTAAGACCAGATCTTGTCCGGCATCCACCCGCCGACTGGCAACCAAAGGATGGCGATTGTTTATAAGATGCAGATGGTCCGAAGAGCCCAGCAATCTGGCGATGTATGTTCCAATGGTCTCATCAAGCTGCAGGCTTGCCACGGCGCGCGAGAATTCCCGGTCCGTCAGAAACCACTGGTAGATCGGTGTATACAGGTGAATTGCTGTTTCTAGATCGAGTACGTTTGTCCAGCCATCGGGAAGGGCATCAAGCTCGATTTCTTCCGCGATGCTGTCGAAGTTAAGGTCAGACAGTTCGATGGCAGTTGGTAAGGACATCCTTTTAGCCTCAAGCGCCTGATTTAATTCGATCACAAAGTTAAACAGATTGATGTCGTGTTCTATAAACATGTTATTGGCAAGCTCCGATAGAGATTTTGGTTTTAGTGGGCGGCGCTCAATGTCGACGCCCGCGTTGTCTGCGATGAAGCCCAGTACCTGGGACCCGAGATGAAAATGCCGCAGTATTAGCAGGTTGGCATCGCGGCGAACGAAGGTGCGCAACCCCCAGTGGATGCTGCGATGCAGCCACCTGGACGAAGTGCCGAAGCGCGGCACGAAAAGTCGGACGACACCGAGTACGCGAATCAGTAAGCCCGACAACAGACGTACGACAGGCAATACGATTCGGCGCGATCGGCTGTGTAGGTTGCCAACCATTGCGTCGCGAGCTACTGGCGCAACCGGTACTGATTGATCAAGCCGCAGTGCAAGAGCCGGGTTGGGGTCTAGCGGATTGTGCAGTTCAGGTTCTGGTCTCAATGGGACGTTCATTTGTTGTTCCCTGCCTCTTCGAGCTGTAAGCAATAGAGCCGTCCGGTGGTTCGAGCCGTCTTCACGATGCGATCTACGATGTCCTGAGTTAATGGCAAACTCGCAAAGGTTTCATCGAGTTGGGCCATATGATTTTCGTCGTTGGCTCCGTGATAGGTGAGAAACCTCACCTGATCGGTCTGCAATTCGAGTGTGCTTTGCAACAGGCCTGCCCACTGTGGTGCCATGCGTTGCCCGAGTCCCTCGATGATGAACATCGCGCCCAGCATGTCCCAGGGGTTGGGTTGAGAGGCGCGGTGAAACAGGAAAGAAGACAATGCTTCAGAGCCCAGGTTCTTCTCGCCTTGCTTGAGCGCGACTAAGTCTCCACCGCAGGCCGCGTAGTCAGCCTCCAAAAGTTTGTAGTCGAGGTGTTCGTCACCCGCGTGGGCTATAAATCGATTGCGTATCTCTACGTGATCTGAAGTGATGCTGGATACCGCGCGGGTAATCCAGTTGGCGCCTTCAACCACCTGATGGCGCAGGTTGGCAAGCAACATTCGATAGTCTTCAAGCTTTGCCTTGCCGTGGTAGAGATCATCGACGAAGGGTACGGTCTCAAGTCGTTGCTCCATTTCGTCCCATGCAATGAGTAAGCGCCGGTTCAAGGATTCGCGCAGAGCTGTCTGATCAGACTCGACGGTAACAACTGAGTTGCTGTCACCAGGGTCCGCAATGGAATCGCGCGACTGTGAATCCGTTTCATCTACAACCGTGAGATGCATAAACCCGGTGGTAAAGCGCCCACTCTCGGGCACCATGCAGAGCACTTGCTGTCCCAGCCTCAAGTCTCGTTTTGACAGTAAGTCCGCAAGCATCAGATAAAGCGACGCTGAGCCTGTATTGCCTTTGGTGTACATCACCTGGCTCCAGTGTTCCTCGGGAATCATTGCACCGGCGCGCGTTGCGAGCTCAGTGATTGACTTAAGGAAACATCGCGACGAGAAGTGACAAAGCATGTGGTCAATTTCTGCTGGTTCAAACTCGTCGTCTTCTACAAGTTGCAGATAATCGGCGACACCAAGCTTTACGATCTGATCAACTTCTTTCAGGTTCTGACGCAGGTTGATATCGCCCTGCTCGGCAGCGGTTTGATAATCGGGTGCATCCAGCCAGCTTTGCGGGTTGTGGTTTTCATCGCGCTCGCCGCCCACATACATGCAGGCGGGGTAACGATGAGCGTGCGACTTGAGCTTCACCCAGTTCACTCGCAGTGACAGGCGCCCCGCGGCAGGACGATCCTGTATCACAACTGCACCCGCACCGTCAGAAAGCATCCAGCGCAGAAACTCGGTATCAGTATCGAGTCGACCCTTTTCAGTCACCGTGTTTTGCGCCTCGTAACGGGACGCCTTGAATAGGCGGCTAGGCAGTTCGCTCGCCACAGCAGCGACCGTAGAGTGCTCTCCCTGGGCTACTGAAAGTGCTGCGGTTTTGATGGCTGCAAGGCCCGAGGCGCAAACGCCGTGATGGGTTGTGACCTCTAGTGCGTCGCCGCCCAGTTCGCCGTGCACCATGGAACCAAATCCTGGCAGCGGCAGATCGCCCTGAGAAGTTGCGGCGATAAGCTGCTCAACATCTTGAATACGCATATCGGCACGCGACAGTGCGTTGCGGACGGCCGCTGCCGCCATCTCGGAGTTGCGATACGTGGTTTGTTGCTGATCATCCAATGCGTAGTGGCGAGCGGTAATACCGTTTTGCGCGAGCATGCGTTTTTTCAGGCGCGAGGGTTTGCCGGCAATCAGACCCAGGCGGGTTTCCATTTCTTCGTTCGTTATCGGCGGGCCTGGCAGGAAGGTGCCGGTGGCGGTGATATAGGCTGGATTTTTCATGATGGAGTCTCTTGCAGTTGATTCGTTTCGACTGCAGGAGTCTCTCGCTATGGCTCGAATAAAGACACTATTTGGGCATTAGTAGCCTTTAAAGAGCTATTTAGTATCGTATATTGATACTATTGGTCAGAAGCCCGATATCCAGCCAATCAGATTTACCACCAGGGTGAGCACGAGCGATACGACCAGCATAGATTTCCAGGGGAAAAAGACCCTGACGCGGGGACCTGGGGTCTGCCGTTGATTCTCTATTGAATTTTTTAGTGCCTCACGGAGTTTTTCTTCGGCTCGCTGGGCGGGGCCTGGGAAAAGTTGTGGGAGCACATTGATTGCTACAGTAAGCACGATCGAAGCCACAATGGAGTACAGCAAGAAGTCATTCATTCGGTGAGTCTCGTTTTGTCGGAGTGGACCGGGAACAGCGAGCGATTAGACGATTGCTGCCAGCCGTTCTGCCGCCCCGTGATCTAGTGCCGCTTGTACATGGCGATTTGCCATGGTTCTTACCAGCTCTGCGCCGCGCTCGTTGCTTAAGTCGAACGAGCCCCCAGTCAGTATCCCGATGGCCAGTCCACCCATCAGGTGGCTGTGGGCATAGTCTTCTTTCAATTGGACAAGGCTATAGTCTTCAACGCCATTGGACGCTAGCGCTTCATGGTAGGCAGCCAGTAAGCGGTCTTCCCAGGATCTGCGAACCTCAGGTTCCATTGACCCTCCCAGCACGTAGCCCAGATCAAAAGCACCTGGACCACGACCAATGCCCTGCCAGTCAAGCACTACCACTTGATTGGGGTCGGTAACACCAAACATAAGATTCTCTACGCGAAAATCTTGATGCGCTAAAGTCCACGGGCTACGACTGGTAATCTGTTCGTTGATTTTTGTGTAGTTGCCTAGAAAGGCTTCGTAGATTTCAATGCCGCCAGCTGGAAGACCTGCTCCGAAGTTGGTTTTGAATGTTGGAAAAACCTGCGGCAGAAATTGGTTAACAAAATCAGTGCGCGGCCCCGCCATGGTAGGGATCCACTCCATATCTGGAGTATCCACTTTGTTCCACCAAACAGCGTGTATGCCTGCGAGCACCTTGACCACGGCCAGCGCTTGCTCTCCAGTCATGCCGTCGCTTTGGTTCACCATTGTCATGTCGGTGAGATCTTCCATCACGATCACAAAGTTGGCGGTGCCTGACTCGACATTTGCGTGAAACACCTTTGGTAGACCCACCGTGGCCTGTGGTGCGAGTTCATTGTAGAAGCGTACCTCGGCTTCGAACATACCCAGCGCCACGCCTTGTTCGCGATTCTCCTCTGCGGCTGAAGGTAGTTTCACCACAACACTGGCTGGAAGGTCGCTTGCGGGCTGTGCGTAGTCAATGCCTAGGCGATAGATATCTCCCATCAGGCCGACACCCTGACCTATCTGGGTTCGATGTTGTTGTGACACGCTTGCGCCAAGGGTTGCACCCAACCATTCATTGCTTACCTCGTCTATAGATAGCGGGATAGATTGGGGGTTGGATAGTGGGGCCATTGAACGGGGGGCCTTTGTTGCCGAGTTGCGCTGGAAGACAGTCAACCACACACTGTTGCTTCGCGCGAGAGAAGACCACCAAATTGGCCGTTCGCATAAGGCTTCGGCTCGACAGGAGCTGGATAGGAATAAAGATGTTCGATTTCAACAACAAAGTAGTACTAATTACTGGCGCTTCCTACGGGTTAGGGGAGTACTTCGCCTACGGGTTCGCTAAGGCGGGCGCCGATCTGGTGTTAACGGCCCGCAGCGAAGAGGCGCTCGAGGCGGTGGGGGCCAGGTGCCGCGAAATGGGACGCAAGGTTACCGTGGTAACGGGAGATGTCTCTATCGAGGCGGACGTTCAGCGTGTAATTGCGCAAGGCCTTGCAGATCACCACAAGATTGATGTGCTTATCAACAACGCAGGCATTGCGGATACCAAAGGTGTGGTAGCAGAACAGTTTAGCGCCGAGAGTTTCAATCAGATTCTCTCGGTGGATCTGGCCGGCGCGTTCTACTTTGCACGAGACTGTGGCAAGCACATGCTCGAGCGACGCTCTGGCAGCATCGTGAATATCTGTTCTATTTTGGCCAATGGCGCCAATGAAAACAGCATGATCGGTTACACCGCCGCCAAAGGGGGCCTCAGAAATTTGACGTTGCAGCTTGGTGTTGAATGGGCGGACAGGGGCGTGCGCGTAAACTCGGTGTCTCCCGGCTTTATCGTTACCGAGATGACCCGTCCGATGCTTGCGGCCATGGGAATGGACCGCTGGATTGCGAGCCGCACACCCATGCGCCGCGTGGGTGAGGTCGAGGAGGTAACCAATAGCGTTATGTTTCTAGCCTCTGACCTCGCCAGCTATATCACGGGAGTTGATCTGCAAGTTGACGGTGGTACCAACGCGGGCAATGGCACCTTTCAGATTCCGCCAATCCATCATGAGTGGAACAAGGATGCACCGATGGTACCCACCGACTATGAAGCTGTTGCCCCTCGGCCCGATTGGTATCAGGCCATGGAGGCGGGTATTCCGGGACTACATTATCCGGTGGAAGACAGCGAGCCAGCACAAGATTAGTTGACTAGGCTGATGTCTAAGCAGTTAGCATAGGCTGGTTCTAAGACGTATATAATGCAGCGCTTGGATTTTAAAACTAACCCTCTCCAGTGAAGGAATACTCGACCATGTACGAAAGAGCCAGTTTGACGATAGTGAGTCGCATTGCAGCAGTGGTTGGCTGTGTTCTGTTAGCGGGCTGTGTGACCAACATTGCGCCTACCAGTGATACAAATCCTCCACCCTCAGAAGCCCTGGGTGGATTCCAGAATTATGAAGTCAGCCAGATTACTCTGGCTGAAAGCCAGGACTCGGAATCAAACCAGGTCGCTTTGATAAAGGTGCAAGAAAACTGGGACAAGAACGTTGGACTGATGCTGGACGACTGGGGTGGGTCGAGCACCAATGGCAGAACACTGGTCATTGAACCTTTGATTACCGAAATGAAATTTGTCTCTGGAAGTAAACGCTTCTGGGTGGGGGCCGCCGCCGGTAGCTCGGCTGTATTGATGAACGTAAAGCTAACCGACAAGGCGACCGGTGACGTAGTTGCTAACCCACAGTTTTTCCAGCGCGCTGCGGCGTTGGGCGGCAACTTTTCAGTTGGAGGGACCGACAACGCAATGCTGGTGCGCATAAGCAGTCTTGTAGCGCAGTATTTGGGTGACAACAAAGTCGAGGCCGTTGGCGGCTCTGCGAACCTGATTCGTTCTGAGTAAGGGATACTGAGCGGGTATAGCGTGGGCTCCAAACTCGAGCGCACGGATGTGAGGTGTGTGGTCCGCGCATTTGCCACGGCTCTGCTGATTCACTTGTTTGCCGCTTCTTTTTCTGCAGCGGCACCTGTTGATGCCAGACGACTTCAGAATGCCGATCAAGAACCGGGCAGTTGGTTAAGCCATGGCCGCTCCTACGCAGAAGATCGACAGAGCCCGCTAACTCAGATCACACCCGACAACGTCTCGCGCTTAGGGCTGGCCTGGTACTTTGATACCCAAACCAGCCGGGGTTTAGAGGCATCGCCCTTAGTAATCGACGGCACGCTCTATACCACCACCAGTTGGAGCCAGGTGTTTGCTCATAACGCAGCCACCGGTGAATTGCTGTGGAGATTTGATCCCAAGGTACCCCGGGCGTGGGGCGTGAACGCTTGCTGTGATGTGGTGAATCGCGGCGTCGCCGCCTGGGGTGATGCGGTGTATGTCGGCACTCTCGATGGCCGACTGATTGCTCTGGATCGAGTAACGGGCAAAGTGCTTTGGGATGTCGTTACTATCGACACAGACCGCCCGTACACGATTACCGGTGCGCCGCGCGCAGTAAAGGGCAACATCATCATCGGTAACGGTGGCGCAGACTTTGGTGTTCGCGGTTATGTGTCGGCTTATGATGCGCAAAGTGGCGAATTGCAATGGCGGTTTCATACGGTGCCCGGAAACCCCAGCGAACCCTATGAATCTGACGTCATGCGCCGCGCCGCCGATACCTGGACAGGTGACCTGTATTGGAAGACCGGGGGCGGAGGCACCGTCTGGGATTCCATGGCGTTTGATCCAGAGCTCAACCTGCTCTACATCGGAGTAGGCAATGGCTCGCCCTGGAATCGTTGGGTGCGCAGTCCGCAAGGAGGTGACAATCTGTTTCTCTCGTCGATCGTTGCCTTAAACCCGGATACCGGCGACTACGTATGGCATTACCAAACAACGCCTGCCGATAGCTGGGATTACACCGCCACCCAACACATGATTCTTGCGGATCTAGAGATTGCGGGTGAACTGCGCAAGGTATTGATGCAGGCTCCCAAGAACGGTTTCTTCTACGTCGTAGATAGAGTGTCGGGCGAACTGATTTCTGCAGACAAGTACGTGAACGTTAACTGGGCGAGCCATGTTGACCTTGAAACCGGGCGGCCGGTGCTCACCGACAGTGCTGATCATTCGACAACGGAACAACAAACAGCACCCTGGGCGCTAGGTGGCCATAATTGGCAACCCATGGCGTACAACGAAAACACCGGACTGGTCTACATTCCCGCAACGGAAGCTATGCAACCCTATAGCACTGCGGTTAATTATAAATACGAGCCAGGCAATCATTTTAATCTCGGGCAAGAAGGTCCTTTAGGCAAAGGATTTAGCCCCGATGGCATTCCCCCGCGTTTGCTTGAAGTAATGGTCAGAAAGTTGTTGCAGGGTGCGCTGATAGGTTGGGATCCCGTTGCCAAAAAAGAGCGATTTCGCATCACGCACTCTAGTAGTTGGAACGGTGGCCTTCTTACTACTCAATCTGGTCTTGTCTTCCAGGGCACCGGAGACGAACGCCTTGTTGCCTACAACGCCGAAACCGGCGCCGTACTGTGGGAAGTACCAACCGGCACTGGAATCGTTGCGCCGCCTGTTAGCTATGAAATAGATGGCGTGCAGTACGTCGCCCTTATGGCCGGATGGGGTGGTGCAGGAGGGCTTGCGCTGCCGCAAGAGAAAAACGTTAACGGTACCAGTCGTTTACTGGTTTATAAACTTGATGGTACTGCTCAACATCCGATAGATGACTCGACGCTGCATATGCAAGAGGCGCCGCTGCCACGGCGTGGCTCAAAAGAGTCGGTTCAACGCGGCAGCGATCTCTACGCTGAATTTTGCGTGCGCTGCCACGGCCCTACCTTTGGTGCTGGAGGCGTGGTGCAGGATCTTCGCTACTTGTCTGCAGACAGTCACGAGATTTTTAATGAGATTGTTCTGGGTGGTGCCTATGCCGGCCTTGGTATGGTGAGCTTTGCAGACGTGTTAACTGAAGATGATGCCCAGGATGTACAGAACTATCTTCTAAACGCCGCCAACGACACATGGGAACAACAGAACGCATCGGGCCTATGGCACGACTTTACCTCCGGGCTTTATTCCTGGATCGGAGGCGCTATTGCTTGGTGGGTTAGCGGCTAACCCAAGAGCTCACAAACAAACTAGCGTCCTAGATCAAAACCTTCATGTTCGCGACCTAGTTTGTCATCCAGCGCGGTATAGGCTTCGCCGTCATATTTGCGTACCTCATTTCTGCCCACCACCATGTGATGTACCTCATCGGGACCATCGGCAATGCGCAACGTGCGCTGAGAAATGTACATCTGGGCAAGCGGAGTCCATTGGGTCACACCGGTTGCGCCGTGCATCTGAATAGCTTCGTCGACAATGCGGCAGATCTTCGCCGGAACATTGGCTTTAATGGCGCTGACGTATATTCGTGCTTCTTTATTACCCAGCACATCCATCGCCTTGGCCGCCTGCAGCACCATTAGCCGACAAGCATCTATTTCGTAACGTGCCTTGGCAACGACTTCGATGTTCTTGCCTAACTGGATGATCGGCTTGCCAAAGGCGGTGCGTGCTGAAGCGCGCCGAATCATAAGTTCGAGCGCGCGTTCACCAGCGCCGATTGAGCGCATGCAATGGTGAATACGGCCGGGGCCGAGACGAACCTGAGAGATTTCGAAGCCGCGACCTTCGCCCAGCAGAATATTGTCTTTGGGCACGCGGCAGTCTTTGAACTGTACATGCATGTGCCCGTGCGGCGCTTGCGCTTCGCCAAACACTTTCATGGCGCCAAGAATCTTCACTCCAGGTGCGTCTATAGGCACCAGAATTTGCGACTGTTGTTTGTGCGGTGCTGCATCAGGACTGGTCTTCACCATCGTGATCATCACTTTGCACCGCTCATCGCCTGCGCCGGAGGTGAAATATTTTTCGCCATTTAGTACCCACTCATCGCCATCGAGCACGGCCTGGGTTGATATGTTCTTGGCGTCAGAAGAAGGATGGCCCGGTTCGGTCATAGCATAGGCAGAACGAATCTCGCCGCGCAGCAATGGCTCTAGCCACTGCTTTTTCTGCTCTGGCGTGCCAACGCGCTCAAGCACCTCCATGTTGCCGGTGTCTGGTGCTGAACAGTTGAGCGTTTGCGAGGCGATAGGGTACTTCCCTAGTTCGTTAGCAATGTAGGCGTAGTCGAGATTGCTAAGTCCTTCGCCGGTATCAGCGTCGGGGAGAAAGAAATTCCAAAGTCCTGATTCTTTTGCCTTTTGCTTGGCACCCTCCAGCAGCGACAATTGTTCCGGCGCGTAGGCCCATTCTTTTTCCCGTTCCGCACCCAGGCGTTCGAATTCATCCATGATGGGTACAACGTTGTCCTGAATGTGCTTTTTTACTGCGTCTAGCAGTGGCTGTGCTTGATCTGACATCGTAAGGTCAAACAGATCTGGATTTGTGGACATGTGTTCCCCTTATATTGAATTGGCCTGGCACTACTGTATCACTGGCTGCTAGAGGGTTTTTAACATCAGGCGCTGCAACTAAACGGTCGCATTGAAGCCTCAAGCCTCTGAAAAACATGCAAAATTCTCGAAAACTCCTTTGATTCAGCTCCGCAATGGATGCCGGCGTAGAATAGAGTGAAGCTTGAAGCGCTCTGGTTGCCAGTAGGTAGCAATAGGCAGTCGGTATCAGATTGACGCTAGAACGCACTACTTTACTTTGGAGCGAGCATGCCGATAGATTTAATGAGTTTAGCTAAAGACGCGCTAGGCGGCGGTTTAATGGACCAGCTTGCGGGCGATTTGGACGAATCTCCAGAGGTCACTCGCAAGGCAGTCGATGCCGGCCTTCCTGCGGTTCTCGGTGGACTACTTGGAAAAATGCAGAGTTCCGGTGGCGCCAGCGAAGTCATGGGTGCGCTCGATGAAGACGATGGTGGTCTACTATCAAATCTGGGCGGGGCGCTGTTTGGCGGTGGTCAATCTGGTTTGTTGGCCAAGGGCGCGAGTCTGGTGGCTATGATCTATGGCGCGCGGCAAGGCGGCGTGTTGGGCTCGATCGCCAGCATGGTCGGTATGCGTAATGCGGGAGGTGCGACTAAGCTCATGGGCATGTTGGCCCCGGTTGTTAT
Organism: uncultured Pseudomonadales bacterium; assembly: GCA_964519335.1. Lineage (GTDB taxonomy): Bacteria > Pseudomonadota > Gammaproteobacteria > Pseudomonadales > Azotimanducaceae > JALZVT01. The sequence continues at coordinate 26,065 of CAZFIA010000009.1, forward strand.
TGGTTTTATCCGCAAGCAACGCAACGCAGATAACCTGGATTCGGTGGGTGTACAGAATCTTCTGTCAGATCAAAAGCAATTCATAGCGGATAAGTTGCCAACCGAAATGCGCTCATCGCTGGGCATCGCAGACATGTTCGATACGCCCGCGGCAGGACCCCGTGAGGTTGTAACGCCTGCGGTGCAAACCGAAAAAGCGTCTTCGGGTACAAGCTGGCTACCCTGGGCGTTAGCGGCTGGCGCAGCATTTTTGGCGTTTGTGTTTTGGCCATCATCAAACGACTCTGCTCCGGCAGAAACTGTTACAACCACTCCGCAGGTGAAAGCACCCGAAGTTGATGTCGTTGCAGATCCAGTTGTTGCTCCAGTAGTTGAGGAGGCTTCGACCGAGGTTGCAGTACCTGCTGAAATCGCAGGTGGCTTGGGTAATCTCGACGAAATGGCCGGTGGCTTAACCGATCGTTTGTCGGGTTTGACCAGCAAGTTTGCGAACGTTTCCGATCTCGGATCGGCTCGGGAGCTCGCGGGCGAACTAGGGGATACCAATAGCTACCTAGATTCGATGAATCTTGACAGCATGCCGGCCGCGGCGCGCGACTCGCTAGGTTCGATGGTAGGGCCCACTGTAGATAAGCTCGAAGGTGCTGTGGAAGTTGCCTACAAAATCCCAGGTGTGCAAAACGTGCTTGAACCTATGGTGTCGCCGTTGATGGATCGTTTGCGCGGTTTCTAGCTGGAAGTGTCACATTGCCTGCCCTGATGTTTGTTTTCTTGCGTGTTTATCTGACTGCAACAGGTTTTTTACTTTCAAATTAGTACGCTCGTGCTAGGTTTCTGAGACTGGTTTGTCCGATTGCCGTTCTGTTTCAGACTTCGTTCGATCAGCACCCACTGAAATTGGATTCAGGACGGAGGGGTAATGTCGGAATCATCAGCCACTTCTACTACGCAAAGCGCGGCCACTACGCAAAGCGCTACACAAGAGACTCGAGTTACTAGGAAACGCCGCTACTGGCGTCGTAACGAAGGCCCAGTCGATTGGTGGCCCTGGGGCCTAATACCGCTTATCGGATTACCTCTACTCTATTTATGGGGCGCGTTTGTTACGGCGCCCAATATAGAAGATCAGGTTCAAGAAACCGTAACCAGCAATCTTGCCAACAATGGCTTTGCGGGTGCCGGTGTTGCCGCTGCTGGGCAAATAGTTGATGTAGATGTTGCGTTGCCGGCCGGCGAGGCAGCGCATGCGCGAGCCGTTGCGCGCTCTACTCGCTGCGATACCTGGGTTGGGCGCCTGATTTGCCCTACAGATGTAGGCCTCGACACCCGGACCGTTGCCGAGGTTGAGCCCGCGCCTGCACCCGTGGTGCAAACCGCTGTTGTTGGCAGGACACATGACTTCCGGCTTACTGTAGACGGTGACACTGCTCGCATAGAGGGCGAGGCCCCTGACGAAAAGGCGCATATGCATTTTGTAGATGAAGCCCACATGCACTTCGAAAACGTTGAAGATGATCTTCGAATTACCGGAGAAGCGGCTACTGATCAATGGCTACTAGCAGCGGATCGAGCCGTTTATGTCAGTTCTAAATTTGAGCGCGGAAGCGCAGTTTGGGCGAGCAAGAGCTTCAGTGCCCAGGGTCTAGTTCTTGCTGATCAGGAAGCTATTGCCCGAGGTGAGTTCAACGATGCAGAGTCCGCTCCCAATTTGGGTTCACTCTCGCTTGAAGTTGCCAAAACTAACGACAGCTGTAATGCAGAGTTTGCGGCGGCGTTGAGTGAAAGTACCATTAACTTTGCCAGTGCCAGCGCAACCATAGATGAATCTAGCCAGAGCCTGCTTGAAGCGCTTGCCCAGACAGCCAATCAATGCGCTGGCCAATTGCTGATTGAAGGTCATACCGACAGCGTCGGTAGTGAAGAATCGAATCTGAACCTAAGCCAAGAGCGTGCCGGAGCGGTGCAGGTCGCTCTGAATCGACTGGGCGTTGCTAACGGTCGCCTCAATGCAGTGGGTTATGGTGAAAGCCAGCCCATTGCTGACAACAGCACTCCCGCAGGCCAGGCCCAGAATCGTCGTATTGTTATTCAGATTGCCACTAATTAAGCCAACCGGAGAAATCAGATGAGCTATCTCCTCGCAAAGTACACCCTCCTCTTTCTACTAAGCGCCATATTGAGCTTCATCCTAGGCTATTGGTGGTCAAGGCGACGCTTTGTTGATGTTAGTGACAGCTTTGAAGCGCTGACACGCAAAGAATCGGGTAGCGGTGAGTGGAATCGTCTTTGGAGTCGTCTTGACGACCAGGACAAGCAGATTAACCCTGCGATTAGCACGGCTTTGGCTGGGTTGCCTGCGCCCGAACCAGTGGACCTCAGTCTGGTTGAGCACAGCATGTCGAAACTTCAGGATCGCATTGATGCGCTTGAAGGATCGGTGAACAAGATGCCCGTGCCCGCAGCGGTTAATCTGATGCCGCTGCAAGATGACCTTGGTGTGCTCAAACAAGGGTTCGCGAGTTTGTCCAAACCGGAAAAGGTTGATCTGGGCCCGCTGAGCAATCGACTCAGTGCTCTGGAAGACGCCATCAAGAGTATTCCCTTGCCGCAAAATATTGATCTGGCTCCGCTTACCAGCCGGGTTGATTCGATCGACAAGGCGGTGAAGGCCATTGAAGTACCCAAACCCGCAGCGCCAGTTGACCTTGCTCCCCTCACCAGTCGAGTTGATTCAATAGACAAAGCGGTTAAAGCGATCGAGATTCCGAAGCCCGCAGCGCCGGTGGATCTTGCACCGCTAACCAGTCGGGTCGATTCGATCGACAAAGCGGTGAAAGCGATCGAAATTCCCAAGCCCGCGGCACCTGTAGATCTCGGTCCGCTCAACAGTCGAGTTGATTCAATAGACAAGGCGGTTAAGGCGATTGTAATTCCCAAGCCTGCGGCACCCGTAGATCTCGGGCCGCTCAACAGTCGAGTTGATTCGATAGACAAAGCGGTTAAGGCGATCGAAATTCCCAAGCCCGCGGCACCTGTAGATCTTGCGCCGCTCAACAGTCGAGTTGATTCAATAGACAAGGCAGTTAAAGCGATTGTAATTCCCAAGCCTTCAGCGCCAGTGGACCTTTCTCCCCTCACCAGTCGGGTGGATTCTATCGACAAGGCTGTGAAGGCGATTGAGATACCAAAACCAGCTGCACCGGTAAATTTAACGCCGGTTACAGATCGAGTGAACTCGCTCGAAGCAGCAGTGAAAGCCATAAGGATCCCGCAGCCCGCGGCTCCTGTTGATCTTGCACCGCTCAATAAGCGTGTCGATGCAATTGATCAAGCTGTCAAGGCAATCGACATTCCAAAGCCTGCAGCGCCGGTAAATCTGCAACCCTTAACGAGTCAGGTGAACGCAATAGATCAAGCCGTTAAGGGGATAAAAATTCCCCAGGCTGCGCCTCCTACAGATCTTGCGCCGGTCAATGCTCGCATCGGCGCCGTAGAAACTGCCGTGAAAGCCATTCGCATTCCGGCACCGGCACAACCGACGGATCTCACCGGAGTACAGACTCGGCTCACGCGTATCGAAGAACTGTTGCAGAAGCTAGAGAAACAGCCTGCACCCGCTCCGACACCGGCGGCTCCTCCTTCGGCGGCTGCGCCTGCACCAGCGGCTGCGCCTACAGCGAAGCTTGCGAAGCCCGAGAAGTTGAAATTGTTCACGTCTGCGGTGCACGGTAACAAGGATGATCTGAAACGGATTTCTGGCGTTGGTCCAAAGCTTGAGGGGCTACTCAACAAAAACGGGGTCTACTACTTCTGGCAGGTGGCTTCGTGGGACTCCACTGACATTCTGTTTATTGACGAGCAGCTCGATGCGTTCAAAGGTCGTATTGAGCGCGATGAGTGGACCAAGCAAGCCTCAAAACTTGGCCTCGAGCCTGGATCTGCGAAGGAGCCGCGCTAGCCTTAGCGGTTACCGAAGCTCTACCTTTCTGTGTCCGGGGTCCGGTGCTGATACCATGCGAAGCTAGATTCGCCGGTAGAGTCACCGACTATGGACAATTTTGGATAACTCGAACGAACTGTGGAAGAGCTACGCTTCCTCAGACCGCACCTCTGAGCCATCGGCAACCCATTTCGATGAGCTGATTACTGAGGGGGGGCGGCCACGCGCAGTAGCTCGACGGGTGGTGAACAAGCTCCAGAAATTCTCTGCAGACGAACTTCAAGATCGACACGCGGCTGCAGAGCTCTGTATTCGTGAAATGGGCATATCGTTTTCTGTGTACTCAGACGGCGAGAATATTGATCGAGCCTGGCCCTTTGACCTGATTCCGCGAATTGTGCGGGCCAAAGACTGGCAAAAACTCAGCGTCGGCTTGATGCAGCGCTCCAGGGCGCTCAATGCTTTTATAAACGACGTTTATAACGAGCAGAAAATACTGGCCGATGACATCGTTCCTGCTGATCTAGTGCTTAACTCCCCCAATTATTTGTCGCAGTGTGTAGGAATACAGCCTATTCATAGCGTTTGGGCGCATGTGTGTGGCTCAGATCTGGTGCGCGATAGCCGCGGCAAGTTCTACGTTCTTGAAGACAACCTGCGCGTTCCCTCGGGGGTGTCCTACATGATTGAAAATCGGGAGATTTCCAAGCGTGTTCTGCCTGAGTTGTTTCAAAATGAAAATGTCCAGCCTGTGGATGATTATCCGGCGCAGCTCTACGCCACGCTTGCGTCGCTCGCCACTCGTGGTGGCAAGCGACCCTGCGTTGTTGTTCTCACTCCCGGAACCTATAACTCGGCCTATTTTGAACATGCGTTCCTTGCGCAAGGAATGGGTGCGGAATTGGTTGAGGGCAGTGATTTGTTTGTCGACGACAACAGTTTTGTCTACATGAAGACGGTTGGCGGTCCCAAGCGTGTCGATGTGATCTACAGGCGCATCGATGACACCTTTATGGATCCGGAGGCATTTCGAGGTGATTCAACACTGGGCGTGTCTGGCCTGTTGCGTGCCTGGCGCAGCGGCAAGGTTGCGATAGCGAATGCACCCGGTAGCGGTGTTGCTGATGACAAGGCGATTTATTCGTTTGTGCCGGAAATGGTGCGCTACTATCTCAAGGAAGAGCCGCTGGTTAACAATGTCCCCACTTATCTTTGCATGCTGGAAAAAGACCGGGATTATGTGCTTGCGAACATTGACAAACTCGTGGTCAAACCCACCAACGAATCCGGTGGATACGGCATTATGGTAGGGCCGCACGCGTCCGCGGCCACCCATCGACGTTATCAAAAACTGATTGAAGATAACCCGCGTAACTACATCGCGCAGCCGACATTGTCGCTATCTACCGCGCCTACCTACTGTGACGGTGAGGTTGCCGCGCGGCACCTTGATCTTCGGCCGTTTATTTTGCAAGGAAAGACGAGCTGGGTAACAGCAGGGGGGTTAACCCGCGTTGCGCTTAAGGAGGGCTCGCTGATTGTTAACTCATCGCAAGGTGGCGGCAGCAAAGACACGTGGATCGTGAGGTAGAGATATGATGCTCTCTCGGGTTGCCGAGCGGCTGTACTGGATGGCGCGCTATCTTGAACGAGTAGAAGACACTGCTCGCTTGATTGATGCCTACACGCACGTTGTCCTAGACCTGCCTCAGGACGCCGAGCCAGGTTGGTCTGTTCTGCTCGAAACCATAGAAGCAGGCGCGGAGTTTGATGGCCGGTTTAAACAGGCTAAAGAAACCAGTGTGATTAGATTCCTGATTTCAGATACTGAAACGTCCAAATCCTTGCGCCATTCGATGCGGTTGGCACGGGAGAACGTTAGAACCACTCGCGAGGCGTTGCCGGCCCAGGTCTGGGAGCTGGTTAACGAATGCTACCTATTTTCCGAAGATCAATCTGCAACCTCAACGGCCCGCAAGAATCGTTCGGCTTATCTGTCTGAACTGGTTGGCAGGTTGCAACAGATAAACGGTTTAATCGAAAGCAGCGTGCTACGAGATCAACCCTATTGGTACCTGCGTCTTGGCCGGCTGGTAGAGCGCGCTGACATGACCACGCGTATTGTCACGGCGGGTATCAACACAATGAATCAACGCGCAGACGACGAAATTGCCGAAATTCCCCTGCTTTGGGGCAACCTGCTGCGTTCGGTGTCTGCAGTTAGCGCCTACCGTCAGACTGTAGGTCCGTTACTGGATCCGGAGTCGGTGATTAGCTTTGTGCTAACCAATGCCCACTTTCCACGCTCACTGGTTTACTGCACCACGGCGCTAGAAGAACTTGTAGATACATTGCAAGCCCCCGCTGGTTTGTCGCGTGTCGCTCGACTTACGGCGGCTCGAATGCGTCGGCTAGATGTCACGAAGGTTAACGCGGGAGAGCTAGCTGAATTTATCGATGAGTTTCAGCATGAACTGTCTGAGTTGAACGCAGGATTTTATGATGCCTGGTTTAGCTACGATATGGATGATGCTAAATCGTGAATACCTTTCATTGCCGATGCGAGCAGGTGGTACTTTTTGATAGCAGTCAGTGTGTGCAGTGGAGCACGCCTCTTGGTTTTAACCCAGATAGTTTGTCGGTACTCGCTCTCACCGCGCAGGATTCTGGAGAGCTGCTTGCTGACAACGGAAGCACCTACCGGTTGTGTAAAAATTCGAGTGAATATGATGTATGCAATTGGCTGATACCAGAGAATGACGAATCGTCATTCTGCGCGTCATGCCGATTAACGAAGACAATTCCGAATCTTGAGAATGAAGATAACCTGGCGCGCTAGCGCAGCCTTGAAGAAGCCAAACGACGGTTGGCCTACACGCTCCTGTCTTTGAGCTTACCTCTAGATGATGGATTGGCGTTCGAGTTCCTTGAAGATGGCCAGTCCGACCCTGATCGCTACGGTGACTCTCACGTAACCTCCGGCTATCTGAATGGAGTGATTACGCTTAACGTTTTATAGGCCGATCCGGTTGCTCGGGAATCACAGCGTGCTGCACTCAACGAACCGCAACGCACCTTGCTTGGCCACATGCGCCGTGAGGCGGGGCACTACTATTATCAAAAGTTTAGCGAGTTGCCGATTCAGAACGACGCGAAGTGGGTGGTTAATTTTAACGCTGAGTTTCTAGAGCTGTTTGGCGACCCAAGCACCGACTACGCTGCTGCATTGGTTGTGCACTACGAGAACGGCCCACCTGCCGATTGGCAAATGCAATACATCAGCGCCTACGCGGCCTGTCATCCCCTGGAAGACTGGGCCGAAACCTGGACCCACTACCTCAATATGGTGGATTCCCTTGAAACCGGTGCCAATTGCAACCTGTCGCCGAAAGAGATCCTTCGCCTGCCATTTGATGAGCGGCTTGGCCGTTTTCGCGAACTAAGCACTGCGGTAAATGAACTTAACCGCTCCGGAGGCTCCGAAGATGTCTACCCTTACGTGATCAGTCCGGTTGCCGCAAATAAACTGAAATTTGTCGAACGGGCTATTTGGCGTCTTCAAACACAGAGTTGAGTGGCGGCAGGTTGTTGAACGCGCGGACAATCTCTTCGTTCCATGCGCTTCGTACGGCCCGCAGATAGGGGTCGTTTTGCATAAAGCTGTGGTACTCGTTTGTGCCCGCGCTGCCGTCGCTGTTTCGGCGCGGCATATAGAGCAGCTCTATTGGCGGGCCTACTGTTGCATTACTCTTCAGCGTCGAGTCCATCGACACCAGGGCGCAACGCATGGCGATCTCGTGTTCTACATCACTGCGGATAATGCGGTCAAGGATGGGTCGACCGTACTTTACTTCGCCGATCTGCAAATAGGGGAATTGCTCTGAGGGGTGAATGTGATTACCTGCCGAGTAGACTAGGTACAGCTCCGGATCCAGACCCTTTATCTGGCCGCCAAGGATAAACGTCGCCTCCGCGTTAAACCCCGCCTCCTTGCCTGCCGGCGCGTACTTCTTCTACACCTCGCGCGAGAGCGCGCCGACGTAATCGGCGGCGGCTGCCAGATGTGGGACAGTGGCGAGCGACAACTCGGCCTCTGCCTTCAGATCTCTGTTCATAGAATCGACGACAGCCTGTGTCGTGGCCAGGTTGCCTGCGCTGAGCAACACGATTTGCCGGTCGTCCGGCACATCGAACCGGTTTAGTTTGCTAAACGTGCTGAGCCGATCGGCTCCCGCATTTGTTCGAGAATCTGAACAGAACACGAGCCCTTCGTCGAGTTGAATGGCGAGGCAGTAGGTGATGGCGAAGAACTTCGACTATTTGTTGGTAACGAATCCGGAGCAGATCATAATCTGCTAGTTAGATTCAAGTGTGAAGTGCCCTTTTCCTGAGAAAGGCTGGGTTTGCTCGGCGCAAAAAAAGGCCGGACAGATTGTTTCTGCCCGGCCTTGCTTTGCGATCACCCGTTGGTGCCAGTGGTTTAGAACCTGATGCCCAGGTTTAAGGCCACCGTGCGTCCCCGATTGAAGGTAACAACGTTATCGTCACCATCTGGCGGCAGGAACGGACGGTTGCCCGAGTTGGTAATGATCTGTTCATCACCTAGGTTGCTGCCAATCAGGGTGAGTTCCCAGCCACCTGCGGTGGTGCCCAGGCTAACGTAGGCATCAACGGTTGCATAGCCATCCTGATCTACTGAGAAGTTTGAATTGCCGGTGAAGTGATCTGTGGTCCACCTTACGTTTGTACCAAGCCCGATGGCTAAGCCTTCAGAAACCGGTGCGTAGTAGTCTAGCGCGATGTTGCCTGAAAAATCTGGCGCCAGAGCGGCATCACGTCCATCCAGGTCGTCGCCAAGCGAAAGAAACTCATCCGTAAATTCTGAGCTCAGATAACCCATAGAGCCTGATACGGACAAGCCGTTAACCGGTAGTAGCCAGGTAAAGTCAACATCCAGTCCAAAGGTTGTTAACTCGCCAGCGTTGAAGGTAATGAACTGAACGGCAACGCCATCAAATTGCTGTACCTGCAGATCGTCGAACACGTAGTAGTAGGCGGTGGCGTTTAACCGCAGTGCGCGATCGAGCAATTCCGATTTGACACCTACCTCGCCACCGATTGCTGTTTCTGAATCGAATATGAGGCCGCTGGTTGCACCTTCGTTAAAGGTTTCACCCGTGGCCGGGTCGATGGCCTCGTTGCCGATACCCGCAAGGCTAACGCCAGGCAATGCGCTGGTGTCTATACCACCAGATTTAAAGCCGGTCTTGAACGCCGCGAACAGGTTAACGTTGTCAGTCGCTCGATAGGTTAAGGAGACCTCGGGCGAGAAATCATCATCTTCAAATTCGATTTCATCAGACTGGAAACCGCTGGAAACAAAATCCGGCACACCATCACCGGTTAGATCCAATCCGGCAATGATCGGATTGATGAACGGAATAGCGATATCGTTTGTTTTTTCTTCGTCTGTGTAGCGAATACCAGCCGTGAGGGTCAGATCCTGCGTAATGTCATAGTCAAAACTAGCGAAAACGGAGAAGGCTTCGGTATCAGTAAAGTGCTCACGCTGATAGTCAAAGCCGATACCGCCGCCGGTAGCGGATCCAAATGCGACCGCTACATTGAAGGCCTGTTCAGCGGTATTGAATTCGATTTCTCGAGTTTGATAAAACGCACCGATTTGGAAATTGAACGGGCCATCAAACTCTGAAAGCAAACGCAGTTCCTGGGTGAACTGACGCGTCTGGTTGTCGGCCAAGTTAGAGCCGAGGCCTAAACTAACGCCGGGCTGATCGCCGCCAGCAGCGAGTAGACCGCCTGCAATGGGCGCTGCCGGGTTTAGCGGAATAGCGGGGCCAACACCCACAAAGCTGAAGACATCGCGGTCGAGTGAATCAAAGTCGAGATAACCGCTGGTCGATGCCAGGGTCAGGGTATCTGATAAATCGAATTCCAGGTTCAGCCGGGTAAAGAAGAGGTCGGTAACACCAAAGGCCTGGCCGCCTCGCTCTGTAAAATCATCGGCGCCTCTATTGGTGGGAGGTGCGAGTGACCCGAGCGTAATCGGGTCGCTGTCGGACTGTGGGAAGACGCTGTCGCCGGTGTCACAATCGGCTTGAGAAGGAATGATCGCGTTACCAAAGCCAAAGATTACCGGGTCGGCAACACCGTTAGGGCCACAATCGATATCACGGAATTGGTTGGCACCGTCATTTTCGTGGCGAACGTAGTTGAATTTCAGATTAGCGTTGAAGCGCTCAACAGGTTTCCAATCAAGGGTCAGACGACTGACAAAGTTCTCCTGACCGCGAAATCTATTTTCACCGAAGGAGGCTTCTGTAATTTCCGCAAGCTGGTCGATGTCGTTGTACGAGGCCGCCGCACGAATGCCGAGGGTGTCGGTGATCGGACCCGAGGCAAAACCGCTGATCGTGGTGCCGTTCTCTTCAAACTCGTAACCGCCGTTGAAGCCAAATTCCCACTCTTCGGTGGGCCCGGCAGATTTGAGCGAGAACACGCCTGCCGTTGCGCTCTTACCAAAGAACAGCGTTTGCGGGCCTTTAAGTACTTCAACCTGCTCGAGATCAAAGAACGAGGCTTGAACCAGTCGGGCGGTGCTCACCTGAACGCCGTCTATATCGAAGGCTACTGCCGAGTCGAAGGCTGATGAGATTGCGGAGGAGCCAATACCACGCAGGTTTACGGCTGCACCGGCGCCTGAACCACCGACCTGGATGGTCAATGCCGGAACCCGGCTTTGCAGGTCAGCCACCTGATCGATTTGATAGCGATCTATGGTATCGCCACCGATTGCCGTTACCGTAACGGGAACCTCTTGCAGCGATTCTGCGCTTCTGCGCGCCGAAACGATGATTTCTTCAATAACATTATTGTCAGCAGTGTCCCCTGACGCTGCTTGAGTCTGGGGGGCTAGGCCGGCTAGTCCCAATGTTAATCCTGCGGAAATGGCCGTTCTACAGGCTAATCTGGCCTTACGGATACTCATGAATATATTCCTCTCCAATAAATATCGATCGCTACGGGGAGCGTTTTGGGTAATTTCTATCTCATTCTTCATTATTCATTAGGACTTGATCCATTTTTACTTCACAAGCTGGGGCGACCCTAACATTGATAAAGTAACGTGGTCTAGTATTCGTATCTGGTTGCCGCAGATGGTTGTACGAGCGATAGCCGGCTTTTTGGGGCTCTTTCTTCTATATGCCTGCTCGCGCGCCGATATTGGGGCGATCAGGGAGCAATCAGCGCATCCGGTTTCCTTGGATCCTGCCCAGGAGCCCGTGGATCTTGTCTATCCCCAGCTCGATAGCGCTAATTCACGCTGGTTTTACTTCGACTCTGCCTCTCTCCCCTTTGGCATGGTAAATCTGTCTCCGGATACCCAGGTAGACGGGGCCTGGGGCAGTGGCTACCGCTATGAGGTTGAGGAGGTTAAGGGGCTGAGCCACGTCCATGCCTGGCAGATGTCTGGCGTGTCCGTGCTGCCCGTTAGCTCGGATGCCACGGCTGAAGCTATAAGGGTGAATTCGAACTGAGCTACACTCAGGCGAATCTTATTCAATTTCGCTCTTTTGGTGCCTATTTCATCGTGTCGCCATTTACGGGCCGATTGGCAGAACGTATCGGCTATCAGAAAGGCGTGGTTGCGGGGCTTGCGACCATGGCGCTTGGGTGGGCGGCTTTTTGTCCCGTAGCTGCGTTGAAAGTTAAGCTTTGTTGTTCCGGCGCTGTGTTATTTTTTTCATTATCTGGTACGCACTTAAGGACGCGCGTTTGCCGACTGCCGGTAGATTTAGCACGTCCACATAGGCGCCTACATCGCGAGTTAAACAAGAAGGAACCTCCCCAATGGATGACAACAACCCTTTCAGTCCTGCAGAAATTGTACGGTTGCGAAAGTTGCTCGAAATAGAATCGATTCGAGAGGTTCGGAAGAACTATTCGACCTATCTTGATACCTTGCAGGTGGACAAGCTTGCTGACCTATACACAGAGAATGCGCTGTGCGAATTTGGTCCTTACGGAGAGTGGCGTGGGCGAGAGACTATTCGAGAGAATTATCGCGGGGTTGTAAGTGGAGAAGGCGCCGCGCTATTTAACTCAATGCACCACATCACTAATCACAGTGTTGAGCTGGTGACCGCCACGCGGGCTACGGGGCGCTCCTATTTAATCGATGTGGTAACCAGCACCGAGAAAACTGAGCAGCCGGTACTATGGTACGGCGTGTACGATGAAGACTATGAGAAAGTTGGTGAGAGGTGGTTGATCGATCGGTGCAGTCTGCAGTTTCTCTGGCCTGAGCGGCACTTGAGTGGGGGATTTGCTGAAGGCTTCAAGGGCTAGACGCCACCGGTTCGATCCGCGATACCAACACTTCAACCCCGATCAAGGACCAATAGCTTATGGCCGCCGTCGAAATAGAAACCGCCGACCAGGTTACCCAAATCACCATCAATCGGCCTCATGCGCGTAACGCGGTAGATGGCCCCACGGCAGCACTATTAGCCCAAGCTTTTCGCGACTTTGATCAAGATGAAAGCCAGAAGGTCGCTATATTAACGGGCAGTGAATCAACGTTTTGTGCCGGCGCAGACTTAAAGGCAGTAGCTTTAGGTGACGGTAATCGGGTGAGCCGTACGGGTGATGGACCAATGGGTCCGAGCCGAATGCAATTAAGTAAGCCAGTTATCGCGGCGGTGGAAGGTCATGCTGTGGCGGGAGGTTTGGAGCTGGCTCTATGGTGTGATCTGAGGGTTGCCGCGAGCGATGCTGTATTTGGCGTGTATTGTCGACGTTGGGGCGTGCCGCTAATTGATGGCGGCACCATTCGATTGCCGAGGCTTATTGGGCAAAGTCACGCGTTGGATTTGATTCTAACTGGCCGTGGGGTCAGCGGCGATGAGGCGCTGCGAATGGGGCTTGCGAACCGCAGCGTCGAGCCTGGTCATGCGTTGCCAGAGGCCCACGCATTAGCCCAACAACTGTGTCAGTTTCCTCAAGGCTGCATGCTTAGCGACCGGGCAAGCATGTATCAGCAGTGGAATCTGGACATTGATCAAGCGCTCTATAACGAAACCGAGCTCGGCCAGGACGTTATACGTTCCGGCGAAACCCAGGCGGGCGCCAGTCGTTTTGCCAGCGGCAAGGGGCGTCATGGGGACTTTGCTGATCTCTAATTAGTAGTCATCCTAACTCATGTGTCAGTTCTAAAAATAGATACCGTCACAATACAAGGTGGTAGCGCTTAGTGGCTCGCATATCCACGGCAGTGTATGCAGAGCCAGGAGCGCTTCGTGATCGGCTAAGTCTTTCAGTACGGCATATTCAGTTGCTCGAGTATCGCACAGCACACTGAAGTGGCTAGTCTCACTGCCTTGTAGCTGCCTGGCTGATAGTTGCAGTACCTCGAGCAACTGCGCGGGCTCCGAAAATGCGTAGTCGATAACATAGGCGATAGTTTTGTGCTGAACAGATCCGTTGTCTTCGATCTGATTACGTTCGTTAGCCTGCCATACGCCTATGAATGCCTGGTCGTTAGCCATGTAGTTGCTTTGGTTAAAGCTGCTGATGCGATTCCAGCGATCGGTCAGATAGTCCTCGGTGTGAGTGGGGAATAGAACGCGATCTTCATGGGTGCTGTTCATGCCGTGCAAGATGGCGGAGACGGTCGGCGTCTGTAATTCTGTTGAGGTTTTGGCATCGGCTGCCAAGGTTTCAAGTGGCAAGGTCAGGCGTGCTACTCGCAGATCAGGCACCGGTGGAAAACCCATGTTCTGCATATGCACATTATCGGGGTCGATCATTGAGTAGGGGAATTCGACCTGATCGTGCTCGAAGGTACGACGAGGATCGACATAAGATGCAAGTGCGACAGAGACGCTACCGGATCGATGATCGGGATGAACTCGATAGTGGTGCTGATAGACCGCATTGCAATCTTGATCGTTGAAACGGATGGGCCGGAGCGCGCAAGAGAAAAAGCCAATGATCTCGTCATTGAATTCGACAACAGCCGCATCTATTGGAGACATGAACTTTAGATAGTCATCAAACTGCGCGCCCTTGTTGATCGTCCAACGGACGCCATCGGAGCTTTCGAACGGGCACAGCTGTTCGAGGGCTACACAACCTGCGGCATCACCTGGCTGGTAGTCGCGCAGTACAACACCCTCGGGGAGCGGTGGATATGAACCCCAGTACTTTATGCGGCAGGGAGACTCGACTTCGAATCGGACGCGGGCGACATAGATAAGCTCGCCTTCTACCAGCAGCTCGACAAACACCAGATCGTCTGCCGCTTCATCAATAGCACCCAGTTCAAACACGACCGGCCCGCGCTGTTCGCGAAGTTTGTTTAGTGGCCGGAAGCCTTCCAGAAATGCCGCGATGCCAAAATCGTTGTGACGGTCGAACAGATGGGGGTCTGCCGCGTCATCGGTAATCGCATCTGGATGGTGGCTGTACAGTTGAATCAGCCAATCGAGGTGATGACGTTTGTCGGGGTTAAGCATGGAATTCCTTTTCCACTTTCGGCGTTCAAATAGAATTACGTAGGCGACTGAGCGTTACTGGAGTCATGCCAAGGTAGCTCGCAATCATGCTGTGGGTAATCTGGTCTTCGAGCTCTGGATAGACCGTTCTAAACTCCTCTAGTCTCTGTTTTGCCGTATGGGTTGCAAGACTCAGCTCGCGTCGCATTTTGCGAGTGAGTTCTGAGCGCATCACGGTATCACCCCAGAGCTGCATGAGCTGGTTTTGCATCATCGATTGAATGAGTAGCTGACCATCCAGTGACGCAATGGTAGTAGGGGTAAGTGCATCACAGCTAATCTGCGACACGTTGTCCAGATCTCTTGCAATAGATGGGGTGAGAGCGCAGGGAGCAACAAAGAACCCCATAGTTACCTCTTCACCTTCAGGGCTAAGCACGTACGTTCTGAGAATGCCCTGGGTTACGAAGTACTCAGTACTCCCCTGATCACCCATTTCGAACAGCAGTTCTTTTGGCTCCACTAGCCTTAATTTCATCTGCTTGAGTAGCTCGCGAAATAGTCGTTCATCGCACGGGGCTATAGATAGGGCAATATCAAGGATTGCCTGTTCCTGGAGTTTGTTGAGTTCCGTTAACAAACTTTAATGCCACCTTTGGTTCGACTTTGCATCATAGCGCATACGTAGAACGAATTGAGAGTGTTATGAGAATTCAGTTTGTGATGATTTATTTGGCTGCTTTGGCGATTGGTGCGTGCTCTTCAGTGAGTCCGGTTACACCGCTGATGCAAAACGTTAGTGGTTCGGCGTCGCTTGATAAGGCGCTAAAAGATGTTGTTGATGCAGGGGTAACCCCAGGCCTTGTTGTTACCGTCGTGAAAGCGGATGAGGTTGTCTATGCTAGTGCGATTGGAGCCGCTAACGATGAAAATAGCAGGTCTCCCACGAAAGCTAGCGGACTAAACCTTTGGTCGATTTCTAAAGTTTTTACTCAACTAGCGGTGCTGCAGCTTGCCGCTGAAGGAAAACTCGATCTGGATGCCCCCATTTGCGCCTATACCCGCTGGTTGTCGTCGCATTTGTGTATGACCGCAGATGACGTGCCGCAGCGTTCCATTCGCAGCCTGCTGAATCATTCGGCGGGCATACCGGATGTAGGCTTTGCGCTTTATGCAGAAACCCAATATTCGGGTGATGATATTCCCAGTCAGCGCGTGCTCGCAAACCAACTGCTGCCACCGATGAAAAAGTGGTCTGAACCTGGAAAGATCTCGAATTACAGCAACAGCCATTATCTTTTGTTAGGTGCCATTGTTGAAGAAGTAACGGCTCGATC
The DNA here is from genome assembly GCA_964519335.1 of uncultured Pseudomonadales bacterium. Classification (GTDB taxonomy): domain Bacteria; phylum Pseudomonadota; class Gammaproteobacteria; order Pseudomonadales; family Azotimanducaceae; genus JALZVT01. The sequence continues at coordinate 41,859 of CAZFIA010000009.1, forward strand.
GCTGTCTGATGTTGTGCGAGATCAAGTGCTACTACCGGTTGGGCTGAATGCGAGTGGATATCGGCACGTCGCAGAAGAGCTGATAATGCAGGGCAGTCATCCGGTGGATTTTACGAGTCTTCTTGCTTTTCGCTTCGTGGACAAGAAGCGAGCAGTACAGAATAGGCTGGATGGACGCTACTGGTTTAACCCTGTCTACAACGCTGCGCTTGGTTCCACTGGAATGGTTAGCACAGGAGAAGATATGGGCAGATTTATGAGTGCGATGCTTGCCTGCCTGCGGGGCGAATCTGGGCCTTTCTCTAAATCGGTGTGTGAGGAGATTGTGGGTGCCGAAGCCTTAACTGTGGGCAAGAGTCCAGCGCGTGGCGTGGACGGGCTTACGCAAAAAGTTGGCTGGTTTGTACTGCGCGAAGAGTCGGGTGGATTTAGTTATTCCCACGGCGGCAGCGGGATGGGATATGCCTCAATACTGCAGTTGTTTCCCGAGAGAAACCTTGGGGTGTTTGTTGTATCGAACGACACCTATTTTGATCGAACCGGGGGGTTGGCGGTGGCGTCGAAGGTGGCGAGTGTGGATTGGTAGCTCGGCTGGACAGAACTTCGCTGGAATATGGGTTTGAGCTAGCAGTTACTTTGCAGCGGCGATGGCCTCTTCGTTTAGAGTGTCCCACTGTGCCTCGCTGAGTCCAACTTTTTCCAACAATCTCTTCAGAGCAATGGTTGACCGAGACCGCTCTGTATTTCTCAGGTAAGCGGCCACCCGCAGCTTCTCATCGCTAATGGCGGTCAGCAGTGCAGGCTGATTAGCAGCCAGTGCGGCGTAGCCTTCATCACGCAGCATGGGACTAGCCTCATTCTCTAGCCAGCGTTCCATCGCGCCGTCTTCAGCGTCTTGCCAGCGTCGGAGTACTCTGGATAGAGTTTGCATACGAGTATCTTGATCGGTAATTTTTTCGAGCAAAGGTGCCGCCGTTTCGGGATTGCGCGTCATCGAATGGTCGATAAGCGAGGCTAGCGGTTTATCCCGCAGTTCAGGTTTGAGATTGAGTACCTCGCGTATCCCTTGCTCGGGATCTTCGTAGTAGCGTTTGTGTGCCAAATGTGTGTGCATCCCTGCAGCATAGGGTGTATCAATATAGGTTTGCGCCAGGCTTTCATAGCGATCGAGATCGGTGATCGCAAGATTTGCTGCAACTGACCCGATCCATCTACCTCGTAGAGCCTCAGGCAGTGTTTCGGAAAACGCGAGCGCCCGATCTAAATCCCGTCTGCCCCACTTGCTCGCGATATTCATCAGAGGATCATGGGAGGAGTTTCGATCTTTTGGCGTACGCTGAATCAACCACTGACTGGCTGAGGCGGGATCACTGAGCGCCCAAACCTCTGCAACCTGAGAAAAGTACCGGCCTCGCTTCTCTGCCTCGGCCACAGCTAGTTGAGGCTCGCTGGCAGCGAGCTGGCGCAATGCCTGCTGAATAACGCCACGGCGATTTCCAGTTGGGTGTACATCAAGCAGAGCGATCGCGGTCTTTGGATCCTGTCGAGCTAACGCGGTAAGTGCCTCTGTTACCGCCAGTTGGCGCTCTCCGTCATCGAGAGTGCTCGACCAGGCCAAGAGCTGATGAGGAGCTTTCTTGGCCAGCTCGAAAGCGTCGTTCTTTAGGAATTTCTGTCGCTCGCTACCTGAAAATTTGTCGAGTGTGTCAAACACCAGCTGTACGTCTTCGGCATCTAGCGCGTAGACAATGTTGACCATGAGTGAGGCGCGATGATCTAAGGGTGATAGGGCTAAGATGTGCGGTAGTGTCGCCTTGGGATCTGAGTTTGCGAGGATGCGAAACACCGAGCCGAATAGTAGCGGACGCGTTTCTCGCCAGGTGGCTGGCAAGATGCTTAATAACTCGGTTCCCTGACTTTCAACCCATAGCTCTAAGAACAAGCGCTCTACGAACCTTTTTTGTCCGATTCTTAAGTCATCGATTAGTTCAGCAGTGCTTATTGGATCTGTATGAATCGAAACCACAAGCATATCCTGGAGGTGTGCTTGTACTGCCGGGCTGATTCGCCCTGGAATATGCAAACCGTTAAGGAGTTCACGTAGTGTTTCTAGTTGACTTGCCACATCTTCTCTTTTCAGCGATTCTGCAGGGAATGCTGGATGGTGATTACCGTTGATCTCGTTTACGGCGTCATCTTCGTGGCTTATGGCGTTAGAACGCACCATCGGGTTAAGCAAAATTGCTGATGCGATCACGGCACCAACAGTAGCCCCAAGCATTCCGCTGAAAAACGCCTTGTTTAGGGGTATCGCTGCCAACATGTTCGCTCCAGTTCGCCACCAGATGATCATGTAACCATAGAATAGGTCCTCAGGGCATAGCGAGCTTAAGTAATCTCAAAATCGGCCAGATCAAGTTCGGCGAGCATTGCCCGGTATTCATCGCTAGAGCCAGGCCAGATGCTGTGGTTAAAGCCGGTTTGATCTGTCCACCAGGAGGTGCAGCCTTTGCTGTGCGTGGTGTGCGCAAAATGATTTCCAACGTCGCGGGTAAAAGCATCTACCGAGGCCTGCTTGGGATTCAGTGACGTTAATCCGTCTGCCTGCATTCTCCCGATAGTACCTACCGCGTAGTCCGCCTGTGCCTCAATAGTTTGTAAAGCGGACTGGAGGCCTGTTCCATTGGGACCCATCATTAAGAACAAATTTGGGAAATCGTGGACCATCACCGATTTATAGGAAGTAACCCGATCTTGCCATGCATCTGCCAGGCGCAGACCGCCTACGCCAATGAGATCGATCTGGTTTGAAATATTGAACGCTTCGAAACCCGTAGCAAAGATAACTACGTCCACAGAATACTCTTTGCCGCCAGACACGAGCCCGGTTCGTGTGAATGAGTCCATAGCGCTGCTAACCAGAGAAACATTATCTTTCTCGAAAGTTGAATAGTACTGGTTGGATATGGTCGGGCGTTTGCAAGCAAAATTGTGGTTGGGTGTCAGAGCCTTTGCGAGCGCTGGATCGGATACGCTGTGCTCTATCTGTTGGCGGGCTCTTTCTTCAGCCATTGTGTTTATACGAGTACCGGCGCGATGGAGCTCAACACTGGTTTGCTCCCAGGATTCGTAGAGCTCTTGGCGGATCGCCTGCAACGCCTTCGGATTGGTTCGAAACTCTTCTCGCTCCTCTGCGGTGTATTCCAGATCTCTTTTTTCACCCACCCAAACTGGACTGCGTTGAAAGACGATCAGACTGGCAGCTTCGTTAGCGATATTGGGGACCACCTGCACTGCCGTTGCGCCAGTACCGACTACGGCCACGTTTTTGCCCTGCAGGTCCAGATTCTGTGGCCAATTCGCTGTGTGGAAAATTTGACCTTCAAATAATTCTTCGTTTGGCAGCTCCGGCGACTTGGGGATGTGCAGGCCTCCGAGCGCTGAGATCACAAATGTTGAACTGAAGGTCGCGCCATTGGAGTCTTTCAGAACCCAGCGGTCAGACTTCCAGATCGCAGACTCTACACTGGTGTTGAAGGTGATCTGATCGAAAACGCCGTACTCTTTGGCGCAGTTTCTGACGTAGTCGAGAATTTCTGCCCCAGGGGCGTACCAACGCGACCAGTCGGGGTTTGGAGCAAAAGAATAGGAATAGAGATGCGACGGCACGTCACATGCCACTCCCGGGTATATGTTGTCTCGCCAGGTGCCGCCAACATCGTCTGCTTTCTCAAGAATCCGAAAATTCTCGAAGTTGGCATCTTGCAATTTGATTGCGGAGCACACCCCTGACAGGCCAGTGCCTATAACAACTACTTCATAGTGCTGCATTGCGCTCGCTACTCCAGAGACTGACCGCCGTCAACGGGCATGAGAATGCCTGTGACAAACGCCGTATCAACCATGCGTTCTATCGTACTTTGCTCAGCGATGTCTCCAGCGACCATTGAGTAGTTGGTGTTAGCGTTCCTAGGCCATTGGCTTTTTCGGTCATCGAGTGTTTTCGAAAGTTCGGTTGCGTCTCTGTCTACCAACACAACGCTTGCACCCTCTGAAGCACAACGCCAGGCAATTACTCGTCCTATCCCTTTTGCCGCACCGGTGACAATGATGGTCTTGGATGCCAATCGCCGAACTACAGAGTCAGGCTCGAGCTCGCTCACGATTTCTTGTCCAGAAACCGGATCTCGTCCTTTTTGCCGGTTGTGCCGTGGTTCATACCGCTGTATCGCGGTTGCTTGGCCACGCCGGGCAGCGGATGGGCGCCTAGCAAACCTTGCGCAAGATACCCCCCATCCACTACCTGTGTGGTTCCTGTGACAAATGCACTGTCGTCGCTGGCCAGAAACTCAACCATTGAGGCAATGTGCTCAGGCTCTCCGCGCCTGGGCAGTGGTTGGATCTTTTCGATGACCTGCTCAGCTTCTTCTTCACGACCGCGGTGCATAAGATCTGTAAAGATGATGCCAGGGCAAACAGCGTTTACCCTGATGTTTAGATGCGCAAGTTCAGTGGCAGCGTTCATAGTGATGTTCACAACGGCAGCCTTTGTCGCCGAATAGGCGAGTGGGCCGCCGGAACCGCTAAGGGCGGCTATAGATGCGGTGTTGATAATTGAACCGCCTTTTCCGGTCTCGCGCATTATGCGACCGCCATGCTTAATACCAAGGAATACTCCCCTGCTCATTACGGCAAAGGTTTGATCCCAGTGATCGACATCCAGCTCCAGAATCGAACCTATAGCGCCACCAATTCCTGCATTGTTAAAAACTATGTCCAGGCCACCCAAATCCTGATTTGCCAGGTTCATTAAGTGAGCAACTTGTGACTCATCAGATACATCTACTTTTGCAAAACGTAGCTCAGTGGAGGGCTCTAGCTCAGTTAGTTCCTCGATCAGCGCTTTGCCTGCCGTCTCATTCATGTCGCCGATGACAACCTTTGCACCTGATGCGGCAAATTTACGGACGGTTGCCGCGCCTATGCCGCTTGCTCCTCCGGTTACTACCGCTACTCGCCCCGTCAGTCTGCCTGCCTCATTTGTCATATTGATCTCTGGGTATATGGATGTTTAGGCGTTATAGATACTAGTGGGTTCGCGTACAGTGCGCGAAATTCTATACGTCTTTGGAGCACATGATGATAGCGGATAGAGAAGCCATAACTAGTACGTGCTTGAGCCCTTGCTCGATATTTCGCTCGAATTTCCGAGGCCGATACGTCAACATTCATACATCTAACTAACGGCTATTGTTCCAACCACAGCGTAGCAATTAACTTATGAAACTCTACACCTCTGAATTGCTTGAAATCATATCTGCGAATGCTGCTGAAGCAGATAGCAGTCGATCGGTTACCGATGAAGTAATTGCCTCGCTAAAGGCAAGCGATGTAATGCGGCTTACGGCTGCCCCCGAGCTCGATGGCTTGAACGGCACAGCGCAACATATCGCTCAAGAGCTTGAAGGCGTTGCCGGTGCCTGCACCTCAACGGCGTGGTGCTTGTGGAATCATCTTGCTACCTTTCACCTCTTTTGCGGGTTGCTCGGACCGGACAACAAGCAGCAACTTCGCGAGATTACGCAGCAACATCAATGGGTGTGTTTTCCGGCAGGCGCAAGCACTGCAGTGAAAGGCGCTGTGGTAGATCAAGATCTGGAGATTACGGGGCAAGCTGCATTTGGTTCCGGAGCGCGCTATGCAGACTTCGCGGGGGTCAGCTTTATGGCTTCAGATCTTCGTGAAGGACCAAGCTTTGCTCTGGTCAATCTGCATGCGGACAGTGTACAGATCGACCCCACCTGGAAAGCAATGAGTTTGCGGGCGTCAGCAACAGATCACGTTAACTACAACCAGGCCCGAGTGCCGGTTAGCAGCGCTGTTGGTTTCCCCATGAAGTACCGTGTGGTTTTTCGAGATCCAGAGTTTCCGGTTATTCATCCGCGCTATCGGGAAGATTGGGTCGGCCTGTCTGATCTGTGGCTTGGTGCCATGGCGGTAGGCGTTGCGGCCACTTCACTCACACAGGTGTGTGATGGCATCGCTGAACGAATAGCGATAATGGGCGTGAAGATGGTGGAGCGACCGACCATTCACGTTAATCTTGGTCAGGCGGCGGCGCTAATTGATTCTGCGCGCGATACGGTAATGGCTGCCTGTGCTGAGACCGACGACCGCGTTGCAGAGAGAATCGTACCGACAGAAGCCAACTATCTGCGCCAGCTGGGTGCCAGCATGATTGCTCTGCAAAATTGCGACGAAGCGATGCGCTTGATGTTGCGTGTACTTGGGGGTAACGGGCTGCGCGAGGGTGGAAACTTTGAACGTCGATATAGAGATTTTCAGGCCATGCCGCTGCATATCAATGCCCATCGTGACCGGTTGTCGGAGCAATTAGGTCGTGATCGTCTGGGTCTACCCACCGAGAACTTGTTCTAGATTTCACTGTGCTCGGCGGGCAATGAATTGTCCGTATCGAAGTCCGACGACCGGAATCACGTTGGATGATTGGGCCAAAAAATAGTAGCAATCAGTTGCCCAGGGTTTGTACTATTGCTGTGTAGTCAACAATAAAGCGGATCGGCAGTATCGGCAGTATCGGAAGTTTCGGTACCGTCAGAATCCACAGACGAAAACAGACGAAAACAAAAGATCCTGGGGTAGCTGATTATGTTTCTATATTCGTACCATCGAATAGTGGGGCGGCTGCGAGCCATTCGCCCACTGCACATCCTTTTAACCGCACCGCTCATCCTGGTTGGACCCAGCCTCTCTGCTCAGGAAGGCGAGGACCCAGAGCGGCGGCAAATCGAAGAGATTATCGTTACTGCAGAGCATCGCGAGTCCAGTATTTCGGATACTTCGATCGCGATTACCGCCTTTGATGGCGACTTCCTCGAAGACTTCGGGGTGCGCCAGGCAGAGGATCTGCAGAACTACATACCCGGCACCATTATCGAACCTTTCGATGTATCCATTCGAGGGGTTACCCGGGCCAGCCGTGCGCTGGGAAATGATCCGGGGGTAGCCACCTACTTCAACGGCGTGTTCGATGAGAACTTTGGTATCGCCTCGTCAGAAGGTGCGCTGTTTGATATCGAGAGAATCGAAGTTTTGCGAGGGCCCCAGGGCACGCTCTATGGCCGTAATGCCATTGGCGGCGCAGTGAATTTTATAAGTAAGCGGCCCACTCAAGAATTTGAGGGCGAAGCACGCTTTATTGGTGGCGAATTCAACACTGCAGAATTCTATGGCGTTTTATCCGGCCCACTCATCAAGGACAAACTCGCCGCTCGCGTCATCGGAACCAAACGCAAGCGCAGGGGCAATATTGAAGAACTTGATGAAGGTCGTGACATAGGAAGTATTGGCGACGAAAACTATGCACTGGCACTGGAGTACACACCTACAGATCGCATCACTATCTACGCTCGAGGTAACGAGCGGAGTGTGAATCAATTGGCCAATGGTACCGCAACCATTTTGTTGAACACTGGTACATCAAGCCTCTTTGGCGATGACGGGCTTCGGAACACGACAAACGAAGGGTTTGGCTTTCGACCGATTGATCGCTCCGCAACCGGTTTGGCTAATTTTTTGAATCCGAATTTTTTCGATCCAAGTCAGGAGGTGTTTAGTTTTACGAGCCCAAGCACCGGTGAGGTTGTTGAGGCGCAACGCATCCGCCCCGGTATCGATGCATCGACAGATGACGAGCCCAACTTTGCCTTTGGTGCCGACGCTACGTTGCAACCACAGTTTAGTAATTTTGGCAGTATTGAAGGGGACGATCTTGCTGTAAGAACCAATGATCTGAATCGACTCTTCTTTGACCAGCAAGGCGCAGTTTTTGACATCGAGTGGGCGGGTGACAATCTGACTGCCAAATATATCTACGGCTACAACGACTTCGCCTTCAATCAGCAACAAGACAGCGATTTCAGCGACAATACCTTCCAGGATGAACAGTTTTTTGTATCCCAGGAAAACGAAGTGTTTTCTCATGAGCTAAAGCTGTTCTATAACGTTGGGGAGCGAGTCAGCGTGACGTCAGGTTTGTTCTATTACGACGCAAAAATCACCCAGCGCGGTGACTTCTTTGATTCAACAGGCAGTCCGCGTTTTGGTGAGACGCCAGACCTGAGTGGCCTTAATGTTCTTCCCGGTGGCAACCCTTTTGCTTTCCTTAACATTCCAGTACCGGTTGCGGAGATCTTTCCAGGTACAGGTGTTGGCTTTGATCCAAACCCCGGCCTATTCACTGCTCGCAATGCTCTAAACAGTGATGCCCGCGATGGTGTTTTTGCAGATGGTGCCTTTATTGGCCCCACTGACGTTGTGATCGGACCTTTTCTCGGCGATCAGGGTGATGTGGGTATATCCGGAGGCCCGGCGTCGCCGTCCAGCAACACTGTTTTCCAAACCCGTACAGAGCGTGAATCTTTTGCGGCTTACACTCAGGGTGTAATTGACATCAACGAACAGTTTGCACTTACGCTCGGCGTGCGCTGGGCGCGGGATAATTTGGACGGTCGAGAACAGGCGTTCATTCGCTCCGAAACCCCGCTGGCTGGTGCCGTATTTGGGCTCGATACGGCCAGCCCCTTGCCTCTCGCCATTTTTAATCAGCTCATAGGAGCACTGGATGCTAACTTCCAGCCCACCGGAGCCGTGCCCCTACGCCTGCAAGGTGTACCTGCAGCCGCCTCATTTAATCGCCAACTTGAGCGCACAGATGATGATGTGAGTTGGCGCGCCAATCTCGATTGGACCCCTGATGAAAATAGTTTACTTTATTTTTCAGTGACTACCGGGCACCGGGCGGGTGGGTTCAACCTCGGTAATATCACCGGCAACCCCGCGTTTGAAGAGGAAGGACTGACTGCTTATGAGCTTGGCTACAAAGGCACTTTGCTCGATCGGCGCTTACAAGTGAACGCTAATGCCTACTACTATGACTACGAAAATGTGCAGACGGCTGCGAGTGGTATTAATGTCACAGGCGGCTTTACGGCATCTCAGTTTGCAGTTCCAGAAGCACGTGTTATCGGTATAGAGGCGGATGTGTTCTATCTTGCGACTGAACGCTTAAGTTTTGGTGGTAATTTTAGCTATACCGATAGCGAAGTTCGCAGTGATTTCTTTCTAATTAATCCGCAAGATCCGAATGTACCAAACAGCCTGTTTAACCCATTCGACTCGCTGACCAACATCAAAGGAAATCGGTTGCAGGCGATCCCCGAGTGGAAGGCTACGGCCTTTGCGCAGTACAACCTGCCCCTGGGCAGCAACGGGAACATTGTACTGGGTACGACTTTGTCTTATACCGGCGAAGTGTTCTTCTCTGCGTTCGAGCAAGACATTGATCGAGCTCCAGACTACTATCGCTGGGATTTCCGTGCAGGATGGACCAACGTTGCAGATACGATCGAAATTTCAGCGTTTGTGAATAACATCACTGATGATATCGGCCTGCGCACTATTAGCCGGGGCGGTGAAACCCAAGATTTTCTGCGCTCGGCGATCACTACCGATCCACGTTTCATTGGGCTAGAAGTACGCTACCGCTTTGGACCGGGTGCACTCAATCGCTAGTCCAGCGGACGCCTTGGATATTCTGAAGGGGGGCGGAGATGGTCCGCCTTGTCTTGCCGGTGCAATCATAATTCCAAGAGTTTCGATACCTTCCAACCTTTTTCCTGGCCTGTTAGTCGCTACTGTCCTGGGCTTCGTGGCCGCGTGTTCAACTGAGCCACCATCGCTTCAGGCACAGGCTAGCCCTGCCACAGAGCAGAACGTTAGTCCAAATATCAACAACTCGTTCAAGAATCCTGACGTAAAAGTGGATATGTGGGCCGATCGCTTCACGGGCGAAAGCCGAGAGGTGTTCGCTGAGCGCCTTAACGTACTCGCCGCCCTCAACCTGCAACCAGGCGATCGAATCGTCGACATCGGTGCAGGTACGGGTCTCTACGTAAAACTCTTTGCAGAAACAGTTGGCGATACTGGAAAGGTGTACGCTAATGATATTTCCGAGCCGTTTCTCAAATTTATTGAAAAAAATGCGGCTTCCGATGGGCTTAGTAACGTAGAAACCGTTCTTGGTGCAGACAAAACGACGGGCCTGCCAGATTCATCTGTCGATGTGGTTTTCCACTCCGATGTTTATCATCACTTCGAGTATCCCCAAACCATGGTTCGCGATATTGCAAGAACCCTGGTCGCCGATGGCGAGATGTTCGTTTTAGATTTTGAACGAGTAGAAGGTGTTACTCCTCAACGCCTGCTCGATCATGTTCGAGCGGGCAAAGAGGTGGTGGTTAAGGAGATCGAGTCTTCTGGATTCCGCCTGGTAGAGGAAATAGAGCTACCCAACCTCAAAGAAAACTATTTACTGCGCTTTAGAAAAGAGGCACTTTAGTACGGGTTAAACGCAAGTCTGCTAGCAAATAGGTCAAAATTTTCCGAGTGGGTATAAATGGGTATCGAAGAAAATAGAGACAAGGTTGTAGTGATTACTGGGTCGGGTGAAGGCATCGGTAGGGGTGTTGCCCTGGTGCTTGCGAAGCAAGGCATGCACATAGCCGGTCTGGATCTTGATAGCGAGGCTAACTCGCAGACCGCGGATCAGATTCAGTCACTCGGTGGACAATTTTTGGCGTTGACCTGCGATGTGGGTGACAAGCGCGCGGTTAAGCGCTCGGTAGACACGGCCGTAGATCGCTTCGGTAGGATTGATACGCTGATCAATAACGCGGGCTACTGGGATAACTCCTCTCTACTTGAGGGTGACTATGAATCCCAAACCGCCGAGTTTGATCGCGCGATGGGCGCTTCTGGCCTCGGCAGCTACTATGTGACTCGCGCCTGTGTTGATCATATGCCATCGGGCAGCAACATCATTGGCATGATTACAGATCACATAAAGCCAGACTTCCTGATCACTGGATCACCCGCTGTTGGCTACGACTGCGCCAAGTTTTCGATGTGGCGGCAGACTGAAACCTGGGCAATGGAACTAAAACCCAGAGGTATCCGTGTGAATGGGCTTTGCTTTGGCGCGGTTGATACGCCTATGTTGCGCAACGTCACTATGGAGCTACAAGATACAGCCATGCACCCCGAAGACATCGGTCAGGCGGTATTGAATATTCTTGCACATCCGATTGATGGACCCACAGGACAAACCTGGTTGGTAGCCAAGTCGCGTGAACCTCGCGAAACCGGATTGCGAGAGATAGCGGAATTAGCGCCAACCTAACTCAGTGACACCGGTAGTGACCAGGCGATCATTGGCTCGAAACTTGCGAATCCGTGCGGAGCGAGTGGTGCTTCGGTGCACTTAATGGCGGGTACACGGTGTAGCAGAACGTCTGTAGCAGTGACTGTGGCATCTCTTGTGAGCGCGTACAGAGAACGGGGACGATCTTCGGGAACTGCCGGGTGCTTAGAAGGCAAGCCCAAACCGAAAGCGATGCCGGTAGCTAGTCCATCGGCACGATATTGACCGCGAGCTTCGCGGTGGCAAATGTCCTTTCGCCCTGCCTGAAACTCATCGGGCTGTGAAAAAACACGTGGGTCGCGGTTAGCCGCTTGTGCAGACAGACGCAGCAATGCACCTTCTGGTAACAACCGCCCGAACCGCTCGACTTCGTGGCGCGCATGACAGTGTGCGTAGGCTACCGGCGGCGTGTGGCGCATTGTTTCGAGCACTGACAGCTTAAGCTCAGCGCGGCCAGATCTCACGTGAGCCTCTGTCGATTGGTTTGTGAGCCAGGCGTGTGCAAGGTTAGCGATCCACCCATGTAGCGTGCGGGCCTCGAAACCCAGAACAGTTGCCAGCAGATCAATGGCAGGAGCAGTCTCTAGTTCTGCACGCAGACCGGGCTGCGTTGCGTCAGCTGGGGTGTCGTTCAACAGTTGTAGCAACTCGGTGATTGCAGTTTTTCCTTGCGCCGCGATGACCGGATTCCAGCTATCAGCTCGCTGAACGTGCCACATCAGTCTTATCACCGTTTCTTGATGCTCAACCCCAATCCCAAGCGCTTTGCGCTGCAGCTCGTTGCACAGACGTAGCCCATAGTCGATTGAAAGGTCGACGTTTTTCTTGGCAACCATGTCATCGCACAACGTTTCACACAGAGCGGGTAATTCGTTGTCTATAAGTTCCGCCCACACGCGATGCGCGGGGACAGATTCGCTTAGGTCGTTTGC
>CAZFIA010000010.1:0-38374 GCA_964519335.1 uncultured Pseudomonadales bacterium
GCAATGCATATATATGGTGCACTTGCGGGGTGGAATATAGATAATCGTCAAAATATAGGCAAATTCTTTTTTGTCGTTTTTTCTAGATGTTGTCCGATTGTGTCGTTGTTTTTTCCAGTCGAATCCTTGACAGGTCTTCGCCGACATGAATTTGGCCCTCAAAACCTGAGTCTTTGGCGGCTTCTTCAAAATTTTCACTGGTCAACGCACCACCCGGCACCTCAAACGGACCATGACGGGGCGCGTTCAACGCGGGTATGAGGTGTGTGAGAACGAGGTGTTCGACCCCAGCGCGCTGCGCAAGCAGCCCCAGATCCCGGGTATCGCTCTGCCGAAAATAGATCGGAGGTGGAAATTTGCTCCCTCCGCCAGGCCCAAAAATGGGGTGGATGGCAGAATGAACCAGAATGTCGGCGTCTTTCGCGAGGGCTTCTACCCTATCCGACGTCGAGGTTTCACGCGGCGGCCGACGATTGCTGTTACCCGCGTCACCGCCAATCACCACACTGCCGGCTGGGGTATCGACCCGATAAGCCAGTGACCCCGGTATGTGAGTTGTCGAAATTGCGCTCACCACAACGTCATCAGACGACCATACCTGCTGGGCGCTGGTTAGGTTAAGTGGTACAGAGTTGTGACGCACCAGAGCTGCCGGTCCCTTGGGGTCACGCTTTTTGTTTTCCGCATGGCGCTGTGCAATTTCGCCCGCCTGCAGAAAGGGTTCGCCAATGCTGCTGAGGAAACCAGCGCAGCTCAGGGTGTGTTCGGCCGCGGGGGCATCTGCCGAACAGATTACATCCAGCGGCCCACCAAAGAAGTGCCAACGCAATTGCATTAGCCCAATCAGCCCTTCGGTGTGATCCGAGTGCAAGTGAGTAAGAAAGATTGCATCAAGCTTGTTGGGCGTGAGCTTTAACTGCGACAGTCGTTCTGTGGTTCCGCGCCCGGCGTCAAACTGCAACACCACGTCGTTGCACTGGTTTGCAGTGGTGCCGTACCGCACGAGCGTACCCGGTCCCGCCAGGCCGTTAACGGCAGGCGGACCACCCTGTGTACCCGTTAACACCACTTCCAAACAGTCCGTGGCTTCGGATTGCTCAGACTGTGTTTGTACGGGCTGTGCTTGTGCGGGTTGTGATTGTGCCGTTTGTGATGACGCGGGCTGCGATTGCACGCACGCCGACTGCGCGCCAATGAGACCTAGAACCAACAGGCGGTTAACTAAAGACATGTCTGCCCCTTTTGCGTGATGTGGTGTGCTGTTACTGGCTAGTTATTTTGAGCGGGCCGTAGCTGTCGATGCCGTCCTGATTGGCGCGGCGCTCATCGAGGACTGGAAAGGCTTTATCAAACAAAGCCTGTGGTTCCCAGTTTTTTAGCGCCTCAATATAACAATCGAGTTGGGAGGTGCGCTGGAACCAGGCGAACGCTGCCTCATAGCGCTCCAACGGCCAGCGCAGTAGGTCAAAGCGGTGAAAATTTGGCATCCAGGCAATGTCAGCCAGCGTAAACACATCACCTGCAAGGTACGGGCGACCGTCGGCTAACATGGCTTCAATATACAGAAAGTCTCCATGTGCAAGGCCTACCATGTCATGAATGCGTTCGCGATCGAAACCGGCGCGATACTCCACATGAAAGTTGCGCAACCATTCACTGTCGAGCCCCGACATCAGTTTTGCGAAGGTCTCTTCACTGGGTCTTGGCCCATGTTGAAACAGAAATTCGAACGTACAGTACTTCAGTGCCAGCTGCGCTTTGTCGCAACGGTCGAGCAAGGTTGTGATGGTGCTCTCTAGGTGCGCAGGTTGCAGCGACCCATCGCCAAAGTGTTCTTCCAGATAAGCAATGATATCGACAGAGTTCAAGACAACCGTACCGTCGTGAACCAACACCGGAACAACCCCATTCGGATTAAGCTCGTGAAAGGCTTTGGTGGCGTGTTCGGCGGCCTGCAGGTTAACGAGGTTGCTTTCGTATTCGAGGCCGAGCTTACTTAACACAATGCGACAACGCTGCGAGCAATTCGACAGGCCACCGTGCCACAGGTGCAGCCCCTTTAAATTACGTATTGATTCGTTGCCGGCCTCAATGATGGGCACAGCTAGTCGTCCAAGCCGCTGGCGCGGGCTTGTTCTTTCGCCATAACCGCCCAGTCGAGATGACCCTCGCCCTTGTCGACGGCGCTTTGTAGATAAGTGCGCCAGGCGTTAAGACTGGGTAGCGGCACATCGACGGTCTTTGCCGCCTCAAGCGCGAGGTCTGCGTCTTTCAATCCAATCACGGCCGTTGCGCCATGCGAGTCCCAGCTTTTGTCGACAATGAACCGGCCGTAGATGTCGTAGGCTGGTGCCGCAAAGAGCCCTTCGGTCATCACTTTATAAAACAGCTCGGGTTCAACCCCCAGTTTTTCGACCAGCGACAAGGCTTCACCCATGGTTTCAATGGCACAACCCAACACAAAATTGTTGGCAATCTTCACGGCTGCAGCGGCCTGCGGGCTGGTGCCCACTTCAAAATTTTGCTGACCGATAACGTCTAGCAAAGGACGAACAGTGTCGACGGCCGCAGGTGGCCCCGCAGGTACCAGTTTCAGCAAACCTTCAGCAGCAAGATCCGGACGACCCAGTACCGGGCAAGCCATAAAGGTCTGTCCGGCTTTGGCGTGAGCGTCTTTGGCGGCATTCACAGCGGCAACACCATGGGTGCCGCTGGCCATGTGTATGCAGTTATCGGGCATGTGCTCAATCAGGCCATTGTCGCCATGCAACACAATATCAAGAATCTTGTCGCTGGGTAGCATAGAGATGATGACGTCACGACCCTGGCTCGCGGCCGCCGGCGAGTCCGCGGCAACAGCGCCAGCATCAACGAGTGCTGCTAGTTGCTCGGGCATGGGGTCGGTAACTACAAGGTCGTGACCGGCGGCAACTATTCGGCCAGCCATACCCTGCCCCATACGGCCAAGACCAATGAATCCTACTTTCACATTGCCATCCTGTTAGTCGAAGCGTCCGCTTTCCAGCAAAATGTCAGACGTTACCTGATAGTGTTCTTTGAGCAGCTTGACCGCGGTTTCTGCATCACGCCCGATGGTGGCATCGCGAAGGTTGCGATGTTCGTCGAGCTCATGGCGATCGCGATACTCGATCACCTCAGCGATGCTGCGGTAACGAAATGATCGCTGAGCGAGCTCATCACAAAACTCCATTAATATCTTCGATCGACAAGCAGAGACCAACGCCGCATGAAACTGCTGATGGTGTGCTTCCCACTCAGGCGACAGCGTTGTTTCCTTTTCACCGTCAGCTTCACCTTCACCAGTTGTGCGGTCGGAACGTTCGAGCCAATGAAAGGCCACAACGATGCGCTCTTCCCATTGACTGTCGCCATGTTCAATAGACTCGCGCAGCGCAATCTCTTCAAGCCAACAGCGCGTGCGGGTTACCTCAGCAAGATCCTCGGCATTGGCCGTGGGTACCCGGAAGCCGCGATTTTCTTCGCGCAACACCATGCCCGCGGCCGATAAGCGATTGAGCGCTTCGCGCAACGGGCTGTTGCCGGTTTCATAGCGTTCGGTCAGCTCTTTTAGCCGCAGCTTCTGGCCCGGTTGCAACACGCCCGTAAGAATGTCGGACTGCAGCCGATCGTAGACCGATGAGGCCAGTGTGGCGGAGGGCGCAGGCTTGTTTTCCGCCTGGGTTCGCTGCGCTGCTTGAGTTTTAGCCATAATTTACCAAACGACAAATTGTCGATTTGTTCGCGTATAGTGTACTTTAATCGATATTATTTGTGTACCTGCGGCACGATGTCTCGCATCCCCAGCCGTGCGGAATTCAGACGGAATATCAATATTGTGAATATATAGGAAGCAGTGGCCATCCGCTTTTTCAAATCCGTAGTGGTCGCCTGCGTGCTCATGTTGTTGGCGAGCTCAATGGCGCCCGCGCGCGCCGCAGAGACGCCACCAAAAGACCCCGTTGTTATTCCGCTCATTGCCGTCGACTCTTACGCAACGACTGCACTTTGGACCCACGTATTCGTCGAGTACTTTATTCCTGAGGTCGATCGACGGCTCGCTGCCACCGGCAACTATCAAATTCGCTGGAACAAGGCGTTCGGCGGTACCATTGCAAAGACCCGCGGCGTGCTTGATTCACTGCAATACGATCTGGCTGATATCGGCATCATCACCACGCCCTATCACCCCGACAAAGTGCCGTTCCACAATCTGCCCTATGTCACGCCTCTGGTCACTTCTGATCTAGGGCTCACAGCACGCACCATGTCGGGGCTTATCGAGAAGTACCCCATTCTTGAAGACCAGTGGAAAACCTATCGGCTGGTGTTCCTGACAACCGCGGGTTCTATTGATACCTATCAAGTACTCACAAACTTTCCCGTGACCTCGCTTGAGGATTTCAACGGCAAAAAGATCGGCGGCGTGGGACTCA
This sequence comes from uncultured Pseudomonadales bacterium, assembly GCA_964519335.1. Classification (GTDB taxonomy): domain Bacteria; phylum Pseudomonadota; class Gammaproteobacteria; order Pseudomonadales; family Azotimanducaceae; genus JALZVT01. Next base: position 4,455 of record CAZFIA010000010.1, read on the forward strand.
ACTTGCGCCTGCTTACGGCTGTCGATGCAGCTGCTGTCAGCAGCGGGCTCAGTGATTGGTACAACAATCTGGCGACAGGGCTGATAGATGGTCTGATTGGCTGGGCAGAGAGCAGCATTGCCTACCGGCTATATGAGGTGGCGCCCTACATGGTCGATGTTCGTCTCGGCGCAGTGCCAACCAAAACCATAGTGATGAACGACCGCACCTGGGAGCGACTGCCAAAAGAAGTGCAAACGGTTATTACTCAAACCGCTGCAGATTATCGTGACGAACTGGCGCGAGAAACAGAACGTCGTTCGGCCCGCAGCATTGAGCAATACAAAGAGTTTGGCGGCAAGATCATCACCTTGAGTGACGAGCAACGCCGCGCCTGGGCCATGTCGTTGCCCAACATCGCCAAGGAATGGGCAGATGACATGGAATCGCGAGGCTTGCCCGGACACGACATCTTGCGCGACTACATGGACATCATGCGCGCCAACAACCAGCCGATCATGCGCCACTGGGATCGGGAGTAGGCTAATGGAAGGTCAGGGCAATTTGCTGAGCAGGGGGTTCTCCAAGTGGGTATCGGCCATCAACAGCGCGGGGGGCGCGTTGATCTTTGCCATGATCATCATGATTAACATAGATGTGTTCTCCCGCTTTCTATTCAATCATCCGATCGATGGCGTTGCCGAGCTGGTTGAGCTGTCTATCGTTGCGATTGTGTTTTTGCAACTCGCTGACGCCGTACGCAACGGTCGACTCACTCGTTCAGACAGCCTGTACAACCGACTGTGCGAGAAGAAACCGGCGCTTGGACACATTCTCGGCATATTTTTCGAGCTGTGCGGCATAGCGTTTTTTGTAACCATCGTCAGCGGTTCTGTTCCACGATTGGTCGAAGCCTGGGAACGAAATTACTACGCCGGCAACCAGGGCATCTTTACCGTCCCGGTCTGGCCCGTGCGATTGATTCTGATTGTTGGCGCCATCACGGTAATCTTTGTCTTTGTCGGATTTATCGGGCGGCACATTTACGCGCTACGTCACGGTGAGGACAAATCGAACGGACCGGGTGGATCAGCTACAGAGGCTGTGAAATGACGGGCATCGACGTTGGCCTGTTGTCGATTATTGCGATCCTGGTACTGATCTATGCGGGTATGTATGTACCCATAGCCCTTGGGCTCGTTTCATTCCTGTCGGTTTGGTACTTGCGCGGCACGCTAGAGGCGCCCACTTATCTGGTAACGCTTGCGGCATCCAACAGCCTCGAAGACTACGTCTTTGGGGTTATCCCCTTGTTTGTCGTGATGGGGTTGGTGGTGAGTCACGCCGGCATGGGCCGAGACATCTATCAGGTGGCCAACCAGTTGTTGCGGCGCGTTCGCGGTGGGCTTGGTGTGGCAACAGTCGCAGCTAACGCTGCATTCGCCGCAATTACCGGGGTTAGTATTGCGTCTGCATCGGTGTTCACGCGTATTGCCGTGCCAGAGATGATGCGGTTTGGTTACACAGCACGGTTTGCCGTGGGCGTGGTCGCCGGCAGTTCTGTGCTGGGCATGCTAATTCCTCCAAGCGTTATGCTGATTGTTTACGCCATCATCACCGAGCAATCGGTTGCCGCGATGTTTAAGGCCGGCATTGTGCCCGGCATTTTGCTTGCGGTGGTTTATGTCATCGCCATTGTGGTGATGGCTACCTTCTTTAAAGGCTACGTCGGTGGCCAGGAAGAAAAAGACAAGGCGGCCCAGGCGCTCGAAACCTTCAGTGGCAAAGTACTGTTAGGAAAAATTGCACCCATCGTTATTCTGGTGCTCATGGTTCTGGGCGGAATTTACGGCGGCGTGTTTACACCCACGGAGGCCGGTGCGGTCGGCGCACTTGGTGCATTACTCATTGCTACCATCAAACGATCGCTCGATCGTCATGTACTGTGGAACGTGCTGGTAGAGGCTGGACACATTGTTGCCTCTATATTGCTGTTGATTGTTGCGGCAACCATGTATAGCCGCATGCTTGGCATTTCTGGCCTACCTAATGAGCTGGGTGAACTCATCGCTGCGGCTAACATTGGCCTGTACGGAATTCTGGCCATCTACGTCGTAGTGCTGATCATTCTCGGCACCATACTCGACACCACGTCCATCATTCTCATTATGGTGCCGCTGTTTCTGCCAATAGTGACACCTTACGGCGTCGATCTGGTCTGGTTTGGCATCATCACCATCGTGGGTGCAGAGATCGGCTTGTTAACACCGCCGCTGGGCATCTCTTGCTATGTTATCAAGTCAACACTAGATGATGATCGAATTTCACTATTCGACATTTTTGCAGGCGCCTTTCCGTTTGCGGTGCTTATGCTTGTCGTCTTAATCGTGCTCATTGCGTTCCCGCAATTAAGCCTCGTGTTTGTCTAGCAGACTCTAGCAACAACCCACGGTGCGCGGGTGCGTCGGCTCTGCCTTGATAAGGTTCGAAAGCGTCCCTACTCCGGAAATACTAACGTCCATTTGATCATCAATCTGCATGAAGCGTTCTGGTTTCAAACAATTGTCGGTAGGAATAGCCATCACCACCATATCGCCAGGGAACATAGTGACTGCAGAGGAAATATAGGCGATGGTCTCGGCAATGGTGTGTCGCATGTTCGCAAGCGAAATAGATTGAGTGGGCTCGTTGTTGATTCGGGTTTCGATGGTTTGTTGATACGGATCACCCACTTCGTCTTCGGTCACAACTGCAGGACCAAAAGCGGCTGACAAATCAAACATTTTGGCCAGTCCAAACTGAGAGGAATGCGAGTCGTAGCCTTTGACAGAACTGTCATTAAAGATTGAATAACCAAAAACGTGTCGCGGCGCGTGCTCTTCCGTGATGTAGCGGCCACCTCGGCCCAGGATCACAGCCAGTTTGCCCTCGCTTTCCAGTGTTTTACTGCGCAACGGAATATCAATCACTTCTCCGTGAGCAACGTGATTGCGCGGCGTGCGAATAGAAACAGTAGGGAACTCATCGTTGCACAAACGCTCGGCCTCAGCAGCGTCTGAAGAATTGCCTGTCATACAGAAAGTGGCAAAAGGAATGATGGGTGGAATTAGCTGAATCTCGTTAAGCTCGAAGCGCTCAAGAGTATCTTCGGCGCTGGTGATCTGATGCCGGGCATAAGGCCCACGCCGGATCACATCCATTAAGGTTTGTGGCATCCCCTTGTTTTCACGGTCAACCGACAGCACAGTGTTACCGTCATCCAGGAGCCAACCCAAGCGTTGAAAACCACCCGACTCGAAAGACAAAAATTTCAGCTCAACTTCCTCTCATCATCCCGAAGACATGATTCCCATCCGGAAGGCATGCACGACAGTACCGTTCTTTATATAATCAGCAAATGACACGAAAAATCCCCGTGACCGTGCTAACCGGCTTTCTCGGCAGCGGCAAAACCACATTACTCAATCGCATTCTATCCGAAGACCACGGCATGCGTATCGCTGTCATCGAAAACGAATTCGGCGAGATTGGCATTGACCAAGACCTGGTCATCAACGCCGACGAAGAAGTGTTCGAGATGAACAACGGTTGTATCTGCTGCAACGTCCGTGGCGATCTCATTCGAATACTTGGCGAAATGGCCGGCCGCCTGGAAGATTTTGATCGGGTGATTTTGGAAACAACGGGCATGGCAGACCCCGCCCCCGTGGCCCAAACCTTTCTGGTTCAAGAAGACATCCAGGATTTCTATCAGCTCGACGGCATTGTCACGCTGGTTGATGGCAAACACGTTGGGCAACACCTGGATGATGAGACAGACGAGGTACTGGCGCAGATCGCTTTTGCTGATCGCATCATTATCAACAAGATCGATTTAATCAGCGACGAAGAAAAGCGCGGCGTAAAGAGACGCCTGCAGGGCATGAACACCATGGCTGGCTTCTATGAAGCGACTATGGCCGATGCACCGGTTGCTGAGCTTTTGGACATTGGTGGGTTCAACGTACAGCGCGCGGTAGACATCGAACCCAACTTTCTGGAGCCAGAGTATCCCTTCGTTTGGGCAGGCGTGTGGGAATTGCCGGCCGGAAAGTACCGTTTGGGGTTGGCGGCCGAAGGGACAGAACATCACCATCATGACCATGGCCATGACCACGAAAATCATGCACACGATCACAGCCACGATCACGGCAGCGATGAAACGGCATTGTCCATCGTAAAAGTAGTGCCGAGCAACGACGACGATTTGCTGATGCTGGCAGAATCTGTGTTTGTGCACTTCTCTGATGAACCTAACGCGCTTGCGCCAGGGCAGGCCGTAACCGATACCAATCATCACTACCAACTGGATTTTTCAAACACAGAAACAGATTTTGAGTTACGCCTTGATACCGCTCAAACCGTAGCGCTGTTTGCCGGTCACGCACCTGCCGATCGTTTGTTGACGTTGTCTGACTCGGATGGCGTTCAACACCCCCCAAAGAACCAACACGACTTCCACGGCGAACACTCACACGACTCAAAAGTGTCTTCTACCTCTATCGAGTTGCCCGGAAAGTTTGATGGCGGGCAACTAAACGCATGGCTTGAAGAGTTTTTGCAGGAAAACGGTCCTGATGTGTATCGGATGAAAGGCGTGGTAGGTATCGACGGCCAAGATTATCGATTTGTGTTTCAGGGTGTGCACATGATCTTTGGCAGCGAAGCAGTTGGTGAGTGGGGCGATGAAAAACCTATAAACCGGCTGGTGTTCATTGGTAAGAATCTCGACGAGCCCTATATTCGTCAATCGCTGCAAGGCTGTTTGGCCAGCTAAGGCCCCGGTTGTCTTCGACTATAAGACCAGCTCACCGGGCCCGGTAACGGCAAGCAATAGAAGCCCCCCAATAACGGCCAAGTTAGACAGCGCAATGCGGGTACGCGCCAGACGTTCATCGCCGGTCATCGTCCAAAAGTGATGTACCGCGATAGTTGCGGCCAGTGTAAACACCGCAAGCGCAACAGCCATCTCGGTAACTAACCAACCCACAATCAAACAGATTGGCGCAACCAGGTGCAGCGCAATGGTTAAGATAACCGACGCTGGTCGCAGCGGAATAGACTCTCTTTCAAACTCTTGCAACGTGCGTTGGTAGTGCGTGCCTTTCTCTAAGCCGCTAAACAGAAACACCGTTGCCAGCAGAATGCGCGCGATGAGCGCCACCACTGAAAACCAGGGTTCAGCAATCACCCGATTGCCGCCTCAATGGCCTTACCCAATTCTTCTGTATTGGCTTTGCCACCCATGTCGGGGGTGAGGTTTGCCTGATCTCTAAGGGTGTTCTCTATAGCGGTCATTATGCTGTCGTGAGCCGCTTGATGGCCAAGGTGTTGAAGCATCATCGCACCAGCCCAAATGGTCCCAATGGGATTGGAGATTTTCTGACCATAGATATCGGGTGCTGAACCGTGCACGGGCTCGAACATTGAGGGGTGCTCATTCGACGGATTGAGATTTGCCGATGGCGCAATAGCGATGGTGCCGGTGCAGGCCGGGCCAAGATCCGAAAGAATGTCGCCAAACAGGTTGCTGCCGACAACCACGTCAAATCGATCGGGCATACGCACAAAGTTCGCGGTCAGAATATCTATATGGTACTGATCAACGTCAATGCCCGGATAGTCTTTGGCCATTTCGGCAACACGACCGTCCCAGTAAGGCATGGAGTGAATAATGCCGTTCGATTTAGTCGCAGAGGTGAGATGTTTGGCGGGTCGCTTCTGCGCAAGCTCAAAGGCGTACTTCAATACCCGGTCGACGCCGCGACGGGTAAAGACGCTCTGCTGAACGACAACTTCGTGCTCGGTGCCCTCGTACTGAATGCCACCGATGCTTGAGTATTCGCCTTCGACGTTCTCGCGTACCACATAGAAGTCGATGTCTCCGGGCTTACGCCCAGCGAGCGGGCAAGGTACGCCGTCAAATAGCCGCACGGGGCGCAAGTTAATGTGCTGGTCGAACTCTCGTCGAATGGGAATGAGCAGACCCCACAGCGAGATATGATCGGGCACTGTCGGGAAACCGGCGGCACCCAGATAAATAGAATCGAAAGCTCTGAGCTGTTCGATACCATCTTCCGGCATCATATGACCGGTTTTCAGATACATCTCGCACGACCAATCAAACTCTTGCCAGTCGAAGTTGATGCCATGCTTGCTGCCGGCTTTCTCAAGCACGCGCATACCTTCGGGCATCACTTCCATGCCAATCCCGTCGCCTGGGATAACGGCTACTTTAATGGTCGTTGCCATAATCTACCTGCGTTGAGACTTAACCGGTGGTCTAGTAGCTCATTCCACAACCAATGATACGGTCGTTGGGAAATTTGGTGATGATTTCGATACCGGTGTCTGTGACTACAACCTCGTCTTCGAGGCGTACGCCATCGGTACCGTCTTCGTTACCCGCATAGGTCTCAAGAGCAATCACCATGCCCGGCTCAAGCTCAACCGGGTTCTCGATGCTATAAGCGCGCGACATGATGGGAAATTCCCACAGTCCAACGCCCACGCCGTGACCGTATTGCAAGCCAAATATCTCGTGCTCGTTCAATGCGCCCATCTCTCGATAGTCGGGCCAGCGCGTCACCACATCCGCCGTGGTTGCACCAGGCTTCACGGCATCGATGCCGCCCATCTGAATTTCATAACAGCGGGCATGGGTATCAATTTGCTTCTGCGATGGCGGACCAACAGTGAAGCAGCGATACACGCAAGTGTGGTAGCCGTTATACAAACAGACAACGTCCATAAATATGATGTCACCGGGTTGCAGCAGTCGGTCAGAACTTAGGTGCGGGTGTGGAAAGGTTCGGTTGCCCGAAGTGACTTGCACGTTGTGTACCCACTGGGCGCCTAACCTGTGCATTTCATGTGATGCAACGGCCTGCAGATCGTTTTCTTTGGCGCCGGGGCGAATCTCTTCTGCAATGCGATGGAACGCTGCGTCAACAATTGCACAAGCGTGTTTCATCAGCGCGATTTCGTCTTCATTCTTGATGGCGCGCGCGTGTTGCATCACCGCCGTGCCGTCGGCGATCGTATAGCCCGCGCTCTGCATGGCGAGCAGTGTCTGCGACTCAATAACATCGACGCCGATGCGAATCTTGCTCTTGTCTAAACCAAAGTTGTTCAAGACCATATCGAGGTCTTTAAGAAAACCTTTAGTAGGCCCCCACTCCGGAGGCAGGGCGCCATACATGGTGCCGTGCGCAGGGTAGGTGTAGTCCGCGATCCACGGGCAGTTGAGTTTCTCGGCGGCTACTTCTGAACCAAAACCAAAAATATGCGGCGGGCCGTTGCGCGGAACAATAGAGTACCGGCCCATGTTGTCGATCTCGGGGGAGCACACCGCGGTTGAGGTGGCGTAACGCTTGTTGCAGGTATCGAACAACAGCAGACATTCGATATCGAAGTGGTCCATAAACTGTTTGATGCGCGCCCACCGATGCTCACGCATGCGATCCATGTTGATACGTTCTTCGTAATCAACTTGCATCATTCCCTGAGTGCCTACACGATATGCCACCTGATTCTCCCTCTACTACTGATGCCAGCCCGAAAACGGCTGACTAGCGATTATATCGTCAATATCGAGAAAAGTATAAAAATTTCGATCATTTAGGAGGGGTTCTGCCCGTGTCCACCGATGCCTGAGCGCCATCTAGCCATAGGCGATATCCACGGTTGTGCCGCGGCCCTGGCCGCACTGCTCGCGGCCGTTCAACCCGCCTCTGACGATGTCATGGTTACCCTCGGCGACTACGTCGACCGGGGGCCAGATAGCAAAGGCGTTATCGAGTTGTTGCTTGCGCTCGGCACGCGTTGTCGCCATGTGGCGCTGCGCGGCAATCATGAACTTATGATGCTGGATGCCATGCGCTCCGACGCCTGGTTAAGTAGCTGGCTAAACGCTGGCGGCAAAGCAACCCTTGCCTCCTATGGCGAATCGTTCGACGACCTACCCAGCGACCACCTCGACTTTCTAACAAACACATTGCAGCCCTTCTATGAGTGCGACACGCATTTTTTTGTGCACGCCAACGCACGAGCTGATCAGCCCTTAGAGGAACAATCAGATGCCGCGCGTTACTGGCAAAAGTTTCGCAACCCCGAGGCCCATATGTCCGGCAAGATCATGGTGTGTGGGCATACTCCGCAGGCGTCCGGCGTGCCGGTTCGAAATGACCACGCGATCTGTATTGATACCAAAGTTTATGCAGACGACGGTTGGTTAACCTGTTTGGATGTTGCATCCGGCAAGATTTGGCAAGCTAACGAATCTGGCGATACACGAGAAAGTTCTATTCCCTAGAACATGTCTCTCTAGAACATGTCGATAACATCTGAGCTGCGCTTAATGTTGCTACCGTCGCGACTTTCCTGCCAGAGAATTTTTCCGATAGCACGCTCTGCTCTCTCGACATCTATCGCCAACATGCTGCCGTTTGGAATCAATATATCTTCGCCGGTGATCCACAGCACAAGAATGCTGGTGCAAGACTGATGGCTGCTGACTAGTACGTCGCCCCCTTCATAATCAAGCTCCCGCAAAAAAGCGATCATCTCGGGCAACCGCGATCCGGTTTTCAAATACTCCGATTCACTGATCAAATGCTCATTGCCCAGGATGTTTGCCGCAATATCCAGCGTTTGCCTTACCCGCAGCAAGGGGCTTGAATAGATAGCGCTAATGTTGGTCATCTCATCACGGCGCAGACGAATGACATCCTCGACTTCGCGGATTCCCGTGTCAGTTAAGGTGCGATCAGCATCTACATCCTCATTGGATGTCATACCATGACGCAGCACGAACAACTTCACGGTTAAGAGTTAGTCACTAAACTTTTTCGACCTGATGGCTGCCCGCCGATCGAACAACAGCCTCAGTGACCGCCGCGCAGTGCACGTGTTCGGCATTAGAGATCTGGTAAGGTTCGCCGCCACGGATAGCTACGCCAAAGGCATCAAGTGCGGCTCGCGCCACATCAAACTTTGTCGCTTCCCACTTCTGAGCCGGGCCTTTGATGGGTTTGAAGGTGCAATCGCCAAACAACTGAAAGCGACGTTCCTCTGAAGGTGCGCCTGCGATGTGGGTCATGCCTTCAAGCTTCACAAAACCTTTAGAGCCATAAACCTGAAAGTTAAATCCGCCACCCGTGGCCGTCATGGTGGCGAGATAGCCCGACATGCCGTCTTTCATGCGAAACAAAATGGATGTGGTGTCGTCTGCATCTACTTCTACCGTGCGGCGGAAGCTTTGCGCGTAAACCGTTTCAATGTCACCACACAGATCAATAAAGCCGTCGATTGCGTGCACACCCATGGGGGTTAAACCACCGCAGGGCGTCTCATCTTTACTGGCACGCCATGCATCGGGTTCCAAAAACAGCCCGTTAGGAAACGTCATGGTGGCTTCGCAATGCAGAATGGTGCCGAGCTCTCCCGAACGAACCATGTCACGCAGCTTGGTCATCTCTGGATGAAAGCGTCGGCTATAACCAACAGCCAGCTGTACGCCCGCCTGCTCACAGGCCTGCACCGCGGCTTGCGCATCCGCCTGGGTTAACGCCAGCGGCTTTTCACAGAAAACATGTTTACCTTTGGCTGCTGCAGCAACGCTTTGGGCCGCGTGCATAGAATTTTGGGTAACCAGGACCACGGCATCGATGTCGGCGTCGTCAATAATCGTCTCAAACGATTCTCGCAGCTCGAGGTTGTGCAGTTTGCAAAACGCCTTGTCCTCATCTGTTTTAGACCTTGTGGTCGCCGCCACAAAGCGGATTTCGTCACTCTCCCCAGAGACAGATTCGACAAGGGTTTTTCCCCACCAGCCCAGGCCTACAATTGCGGCATTGATCATGAGTGTTTATTCCAGCTGACATGCAAGGGCGCTACTATATCGTCAAAAAGCGCCAAAACGACAGATAATCGAATAAATGAGACCGCAACGTTTCCCTTAAAAATCTGGTTCGACACCGCCTGTGTCGGAGCCATAGCGGCGCCATGCCCCCTCAGTTAGGGCTACCATATAATCGACAAATACCCTAAAATTTCCAAACAATCGATAAATTACCGGGACACTTCCATTGGCTAAAAGTGATGCGCAGCCCTCGGCTGTGATTAAGGAAGCGAATCCACCCCAGACCGAAATTCGCTTGGAATTGTTCGAGTTGATGCACGCGTGTCGAGGGATGGAAGAACGCGCATACGAGTTGTTCATGCAGAACCTCGTTAAAGGCACAACGCACCTGGCCATGGGCCAGGAAGCCATCGCCGCCGGATTTGGTGCGGCCATGCGCGACGACGATTACACCTTTTGTACCTATCGCGGGCATAACCACACTCTGGTTCGCGGCGTCTCCATGACCGCAATTCTGGGTGAGCTGATGGGCCGCGAATGCGGTTTGCTGCACGGCAAAGGTGGCTCGATGCACCTAATGGATATGGAAAAAGGTGTGCTCGGGTCATACGCAATCATTGGTGCACACATGCCAATGGCAGCAGGTGCTGCATGGTCGGCTCAGTACAGAGAGTCGGGTCAGGTAGCCGTGTGCTTCTTTGGCGATGGCACAACCAACATTGGCGCCTTTCATGAAACGCTTAATTTTGCAGCCATCTGGAACTTGCCGGTTGTCTACGTGTGCGAGAACAACCTGTATATGGAGTACACGCCTATCAAAGACGTGACCGCGGTACCGAATCCTGCTGCAGATCGTGCTGGCTCTTACGGACTGGAATCGATTCTGGTCGACGGCAACAACGCCGATGTCATGTACGCCACCGCATCAGCCGCGCTCGATAAAGCGCGCAAAGGTGGAGGCCCAACGCTAATAGAGGCGCTAACCTATAGGCACGGGGGCCACTCACGCGCCGACCCGGGTAAGTATCGACCGGATGAAGAGGTAGCTGCCTGGAAGGCACGAGACCCAATTACTATGTATCGCAAACAACTTCTCGATGCTGGAATTCCAGCAAGCGACCTTGACGCTATAGAAGCTCGGCAGGCCGCGCGCGTCGATAAAGCGGAACAAACCGCACGCGAAAGCGGTACACCGCCGATGGAGATTGCACATACCGAAGTTTGGGCTGATGGAGGTGCATCATGGCGCAACTAACCTATCGCGATGCGGTGAAGACCGCGATTGCTCAAGAAATGCGGCGCGACGAAAACGTTGTGTTCCTCGGCGAGGATATTGCCGCTGCAGGTGGTGTGTTTAAAACCACAGGTGGTTTAGTCGAAGAATTTGGCGGACTGCGTGTTCGAGATACCCCTATCTCGGAACAAGCGATTCTCGGTGCCGCCGCCGGTGCCGCAATGACAGGCTTGCGGCCCATTGCCGAGATTATGTTCTCGGACTTTTTTGCGGTGTGCTGGGACATTGTGGTTAACCAGATCGCAAAATCACGCTACATGACCGACGGTCAGTGCAGCTTTCCGTTGGTTATTCGTTCGGCCAATGGTGGTGGTGCGCGTTTTGGAGCACAGCACTCGCAGAGTGTTGAGAACTGGGCGATGGCTGTTCCTGGGTTAAAAGTAGTTGCACCTTCTAGCCCTGCCGACGTCTGGGGTTTGTTGGCTGCATCCATTCGCGATCCCGATCCGGTCATGTTCTTTGAACAGAAGTCGCTGTATGGAATTAAGGGCGAAGTACCGGATGGCGAACATGTCGACCAGCTAGGCAAAGCGAAGGTACTGCGCGAAGGATCAGACGTCACCATCATCGCACTGGCTGCGATGGTTCAGCACGCCACCAAAGCCGCGGACATTCTTGCAAACGAACACGGCATCTCTGCCGAAGTTATTGATGTTCGCTCACTGGTACCGCTAGACACCACCACCATTTTCGAATCTGTTACCAAGACAGGTCGATTGGTTACCGTCGAAGAAAACCCGCGCCTGTGTGGTTGGGGTGCAGAGGTATCCTCGCTGGTATCTGAAGAGCTGTTCTGGAATCTCGATGGACCCGTTGTGCGGGTAACCACCCCGCACATTCCCCTGCCCTCGGCTGATGCGCTTGAAGATTCGGTTTTGCCAAGTGCACCGAAGATTGTCGACGCTGTTGTACGCATCGCGGACTAGGGAGCAGTTATGGATGTCTTAATGCCACAACTGGGCGAAACCGTTCTCGAAGGAACCGTCACCACCTGGTACAAGAAGGTCGGCGATAGCGTCACCAAGGGCGAGCTGTTGCTCGATGTCGAAACCGACAAGGCGGCAGTGGAAATCGAATCTCCTGGTGCTGGCGTGGTTAGCAGCATTAACGTACCAGAGGGTGAAACGGTAGATGTAGGAACGGTGCTCGCCGTTGTAGCTGTGGAAGGTGAAGTCGCAAATTCTGCAGCGAAGCCCCAAAACCCAGCCACACCCACACCCGCACCTGCAGCCACACCCTCCGCCACTACTTCCAGTGCGGTATCCAGTGCAGCCTCCAATGCCGCGCCAGTTGGGCTGCCCCCTAAATCAACCAACACCAAGTTATCGCCAGCGGTAAGACGGCTGCTCAATGAACACGAGCTAGATATCAACGCCATTACCGGTACCGGCCGGGATGGCCGAATCACAAAGCGCGATGTTCTGGCCTTCGTAGATGCCGGCGGCTCAGGCACCGCGGTAGTCGCAGGCGGAGCAGCTCTTGCCGGCGCGGCGATGGCGCGCGGCGCAACTGCTGCTCCAAACGGCGCCCAACCAAATGACGAAGTTATCCCCTTCGATCGGTTCCGTCGTGTCACGGCAGACCACATGGTTATGTCGAAAGCCACATCGCCGCACGTGTTGCAGGCGATAGAAGCCGACTTCAGCGCGATTGATGCGTGCCGATTGCAGCACAAAGACAAATGGAAAAGCGAACGCGGCTTTTCACTCACTTATCTGCCCTTTGTGGCACGTGCTATTACCCAGGTACTGGCAGAGTTCCCGCGCTTAAATTCCAGCGTCGTGGGTCAGGCGTTGCACCTGCACAAGAGCATCAACCTCGCCATTGCGATTGATCTCGATCACGAAGGATTGGTTGCACCTGTTGTTAAGAACGCCGATGGCATGAATGTGAAAGGTCTGGCGAATGCGATCAATGATTTAGTCGTGCTGGCAAAATCTCGCAAACTGCCTCCCGACTTACTATCTGGTGGCACCTACACGCTGTCTAACCCAGGTCCTTACGGCACGCTGTTTACTGCACCTATTATCAATCAACCGCAGATCGGCATTCTGTCGATGGATGCGGTGAAGAAGCGCCCGGTTGTTATTGAGTCGCCGGCTGGAGACTCAATCGCCATTCGTCCTGTGGGAATGCTCGCGCAGTCGTTCGATCATCGGGCTATTGACGGTGCTTATTCCGCAGCGTTTCTACAGAAGCTCAAGTCGGTTATTGAAGACACAGACTGGAGCTCTGAGGTTTAGCGAGCGCTGGCTTTTTCCATTGCCGCTATGAGCGGCAGTTTCTTGCCGGAAAGGTAACGCACCATGGCGCCCCCCGCGGTGCAAACGTAGTTGATCTTGTCGAGGTCAACAAATCGGGTGGCTGCAGTCACCGTATCACCGCCGCCAATTACGGAGTAACCCGGAGCTGCTGCAATGGCATTCCAAACCGCCTGGGTACCCTTTTCGAACAGGGCGTTTTCATATACTCCTGGCGGGCCGTTAACAAACAACGTTTTTGCCTCACCAATCGCTTTTTCAAACGCGGTAATAGTGGCAGCACCAATGTCCATGTAGAGGTGTTCTGCCGGCAGATCGGCAACCGCAATTTCCTTCCGAACTCCACTTTCTTCAAACGCAAGATCTAGCGGATACACAATTTTGTCACCGTAATCCCGCAGGTAAGACTCAGCCTGCACAACAAACTCCAGCAAACCGCGATCTTTGAGAAACTGTTCTTTAATATCGCCGAGTTTACGCCCCGAGGCGAGCAACATAATCTCGCCGGTAATGCCGCAGGCCAGAATTTGATCGGCGGTACCAGATTGGAGCACCTGCTGCATCATGCCGAACGCATCGGAGATTTTGGCGCCACCCAAAACAAAGACCGATGGATGTTCGGGCTGCATCATCACGCGATCGAGTGCCGATACTTCATCGAACAACAACTTCCCCGCTGCGGTGGGTTTGATCTCTTGAAACGCTACCATCGAGGGTGCGTTGCGGTGCGCAGCCGCAAAGGCGTCGTTCACATAAACGTCGACAAGCGGCGCAAGTGCTCGCACCAGCCAGGTATCCAGCATTTCGTGTGGTTCAAGTTTAACTGCTGACTCGAAGGTAGAAATTTCTTCGCTGAGATAGCGCAGGTTGCCGAGTAACACAGCTTCACCCGCTGCGAGTGACTTGACCTTGTCCTGCGCTGCTGGGCCGCACACATCATCTATATAGTCGACCGTTACGCTGAGCATGCGGCTGAGTATGTGCACATGTTCCTGCATCGGCATCAGGTTCTGGTAGTCGAGGGTATCTCCCTGATGCGCCACCATGGCCAGTTTGGCGCCCTGCCCTAACAAGTAAGAAATAGTCGGAAGGCTTTTTTCTATACGATTGGTGTTGGTGATCTTGCGGGTCTTTGCATCGATAGGTGAATTGATATCCACCCGCAATAGAACGGTTTTGCCCGCAACTTCGACTTCTTCCAGAGGCGTCATTACCTGAAGGCTATGCTACTTCCAGTACGGCAGACCGAGGTGCTTGTTGGTGGCACCTACCGCTTCTAGCCCATCCTTTTGTAATCCACAAGCCGCCCGAACAGCATCGATGGTTTCAGGAATAGTGACTGACTCCTGTGGAATATGAATACCAAACATCAGATCGCGCCCGGATTTAACTAGTGTGTCGCGCCAGATCGGCACTTCGTAGATGTCGCCACGAGGGTGACCCATATCGCGAGCGTATTTAAATATAGAGGCGTTGCCTATAAAGCCCTCCTCTAGCGTCACCATGCGCAGGCGATCGTGGGCGGCAAAGGCATCTGCCGCCTGGTCGATCGACAGATCTTTTTTGGGTGTGACGAGCACTGAAATAAAGTGGCCATGAGTAACCGGCGCATGCACCAGCAAACCCGTGGCATCGACGTGAGGCATGATGGTCATTAGGTCGACGGCCTGATGATTAGGTGCTTTGTCTACCTCTAGCGCATTGACGATACCGCGATGGTAATCACCAGGATCCGCAACGCGTCGTACTATAGTAATGGCAACCCGTTCGATGCCCACCGCGCGATCGAGGCAGTCGACCGTACGAATAAGCCCGGTGGTGTTACATGACGTGAGCTTCAGATAATCCTGATTGAGCCCTTTGTCGTAATTGGCATAGCCGTGAAAGAACACGTCCGACACGTCGTTGGCCTCACCTCCCTGAAACACCGCCTTAACGCCGTGCTTCTGGTACAGCACCTTGTTCTTGGCACCAACGCCGCCAGGTGATGCATCAAGCACAATATCTACGTCGGGAAGAACGTCTTCCATCGTGCCGGATACCGCGTAGCCGGCGGACTTGAGTTTTGCAGTGGCATCGTCAAAAGCGGCAAACAGCTTGTACGGCATGCCTTTATCTCGCAGGGTACGCACCGGCAAAGTGGGCGCGGCGTCCACGACACCAACGAGCTCCATGTCGTCTTGAAGTGCCACCCCATCGGCCAACCGTTGACCAATTACGCCATAACCGGCAACGAGAACTTTTGCCATCGTCTTGTTCCTCTTTGATATTATTATCGGTAATATTCGATATTATCATACATAATCGATATTAATACTCGCGCGCCAATAGCCAGGAGGGGCTAACAATGAACGAAGAAAAGAATCTGGATCTAGGGCTTTTGGTTCTGCGGGTGTCGCTCGGCCTGGTATTTCTCGCTCATGGATGGCTTAAGGTGTTCACCTTCGGATTGGAACGCGCAATGGTGGTGTTCGAGGCGCACACGGTTTGGCACATCAATATGGTTCCGGGATGGTTTGCACCACCCGCCGCGTTCATCGAATGGGTTGGCGGTTTCATGCTCATCCTTGGGATCCGAACGCGCCTCGCATTACCATTTCTTGGGGCCGTTGCATTCGGTGCAGGTGCAGTGCATTTCGAGAACGGTTGGAACTACACAAGCAAACCGGATGGCGGCTGGGAGTACGGAATATTCCTGTTTCTTTGCTGCGTGGTGTTGTATCTGACAGGGCCTGGCAAGCACACGCTCTCGAACTCTATGGGAAATCGGTAAACCGTCCCCGTATTTCCTACTCCACCGTCACGCTTTTCGCCAGGTTACGTGGTTGGTCTACGTTGCAACCGCGGGCGATGGCCGCGTGATAGGCCAGTAGCTGGAGTGGAACAAGTGCGAGTATTGGGGCAAGCAGCGGGTGAGTTTGGGGCAGTTGCAGGCAACCTGCATCAGCTTGCGCAATCTCATGGCCCTGACTAATTGCAAGTACCGGACCACCGCGGGCGCGGATCTCTTCTATGCTCGCAATGTTCTTTGGAACCAACTCATCATCAAACACAATCGCAATCGTTGGCGTTTGGTCGCTAATTAGTGCAAGTGGCCCGTGCTTTAGTTCCGCGGCAGGGTAAGCCTCTGCGTGAATGTAGCTTACTTCCTTTAACTTAAGCGCTCCTTCCTGCGCAACACCAAAACCCGCGTTGCGGCCAATGAAGTAGGCGTGTTGATAGTTTGCGAGTGTTTTTGCGTGCTCTTCGTAAACTGACTCTTGTGTAACCAACTCTCGAATTTGTTGAGGCAGATTTTGCATGGCCTCTATTAGGCTGTGGCCCTCGGCCGGCGCGAGATCTCTGGTGCGAGCAAACATCAACGCGATCATTGCAAATATGGTGAGTGTTGATGCAAAAGTTTTGGTTGAAACAACGGCAACCTCGGCGCCGGCATGTAGATATGCACCAGAGCCGCAGGCGCGAGCGATGCTGCTGCCGACAGAGTTAACCACGCCCAGCACCCGACCGCCTTTCCGCTGAATCTCTTCAATTGCAGCCATGGTGTCGAAGGTCTCCCCCGATTGGCTTACCGCAAAATACAGTGTGCCGTTTTCTATAATCGGATTCTTGTAGCGAAACTCGGCTGCCGATTCGGCGCTGGCCGGAATTCTGGCAAGGCTCTCGATCATTCGCGCACCTATCCCTGCCGCTATGAATGCCGAGCCACACCCCAATATTTTTATGCGTTTCACCTGCAGCACTTCGCGCGGACTAAGGTTTAGGCCGTCGAGGCGAGTCGTTGCAAAGCGTTCGTCCAGACGACCGCGCAACACGCGTTCGATCACCTCGGGTTGTTCGTGAATTTCTTTAAGGGTGTAGTGGTCGAAGTTTGCCTTATCGAATTCCTCAGCAGTGGTGGTTACCGTAGTGGGTTGCTTGTTACTGGTCTGGGCGTGCAGATTGGTAATGGCATAGCCATTCTTACCCAGTTGCGCAATTTCACCATCATCCAGATAGATAACCTTCTGAGTATGGCGAACGATCGCTGAAACATCAGAGGCAGCAAACATTTCGTTGTCACCTATGCCCAGTACTAACGGACTGCCTTGTCGAGCAACCACAAGATCATTAGGCAGATCAGAATGCGTAATGGCGAGTCCGTAAGCACCCTGAATGCGCTGCAGTACTTTTCGCAGTACGTCGACTAAAACCTCGCCAGACAGTTCACCGTCGTGCTCTTCCAATTCCAATGCGATCAGGTGAGCAAACAGTTCGCTGTCCGTTTCAGAGCGCATTCGCACGCCTTGTTTCTCAAGCTCTGCGCGCAAGCTGCTGGCGTTTTCGATAATGCCGTTGTGAATAATGGCTAGCTTGCCCGATGCATCCGCGTGGGGGTGGGCGTTTTCATCCGTAGGCGCACCGTGGGTTGCCCAGCGGGTGTGTCCTATTCCAACGCGAGCGGTTGCCCGGGCCGGGAGTTTGGCTTCAAGTTGAGCAACTTTGCCTTGAGATTTGTACACCGCAAGCTTGCCGGCACGCAAAATTGCGATACCCGCCGAGTCGTAGCCCCGGTACTCGAGCCGGTGTAATCCCTCCAGCAATATAGGCAGCGCATTTTGATTACCGATGTACCCAACAATGCCGCACATGATTAAGTTCCTAGAATAATGAGTGGAGGGTTCGCGAAGGCCTAACCGTAGATCAGGCGGCGGAGTTGTCGGGCACTGAGATCAGGGGCGCGAAACCGACGTTGGGTTAGCTCCTGAGCGATGGCCTCAAAAATGGCCGGATTTTTCAGCCCCTGGGCCATCAGCTCGTGATGGCGGCGGGTAACAAAAGCTTCAGCGGATTCGTTGTAGAACCCAAGAATGTCTTCGATCAGGCGCGCAGCCTGCGCCCGCGGCAGGTCCGTACTACGCGCCACATGCGCAATAAGTTGGGTTGAGTCGTCATCCATGAAGCAATCATGGGCAGAATTCTATGAATAAGCGATAATTTTGCCCGCTATCGGGCAAATATTGAGAGTTTGACTACAAAATCGTCGAGCAAACATCAGTCCTGGGCTCAGGCCACTTTCACCAACCCAAGCCCCAACGCTTTGCCGTCCACGACGCCTTCAATCGGCGCATCACCCTCATAGGCAATCTGCACCGCCAGCACTTCCTTTTGCACGTAGTCGACATGGGCGCGAACCGCATCCAGCAGGTTGCCGTCACCCGTAATCCTGAGCTCAATGCGATCTGACACATCAAACCCCTGATCTTTCCGCGCCTGCTGTACCCGGTTAACCACTTCGCGGGCGTAACCCTCCGCAATCAATTCAGGCGTTAGCTCGCAATCAAGATCAATGGACACATAGCGATCGGACAACGCGTTCGAGCCCTCTCTGGCCTGGCGCTGCACCGCAATTTCTTCACTGCCAAATTCTTCGCCCAACACAGTGACCTTGCCGCCATCAAGCAGCGTAAGTGCATTCGATGAATCCAGCGCGTTAATCTCTTTCTGAAATTCCTTCATACGCTTGCCCAGGCGCTTGCCGAGCACGGGGAAATTGGGCTTGGTAACCAACTCGATGTACTTGGCCTCATCGGCATCGTAACTAATCTCTTTAACGTTAAGCTCGGCCTTGATATAGCTCTCTAGTTTCTTCAGATCATCAAGCACTTTTGCATCACTGTGAATCACCGTTAGCGAACTCAAAGGCGTTCGCAGACCAACCTTCACTTCCTCGCGCTTCTTGCGGCCCAGCAGAATCACATCGCGCATCCGTGCCACGGCAACTTCAAGATCGGGTTGTTGCTGCGCGCTTTCAACCAACGGATAGCTGCATAAATGAACGGATTCAGGTTTGGGTGTTGCGCCACCAAAGGCGCCCAACTGCAGATAGATGTGCTCCGAAAGAAACGGCGCAAAGGGCGCCATCAGCATCGAAAGTTCGTGCAGCGTGTTATACAGCGTGCTGTAGGCGGCAATCTTGTCTGGTGAGATATCTTCACCCCAGCACCGCGCGCGATTAAGACGCAGGTACCAGTTGGTGAGTTCCTCAATAAAATCGAACAGCGCCGGCACCACGTTGTACAGGCGATACGCTTCCATCTCTTCAGCAACGCGCGCCTTCAAGGTTTGCAGGCGCGAGGTGATCCACATATCGAGCACGTTGCTGCCTTGATGCATGCCTTTGTCGGGCGACCACTCATCAATATCGGCGTAGGTGCGCAGGAATGAGAACACGTTGTACCAGGGCAATAGCGCCCGGCGCACCATGTCTTTCACACCACTGTCTGAAAATCGCTGTTCTTCGCCACGCACAAGTCCAGAGTTAATAAGGTAGAGCCTCAGCGCGTCCGCACCATAGGCTTCCATCAACTCATCGGGCGGCGTGTAGTTGCGCAACGACTTCGACATCTTCTTGCCGTCTTCGGCCATCACCAAACCATTCACAATCACGTTGCGAAAGGCAGGTTTATCGAAGAGTGCAGAGGCCAGCACGTGCAGCGTATAAAACCAGCCACGCGTCTGGTCCAAGCCTTCTGCGATAAATTCTGCCGGGTAACCCGCATCGAAGATCTTTTCGTTCTCAAACGGATAGTGCAATTGCGCATAAGGCATCGAGCCAGACTCAAACCAGCAATCAAGTACTTCCTCTATACGCCAATACGTGCCTGCCTCGCCATCGATCTGAAACGAAAGCTGATCAACATGTTCGCGGTGCAAATCATCAACACGCACCCCGCTGTATTTCTCAAGCTCGGCGATCGAGCCAATGCAAATACGATTGCCCGTCTCTGAGTTTTCCCAGATAGGCAACGGCGTACCCCACACACGATTGCGTGAAATCGACCAGTCGATAGCGCCTTCGAGCCAGTTGCCAAAGCGCCCGTCTTTGATGTGGTCTGGCACCCAGCGAATGCTCTGGTTGTGCTTGTTTAAGCGCTCGGCAATCTCTGTCACCGCCACATACCAGGAAGGAATCGCGCGGTAAATCAGCGGCGTGTCTGAGCGATAGCAGTACGGGTAGCTGTGCTGCAGCACTTCTTGTTTAAAGAGCGCATTCTTTGATTTGAGATGCGCAATAATGTCTTTGTCTGCCGCCTTC
The DNA here is from genome assembly GCA_964519335.1 of uncultured Pseudomonadales bacterium. Taxonomy (GTDB): domain Bacteria; phylum Pseudomonadota; class Gammaproteobacteria; order Pseudomonadales; family Azotimanducaceae; genus JALZVT01. The sequence goes on from CAZFIA010000010.1 coordinate 24,968, forward strand.
ACATGCTGACCAGCAAAGTCGGTTACGCTCTGCTCAAATTCACCGTGCACATTCACCGGGCACACAAAGGCCTCAATGCCGGCTGCCTTCAACACCCGATAGTCATCTTCGCCAAATGCAGGCGCCTGATGAACGATGCCGGTGCCGGCGTCGACGGTCACGTAGTCATCGGTAACTACAACAAAGGCGCCGCGCTCGGTCTCTTCGGCAAAATAGTTAAAAAGCGGCTCATAAGCCCGGCCGGCGAGCGTGCTGCCTTTAACCGTATCCAGCACTTCAAAGTTGTCTTCGCCGTAGGCTTCGAGCCGAGCCTCGGCGAGATAAAAGACCTGATCACTGTCTTTGTGCTGGGCTCGGACATAATCAATGTCGGCGCCAACACAGAGCGCGAGATTGGATGGCAGCGTCCAGGGCGTGGTGGTCCAGGCAAGAATGCTTGCGTCTTCATCGCGCAACTTAAACGACACGGTAACCGCCGGGTCTTGCACATCTTTATAGTTAGACGTGGCCTCAAAGTTAGACAGCACAGTGCCGAGCGCGGTCGACACGGGCATCACTTTCAAACCCTGATAAATGTAGCCCTTATCCCAGAGCTGCTTCACCACCCACCACACACTCTCCATAAAGGGTGTGTCCATGGTTTTGTAATCGTCATCAAAATCAACCCAGCGACCAAGGCGGGTGATGGTGGCTTGCCACTGATCGACATAGCGATCCACAATGCCGCGGCATTCATCGTTATAGCCTGCGATGCCTAACTTCTGTACCGCATCCTGCGCGGAAAGCCCAAGCTGCTTATCGATCTCGTGTTCAATGGGTAGGCCGTGGCAATCCCAGCCAAAGCGACGCATGACATAGCGCCCCTGCATGGTCCAGTAACGCGGCACAATGTCCTTGATGGTGCTAGCCACCAGATGACCATGGTGCGGCAGACCGGTTGCGAAGGGTGGCCCGTCATAAAAGATGTAGGGCTTCTTATCTTGCGTGTTCTTCAGACTGCGCTGAAACACATCCTCTTTCTGCCAAAAGTCCAGAATGGAATGTTCCATATCAACAAAAGAGAAGGAGGAGCTACTGGCTCCGGTATCTTCTGAACCTTGCGTACTTGCGGTGTCGGGGGATGCCATGGTGTTGCGGAAGCTGCGTGCTGCTTAATTAGCCGCGCATTGTACAGCCCGCATCAAAGCCCACAAATACCCGCCATTTTTTCTGCCCGACGCTTAAAGCCGTCTATATCACGGCCACCCACCCCAACGTTCAATTGCTGCACGCCTGCGGCCTCATAGGCCCCAACGGTCTCGGCAGTCACGGGGTGCTTGTTTGGGCCCACGTACACCTCAATATCCGCACGCGTACGGCCCTGCTCGACAAGCAGCTCATCGAGGCGAGTGAGTCGTTGAGCCAGGGTTGCCGGATCCATGTCGTAGCCGTACCAGCCCTGCCCGTGCGAGGCGACACGTTTTAGCGCCGGCTCACTCTCACCGCCAAAGAAAATAGGTGGATGCGGCGTCTGCACCGGCTTTGGATTGAAGTGACATTTTTCGAGCGTGTATTCATTGCCTTTATAGCTTGCAAGCCCCGGCTGCCAGAGCGCCTGCATAACCTCTAAATACTCAACACAGCGCTTGCCCCGACCCGCCCAGGGCATTTGCAGGTTGTCGAATTCTTCTTTCAACCAGCCGATGCCAACGCCAAAGTCGACTCGGCCCCTCGACAGATAGTCGAGATCGGCGACCATCTTGGCCGTATAAACTGGCTGTCGTTGCGGTACCAGACAGATCCCGGTGCCGAGCCGTAGCGTTTTGGTATTTGCCGCAACAAAAGTGAGTGCGGTGAACGGATCGAGTACCCCTTCCGGATCCCCTGGAATCCTGCCTTCCTCCGTGTAGGGATAGGTCGACTCGTAGTCGGGGAAAAACATCACGTGCTCGGGAACCCAGATAGAATGGAAGCCGATTTGTTCGAGTAATTGCGCCGATTGGGCAATAAACTCAGGACTCGTGTAGTGGCTGTACGCCACGGTCGCGCCAATTTTCATGGTTGTCATAGAATTCCCCAATACAGTTATTTGTAGCAGTCGGCCCCTCTTTATAGTTAGCCACAGAGCATGACCCGCAACAACAATACCCGGCCCTTTCTGGCCTATCTGATTGCGTCATCGCTGTGGCTTGCCGGCATGACGCTATCGAGCTTCCTGGGCAGCTGGTTATTGGTTGATCGAGTGGGCGCAAGCCCAGAACAAACTGGCTGGGCGAGCACGCTTAGCCGCATCGTTCCCCTGGCGTTTTTGTTGGCTGGCGGCGTTTTAGTTGACCGCAGCAACAACCGCAGTTACCTGGTACTCATGCATCTGCTTATCGTGGTTCCGGGTCTGTTACTTGCGGGCTTAGTAGCGTCCGACCAACTCGGCTACGTCGTGGTGGTGGGCTTTATGGTGGCAATGGCCGCTCTGCAAGCGTTGAGCGATCCGGCCCGCCAGTCTGTGCTCAACCGCGTGGCGGCTACCGATATTCAACGCAGCGTTACCATGGTTGCACTCACCGGTTCAGTCGTTTCGTTTTTGGCCGTCACGCTTGGTGGTGCAATGGACCAAATTGGCGATGCGCCCATCCTGTTTGCCATGTGCGCATTGTTCGCGCTGAGCTTGTGGCCCATTCTGTCTCTACCCAACTTACCCCCAGTACCCGAGGCAACGAACCCAAACATCAAGAAGTCTACCGTGAGCGAGTTGCTCGAGGGGGCTCGCGTTAGCTGGAACAATAGCCTACTGCGCACCATCATCCTCTGTAACTTTGCATCATCGATGTTCAACGCAGGCGCCTACACTGTTGCTGTTCCATTTATCGCCAAAGACGTTTATAGCGGAGGCGCACAGACCTTTGGTTCTGCACTCGGCGCAATCACCGTGGGCGCCGGACTATCCAGCGTCTTGCTGTTGTTGGTTATGCCGCTTGCTAAGCCCGGACGCCTGTTCCTCTATTTCCAACTAACGCGCGCAGCAATTTTAACCTTGATGTGGGTTAACTTTGGCGAGTGGGTATTCTATGGGCTTATGGCGCTCTGGGGTTTTAACCTTGGTGTTACAAGCACTCTGGCGCGTAGCGTTGTGCAACTAGAAGCACCCGATGCCGCACGCGGTAAGGTGTTTGCGCTAATGCTTCTTAGCTTCATGCTCGCTTCCGCCATCGGCGCTCCGATACTAGGCGCGATCGTCGGGGCGGCAGATCCGCTCACGGCTTTGCTACCGGGCGTCGCCGTCTCTGTATTAATCTTTGCGTTTGGCTACTATTCCCGCCTTTGGGACTACTCCGACCCGGCCCGCTAAACCGAAAACTCGCCCAGAAAATTCTCAATCTCTGCACGCGCCTTTACGTGGGTCATGGCGCAATGCGCAACAAGTTCCGGAGCTTGCATGGCAATGAAATGCGTAAGTTCAGGCAGATGAATATCAAAGCCATCGGGCAACGCATCACCCAGGCCAGGCCAGGTAGGCGAGGATGAGAAGTCGAGCGTCTCGGCATCTGCTTCTCGGGTGCGCGCGCGCAATACCGTTACCGGCACTAACACCTTTTTCAGCAATGGCATCAAATCAAATTTTGTACTGCCCATGTACACCGACGCCTCAACCACCGGCGGACAGGCTAAAGTAAACGCAGAGCTATCTTCTGCCGGCAGCACACCATACTGGCAATAGTCTTTCAGCACGTTCGAGCGCCATAACGAATACGGATTGCGCTCTGCGAACCGCTCGTACATGGCCTGCCAGGATTCAAACTCAGCCTTACGGCGGGCGACGGGGTGTTCTGATGCATCTGCAAAGGCACCGTTAGGCATGCGCTCGCCAATGGTTGGATCAAAGATCACCGGGTCAACCAATACCGCCCGCGTGAAGCGGCTCGAGTTACTGGCCATCGCCTGCGTAAGCGCGTGTCCACCCATCGAATGACCCACCCCAATAATGGCAAATAGATCGAGTGCTTCAATTAGGCCCGTAAGGTCACTTCCGAAGTTTTCCCAGACGTAGGGCGGTACCTTGGCACTGCGACCATGGCCGCGAGTATCAACGGCTATGGCATGAGCGCCATCAGGCAATTCAGCGATCACCTGGTCCCAACAGCGAGCGTGAAAACCCGTGGCATGACAAAACAACCAGGTGGGCTCCCCTGCCCGGGCTGAGCCCCATTCGAAGTAACACAACTCCGCATCACTCGGAGTAATCCTGTGTTCAATCGGTGCGCCCTTCACTACTGCCTCTTTACTTATTACTATTTACTGAGTCCGTCCACCCTACGTTACTACAGTTTTCCAACCTCAACAGGCTTCACCATGAACACAGCCCACGCGCTGTTTGCTGCAGACGCCTTCTACGTTGCCTTCGCAAGCAAAGACATCGATGCCATGGATGCGCTGTGGGCGAAGCAACAGCCCGTGCTCTGCATACACCCCGGCTGGCCGCGCCTGACCGAACGCGAGGCCATAATAGAGAGCTGGCGCAATATCCTGGGCAATCCCAACCAGCTCGGTCCACTGGCCTACGCCAAACAGGCCCATGTTTGGGGCTCGGTGATGGGCGTCACCTGCTATGAGCACCTGGGAGGCGGGGAGCACAAAGAAGGTGGGGTGATTTTGGCCACCAAGGCTTTTGTGATGGAAGACGGCGAGTGTCGTCTGGTGATGCATCATGGCAGCCCTTGTAATAATCCCCCGGCAATTACGCCCGAAGATCTCGCAGAAGCAGAAGCGCTTCAGTAGCTGCTAAACTAGGCGCATGAGTCAGGCAGACCCACAAATGTCCACCAAAGAAGAGATAGTGTCGTTCGACAACGAACGCCTCATTCTAGTGGACAGCAACGATCACGAAACAGGCACCCTCGACAAGGCCGCCTGCCATGATGGTGATGGCTTGCTGCATCGTGCGTTCTCGCTGTTCATTTTTGATGATGAGGGCCAACTGCTGTTGCAGCAACGCGCCGCGGGCAAACGGTTGTGGCCTGGCTTCTGGTCAAACAGCTGCTGTTCCCACCCACGCGCGGGTGAGGCCATTGACCTCGCCGTTACGCGCCGTCTTGAACAAGAGCTAGGTATGGTTGCCACGCTTAACTTCGCCTACAAGTTTGAGTATCAGGCGAGCTACGGCAACGGCGGCAGCGAACACGAGCTGTGCTCGGTGTATCTGGGCAGCAGCCAATCCACGCCCCAGCGCAACAAGACCGAGATCGAAGCCTATCGTTGGATCACCCGCGCAGCACTGAACGATTGGCTTGCCGACGCACCCGAGCAATTTACCCCCTGGTTCAAGCTTGAGTGGCAAACCCTGCAAGACGATCATGCGGAAGTGCTCAACCAGTTAATCGGCTAAGAGCCCCATCAGAGCGTGCTTTTTGCACTTTTCTGTACTTTTTCAACCCCATTTAACCCCTTTTGACGCTGGCCTGCGTTCCTGTAGATGAACTCACCACGAATCCCCCTTTTTTGGGGAGGACCAACGTCATGAAATTACCGATTCAACCCCTGGTTCTGTGCTTAGCTATTAGTGCCTGCTCAACACCAACCACCGAAACCACTGCACCGGCTCCACAAGTGGAAGCACTACCTCCCAAGGTTGTAAAACCCGCACCCACGGTTCTCCAACCCGCAATAGAAGAAGTTGTGGTCACCGGGTCGCGTCGCAACCAGGGCGCTTCCGAAAATGATGCTTCAGAGTTTACGAAGTCGATCAGCGCTGATCAGTTAATGCAAAATACGGCGGCTAACAAAGCAATAATCTCATCGAGGCACCCCGGCTACCCAGTCAAGCCGCCCTACATTCGACCCCCAGTCGAGGTTCATGTGCAACCTCTCCCCGATACGGAACGCTATCCCGACGCTGAAGACAACGCCGTAAAACAGGTGGCAAGCCACCCGGTGTCTACCTTTTCTATCGACGTCGACACCGCCGCCTACGCCAACGCCCGGCGGCAGATTAACGGCGGCCAGCTACCGCGCGCCGAATCCGTACGCGTAGAAGAGTTCATTAACTACTTCAACTACAGCTACCCGCAACCAGAGTTAAACGATGCGCCTTTCTCTATCACCACCGAAGTAGGCCCAAGCCCCTGGAACAACGACCGCAAGCTGATGCTTGTAGGGTTGCAGGGTTTTGAGGTAGAGCGTGAAGACTTGCCGCCCGCGAACCTTGTTTTCCTGATTGACGTGTCGGGTTCAATGAACCGACCCAACAAGCTCGGTTTATTGAAATCTTCTATGAAGATGCTAACGCGAGGACTGCGCCCGCAAGACAGCATCAGCATCGCGGTTTACGCGGGAGCTGCCGGAGAAGTGCTAGCACCCACCAGCGGTAGTGACCGCAACAAAATCATGGAAGCCATTGACGCGCTGCAAGCGGGCGGCTCCACCAATGGCGGCGCCGGTATAAACCTTGCGTATTCGCTGGCCAAAAAGAACTTCAACGGCGAAGGCATCAATAGAGTCATTCTGGCAACAGATGGTGACTTTAATGTAGGTACCACCAGCACAGACGCACTGCGTAAGCTCATTGAGAACAAGCGCAAGTCAGGTGTTTCGCTTACTGTGCTCGGCTTTGGCGCGGGCAACTACAATGATGCCCTGATGCAGGAACTGGCACAGAAAGGCAATGGCAACGCCGCCTACATCGATAACGTTAACGAGGCGCGCAAGGTCTTGGTAGATGAAGTAGGTTCAACGCTGCAAACCATCGCCAAAGACGTGAAGATTCAGGTGGAATTTAACCCGACACTGGTTCGCGAATACCGCCTTATCGGCTACGAAACACGGGCACTCAATCGAGAAGACTTCAACAACGACAAGATCGACGCGGGCGACATAGGCGCAGGGCACAGCGTAACCGCGCTCTACGAGCTCACCCTCGCAAACGCAGCCAAGCCCTCCGTTGATGAACTGCGCTATGGATCAGAGCACACAAACCTGTCTCGACCGGCCGTTATCAGAGACGAAGCGGTTCGGGCCGCCGAACTCGCCCAGGTGAAACTGCGCTACAAAGACCCCGACAGCACTAACAGCAAGCTACTGACCCGCATCGTTATGCAAAACGAACTGACCTCTGAACTGGACAAAACCAGCGAGAACTTCCGTTTTGCGGCCGCCGCCAGCGCCTTTGGTCAACTGCTGCGCGAAAGCGACTACACCGGCAACTTCCGTCTGGACGACGCTTTGGAGCTTGCCCGCCAATCGCGAGGCACGGATGAGTTCGGCTACCGACACGAGTTTGAACAGCTCTTGCGTACGGCAGCAGAACTGGCACCCTTGGCAGAGCATTCACTGGCTAAAGAGGGCTAAGCCGTCAGAGAACTGACCGCTCAATCTGTCGAGACGACCGACGACCAACTGATGCAGCGCTTTGCGGAAGATACTCCGCACAGCGCTGCGGCTTTTGACGAGCTGTACCATCGCTACAAAGACAAGACCTGGCGCTATTTTTGCCGCCAGCTTGATCAGGATTCAGCCAGAGACGCACAACAAGACCTGTGGACCAAGATCATCGAACGGCGCGACAAATATCAAGCAAAGAACAAATTTGGCGGCTACCTGTTTAGCGTGGCAAACAGCGTGCTGGTAGACGCTCAGCGCAAACACCTGCGCGTTGTAGACTCTGCCATTGATACAAATGCACCACTCGACAAACTCCACGCCGACCAAGCCACAAACCCAGCGCGGGCAAACGATTTGAGGCGCGCCAAGAACGCTCTAAAAAATGCAATAAGCAAGCTGCCCATCGCACAACGCAACACCTTTGTTTTGCACCAGGAATCGGGGCTGAGTTATGCAGACATTGCTGAAGCCACCGGCACAAGTACCGAAACCGTAAAGAGCCGTCTGCGCTACGCCCGCAAAAAGCTGGCTGAAGAACTCGAAGAGGAGTTGCGTCATGTCGAACTCTGATAACTCTGACGACAAGTTAGACGCGCTCTACAAGCTCACCCAGCAACCCGCCACCGTTTTGTCGGAAGATAGTTCTGCCGAAGATATGTCGCCCCCCGATATTGACGCAACCATTCTGGCCGCGGCGCGCGAGGCAATAACAGGCGAGCTAGCTACACCGTCGGGAGAAATGGAAGGGACCGGAGAATCTGCTGGCAAATCAAGCATCTCAAGCTGGCAACATCGCTTCGGCTGGGCTACAGCTGCAACCGTGCTGCTTACGTCAGTGCTATTTGTCTCTCTGGTTGATAACGAGCCCAAATTGGGCGCGTTAAGCAGCGAAAGAGCGATGCAAGCAAACGATGCTCCCGTCGTTGGACAGTCTCGCATTGAGCAGCCTCGCGCTAAGCCATCTCGCATTGAGCCATCTCGCATTGAGCCATCTCGCGTAGAGCCATCTCGCGTTGGAGTCGATACCGGTGCGGCAATGAAATCAATTAGAACCACAAACGACGTACAGGCCGCCGCGCCAGAACTCGAATTGGAGTCAATATCTAGTGCAGCGGACATTTCAAAATCCACCCTTAAAGGCCGGCCGGCACCTGCGGCCCCGGCCGACTTGGCGGAATTCAGTAAACAACCCCGCGACTCTCAAAGCCTACAAGAGAAGCCCAGCGCGGCAATAGAAGAGATTGTAGTAACAGGCCGGTCCGTCGTGCAAGACACTGACAATGCGCGAACAATAAGCGTGCCGAATTATTGTCTGGACTATCCTGGGCTCTTGATCAGCCAGGTCTGCAAAAACCCGGCTGCGCTTTCAGCAAGCCCCACTCTGCAAGCTAACCGGCAATCAGAATGCGCTGGCGAAACCTTAACTTTAAGTGCCGGAAGCGAAGCACCCACACCACACGACAGCAGTACGCTGGATCGCTTTGTCTTGCAAAATGAGAACACCGCAAACGAACCTACTGAAGAAATTGTCTGCCAGTCCGGCAAGCTAGTCCGTCAGTCATTAGCCCGCGGTCGCTGAGACGGCGCCGGGCCTAACGTAAAGGCTCGATCAAACCAACGATCTGCATCTTCTTCGCTATAGGCACGGGACACCGCCTTAACGTGCGCAGGCGCGCCTTGCGGATAGCTTGCAAGCTTCTCCGTGAGCTCAAGCGCTGCATCAAGCACGGTGTCATTCGCAACCGAGCGCGTTGCCAATCCCAGCGTGACCGCCTCGGCGCCCAATATACGTTCACCGAGCAGCGCCACGCGCGCGGTCAAGGCCTCGCTATGCCGAAACCTGAGCCAGGCCAGGTTGTAAGGCGCGGCCATTCCCTGCTGAACCTCACCCACATGCAAAAACGCCTGGTCGCCAATCACCATGAAGTCACCGGCCAGCGCCAGCGCCGCACCCCCATTAATTGCGTATTTCTCTACCGCAACCACAAGTGCCGCTTTCATCTGAAACAAAGCCTTGTGCGCTGAGCGCCATAAGACCGGAAAGTCAGCGTGCCAAGACGGAGGAGGCTCAGCATTAAACGCCTTCAGATCGAGCCCGGAACAAAACGCACCGCTCGCGCCACGCAACAGCACGGCATTAATCGACGGGTCGTCATTTATTGCGCGCGCGTGCTCCGCCAACAACATACCAAACGGCCCGTTAATCGCATTGCGCGTTTCTGGCCGATTGAGAATAAGCTCAGCCCAGCCTTCGTGACGCTCGAGCAACACTTCGTCTGCCATAGTTCCCCCAAAAGATTCTTCTTGCCCACCAGAGAGTAACGCCAAAGCCGCTGACTAACGAGCACCGCGGCTAACAAGCACCACAACTATCCCGGCAGTCAACACCACCACTCCCCAAATCTCACTACGCGTGGGCCGTTCCTTGAACCATAGTATCGACACTGCAAAGCTAAGCACTAACTCAATCTGACCGAGCGCTCTGACATAAGAGGCGTTCACTAACGCCATCGCCGAGAACCAGCACGCAGAGGCAAGCGCGCCACTAAGGCCCACCCAAATCGATTGACGCCAGGAACTAAGTGCTGCACCGAAAGCCCCGCGATCACGAACCAACAGATAACCACCAAACACCAACGTCTGCAGACTAAGCGTACAGGCCAGCGTGCAGGCTGCTTGCTCGTGAAACTCAAGCTCGGGCAGACTGAGTGCGGCCCCTCGATAACACACTGCGGCAACCGCTAAACCAAAACCAGACAGTAGGCCGTTAACAAACCCCCGATCTATCTGCTGGTCACGCAATCGTCCACCGGGTTCAACAGCCAGACACCAAAGAGGCTGACCACAATGCCGGCAAAACCAAGCCCCGTCACCAACTCGCTAAGCACCAATAAACTCAAGATCACTGTTTGCAGGGTTTCGGTCTTCGACAGCGCAGTAGCGACGGCAAAGTTCTTGGTGGTAAAGGCAGCCAACAGCCAGATGGTGCCCGCTATCTGCCCCAGCCCACCCAGCAGCGCAAAACCAAAGAAGCGCAGGTTGAGTTCTACATCGGGGGACAGCCACAGCACGTAAACCCAGGCAAAGGGCAATGCAAACACAAACCGAATGTAGGCCGCACCCAACACCGACAGATCTGCGGTGAGCGACTTCTGCAATGCCGCGCGCAGGTTTTGCAGCACCGCACCTACAACTGAAAGTAGCACCCAGGTTTCCATCACTCGCCTCAGATCTTACTTCGGGCTGCCTACCCAGAAAGCTTCACGGTAGAATAAGCTGCATCGCCACGGGTCGCCTCCCCACAGAAGGATTGGCTCACCAGACAAGGGAACTGCAGCATGCCCAACAATCGTTTCTCGGCCGTGCAGCTTACGCTGCTCAGCGTCATAGTCGCACTCATTCTTGAAAACCTTCTTAACCAATTCAGCGATGAAAGCCTCGGCTGGTCAGCCGTACTGCCCTGGTTGCAGTCGGCATCGGTCGCTATAACGGTAGTTTCCGTATGGTCAGGGTTTGCCCTGATTCTTACCACTAGCGAACGCAAACCAGAGGCGGTAGATTTCATCTACCCGTTTGGCCTGCTTATCACGCTCACGCTCGCCGCCAACTCACTGGGACACGCACAGCTCACCAAGTTCTTTGTGTTTCTATGTCTGGGCGGGTTGTTCGCGTGTTGGGCGTTGCGCACAGAGTTACTAGATCTAGAACCAGGCTCAGCAGCGGCGAATGGCGTCGGACGAGCACTCTACATACAGGCAGCAAGTGCCACGCTGTGTTTGATTATGACCCTACTACTGATTGCCTCATCCCCTCCGCAGGCTGTCGTGATCTTTGCGTTGGTCATTGCCGTGATCCTTCCAATAACGGCTGCTCTAGGCACCATGCGCGGCTGGCGCTCGATAAGCGAAGGCGCGAACTCAGGTCTAGATACGCAGTCGAGCTAGAACCGGCCTAACGCAGGGCAAGCGTCTTAATGAGATCAGGCATACGCGACAGCGAGTTAAACCGTCGAATCAGCACAACCGCGGCCAGACTTAGACCAACGACAAGAGCGGTCCAAAAGCCATATACGCCCATCTCCGGCAACCCAAACAACCCAAAACCAAGAGTGACACCCACCGGCAGTGCAACAACCCAGTAACAGAACAAGGCCACCAACATCGGGTGCCGGGTATCTTTATAACCACGCAGCGCACCAATACAGGTTACCTGCACACTGTCAAAAGGCTGAAACACGGCAGCAAACAACAAAAGCGTCGTTGCCGTGGCGAGCACCACCGCCTCACTGCTATAGAGCTCTGCGATCTGGCTGCGCCACAACAACAGCAGCAAAACGCTAAACGTCGATACGGCGAGCGACAAACCGATAGCCACATAGCCTGAACGCCGGGCAGCGATGTAGTCTTCGCGGCCTACGTTGTAGCCCACGCGAATAGAGGCCGCCATGCCCAATGCCAAAGGAATCATAAAGAGCACGCCACTCACGCTGGTTGCGACCTGATGCGACGCCACCGCTTCAACACCAATGCGGCCGATGAGCAACGTGATGGCAGAGAAAATCGCCATCTCTGCAAACATGGCAAGCGATATAGGCATCCCTAATCTCAATAGCCGCATGATCTCAGTCGCATCCGGCCAGGAGAATTTATCCCAAAATCCCGAGCGTTTGATGCGCGAATAGCGCACCACAAAGAGCATCGCAACAAGCTCACAGAACATCACTATCGCGGTCGACGGTCCGGCACCCGCACCGCCCATCGCAGCGAACTTATAGTCCCCAATCGAAAAACCAAAAATAAACAGGTAGTTGAGCGGAATCTTTAGTATCAGTGCGGCACCCGCAATCAACATGGCGGGCAAAGTCCAAGACAGGCCGTCACACAAATAGCGCAGCGCAAAATAGCCAAGCACTGGCAACAAACCCCAGCGCACCCAGCTTAAATATTCCACAGCTAGGGGAATGCCCTTAGGATCGACACCGGCAAGCTCGAAGATCGCCTGGGAATTGCTCAGCACCACAAGTGCGACGCCACCCCCTAACAAAGCAAGCCACAATGCCTGGCGCACTACCTCACCGGTCTCGGCAGTGCGGTCGGCCCCATGCAGTTGGGAGACTGAAGGTGTCACCGCCATGATCAGACCGCTGGCCGCCAGCATCATCGGCCAAAACAGGGAACCACCTAAACTTATGCCCGCAAGATCGACGGCACCCACCTGCCCCGCCATCAGCGCGTCAGCCACGCCCATGCCCATTTGCGACAGCTGCGTAAATACCATGGGCAAGCTCAACAAGCCCAGGGTTTTAATTTCTGTTCTGTACGCCGATTGAGACAAGAGATTCGCGAACGCTATGCCATTGAGGGGCGCGCAGTGTACACCCGGACTGGAGACCTGAGCCTGGGGAGTCCAGCCCGGTCAGGGCTAAACGATAACAATTATCATTAAGCAGACCTTAGTGGCCAAGATCCAGAATCAGCTCTTTTTTCATCTTTTTTCCGAGATTCAAATAGCAGAACCCTGAGGGGCAGTTATAATTTCAACCGAGTCTCCACAAGTGAGGCGTATGCAAACGATTGATTCAGTTTTTGAAAGGGGCCCATACCAATGGATCTAAAGGACAGCAAGACTCTCGGTAACCTGAAAGACGCCTTTGCTGGCGAATCTCAGGCCAACCGTCGTTACCTCTATTTCGCCAACAAAGCCGATATTGAGGGCGAGAATGACGTAGCCACCGTATTCCGTTCTACCGCTGAAGGCGAAACGGGCCACGCCCATGGACACCTCGAGTACATGGAAGCCGTTGGCGACCCTGCCACAGGTCTACCGATCGGCTCTACCTCAGACAACCTCAAGGCCTCTGTTGCCGGCGAAACCCACGAGTACACCGACATGTACCCGGGCATGGCCAAGACAGCGCGCGACGAAGGCTTCGACGAAATCGCCGACTGGTTTGAGACGCTGGCAAAAGCCGAGCGCTCCCACGCCAATCGCTTTCAGAAAGCACTGGACGCGATGTAACCAGGCACGATGCAGCGATGCAAAATGCAGCGATGTAAA
>CAZFIA010000010.1:38474-43039 GCA_964519335.1 uncultured Pseudomonadales bacterium
CTGGACGCGATGTAACCAGGCACGATGCAGCGATGCAAAATGCAGCGATGTAAAAAAAGAAGGGGCATTCGTGCCCCTTCTTTTTTGTTTGAGCATTATCAGAGAATTACGAGAGAACCCAATCATGGCCAGCAGAGAAGGCAACCTCGAAGCACCAAAGCGCGCCAACATCGATTGGCAGCAAGATAGCTACTACGACAAAGACGATCTCTACCAAGAAATGGAGCGCGTTTTCGACATCTGCCACGGCTGCCGGCGCTGCGTGAGCCTGTGTGATTCGTTTCCTACCTTGTTTGATCTCGTGGACGAGTCAAGCACGATGGAAGTGGATGGCGTCGACAAAAAAGACTACATGTCGGTGGTCGATCAATGCTTCATGTGCGATTTATGCGCCGAAGTAAAATGCCCCTACCTGCCGCCCCATGAGTGGGCGCTGGACTTTCCACATCTAATGTTGCGCGCCAAGGCCAACAAGTATCAACAGAAAGACACGAAGTGGCGGGATCGCCTGATCACCAGCACCGACAGCTTATTCAACAGCATCTCAGTACCTGGCATCACCCAGGTAGTAAACGCGGCAAACAACAACAAAGGGCTACGCAAGCTGGTCGACAAAGCGGTCGGACTACATCCAGATGCCCCCATTCCGAAGTTTGAAACCAATCGGCTCAGCAAGCGAGTCGCTGCCAATCCGCCAGGGCAGGTTGCAAACGCAGTATCAACCAATCCTGAATCCGGTCGCGCCACCACCGGCAAAGTTGCGATCTACGTCACCTGCTACGGCGAGCACAATGCGCCTGCCGTGGTAGAAGACCTAATCAAGGTGATGGTGCACAACGGTATCGAAACCAAAGTACTCACCGACGCCAAGTGCTGCGGCATGCCCAAGCTGGAGCTGGGAGATTTAAAGAGTGTAGAAAAACTAAAAGACTTAAACATTCCAAGCTTTGTCGAGGAAATCGAAGCCGGCTTCGACATCATCGCGCCTATACCCTCCTGCGTGCTCATGTACAAGCAAGAGCTGCCACTTATGTTCCCGGACGACAAAGACGTACAGAGCGTGCGCGGCGCTTTCTTTGATCCCTTCGAATACCTGCACCTGCGCAACAAATCAAAGCTCCTAAACACCAACTTCAAAACTCCACTGGGCAAGGTCTCGTACCATGTCGCCTGTCACCAGCGGGTGCAGTCTATTGGCCCGCGCACTAAACAAATTCTTGAGCTGGTGCCCGACACTGAAGTAAAAACGATAGAGCGCTGCTCCGGTCACGACGGCTCTTACGCGCTTAAAAGTGAAACCTACACCAAAGCCATGAAGATTTTGCGTCCGGTAGTTCGTCAGGTGAAAGAAGCCCAGCCCGAGCACTATGGTTCAGACTGCCCCATGGCCGGCCGCATGATTCAACATGGGCTGTCTGAGCAAGCAGAGAAATCCGGTGATGTAGACGTCAACGAGTCTGTGCACCCCATCAGCATGCTGCGCAAAGCTTACGCAATATAAGATCGGCACAGGAGCAAGTAGCCAAGTGACCCAAACGATTAAGAAACTGGATCGAAAAAGCCTGTGGAGCCTCGAAGAATACGCTGAGCGCCGCGACGACTTTCGCCGCGAGATGATTGCGCACAAGAAAACCCGCCGCATAGCGCTTGGCCCACACATTAGTCTTCTGTTCGAAGACTTCAACACCATGAAATACCAAGTGCAGGAAATGCTGCGTACTGAAAAAATATTCGAGGCCGCGGGCATTGCTGAGGAACTTGAAAGCTACAACCCGTTGATTCCCGATGGCAGCAACTGGAAGGCCACCATGCTCATCGAGTACCCGGATGTTGAGCAGCGCCGCGTCGCGCTCAACAGCATGCCCGGCGTCGAGAACACCGTATGGGTACAGGTTGAGGGCTGCGAGCGGTCAGCGGCTATCGCCAACGAAGATATGGAACGCAGCACCGACGAAAAGGCCGCAGCTGTCCACTTTCTGCGTTTTGAACTCACGGCAGATGCAGTCGCCGCCCTTAAGGCGGGCAAAGGCCTTGCTATGGGTGTCGATCATCCAGAAGTGGCTCAGGTGCTGGATCCGGTTCCCGCCGATTCAGTGCAAAGCCTGATTGGCGATCTTGCCTAGGACGCTGCTCAAACAGGCGCTATGAACAGAACTTAAGCCCCGAAAGTAAGTCACTGATATCTTTGAGTAAAGCCTGTCGCGTAGAGGTGGATCGCCAACACAGGCCCACCTCCCTCGCAGGGCCCTTGCCCTTGAAAGGCACATACGAAATACCGGCAACACGACGCCCTAACGCGAGCTCCGGCATCAGCGTAACTCCGACATTGGCCGCCACCATCTGCCGGAGGGTCTCAAGGCTGGTGGCGCGGAAGTTGGTATTTTCTACCGCGTTGTTTGAATTGCACAACTCCAGCGCCTGATCGCGCAAGCAATGGCCGTCTTCAAGCAGCAGTATGTCTTCGCCATCCAGATCTTTGAGGTTCACCGTTTTGCGTTTTGCATTTGGATGTTGCTTCGGAACCGCCATATAGAATGGCTCGCGGTACAAAAGCCGCTCTGTAAGGTGGTCATCTTCAACCGGCAACGCAAGGATGGCGGCATCCAGATCACCGCTTTTCAGTGAATGCATAAGCACTGAGGTTTGGCTTTCGGTGAGCTGCATGCGCAGATCCGGAAAGGCCTTGTGCAGCGGGCTTAGAATCTTGGGCAGCAGGTAAGGTGCAATGGTGGGTATAACGCCCAGCCGAAAATCGCCCCCGTAAGGATCTCTGTGAGATTCCGCAATACCTACCAGTTGATCGGTTTCGCGCAGCACGCGCCGCGCCTGTTCAACGATGCTCTCACCCACGTCTGTCAACATAACCTGACGGTTGTTGCGCTCGATCAGCACTACCCCAAGGCGCTCTTCCAGTTTCTTAAGCTGGGTAGAGAGCGTGGGTTGGCTGACAAAACAGGCGTCGGCTGCACGTCCAAAATGGCGATGTTCGGCAACCGCCACCAGGTAGCGAAGGTCTCGAAAATTCATCGGGCTATACTACGCTATGACCAACCAAACCGAACGCTCAGAATCCAGTCACATAGGCCTTCTAGAGGAAACCAAGGACGCCTGGTTCCACAATCCCGTTCATGCAGGTGACGACTTCTATGTCTTCAACAAGCCATCTGGAATAGCGGTGCTTGCCGACCGGCAATCGCCCGAGTGCCTGTGGACCGATCTGAAGCGGCTGCTTCCCACGGGTGTACGACCCTTTATGGTGCATCGATTAGATAAAGGCACCAGCGGCGTCTGGGCAGTAGCCACCAGCCAATCGCGACAACGACAACTCACAAAGGCATTTGAGGCACACCACGTAAAAAAGTACTACGTGGCTCGAGTAACCCGAGCACCCAAACTTGACCGCACCGGCACCATCGACTTGCCGCTCACTAAAGGCCGCAAGTCGCGCTACAGAGTGGCGGGTAACCGGGAGTCTATCGAGCGTCATGGTGTGGTGTGGCAACTGGGGGCCGACAAATCGTTTCCAGGCCAAAACAGCAAAACCGCGTTTGAGAGCAGCACGCGCTTTCGCCGACTGAACAATTCAACGGTGTTATTACAGCCCAAAACGGGCCGCACCCATCAGCTACGGGTGCACCTGGCCTGGACCGGTTCGCCAATCAAGGGCGATCATCTTTACGGCAAGGCAGACGATCCCAACCAGCGGTGGCCGCGCCTGGCGCTACACTGTCACAAGTTGGTGTTACCTGAGCTGGGTGCTTTTCGCGCCTCAGCGCCGGGCGACTTTTTGACCTAAGGCAAATCCTGCCGCCGCTATTCCTGGGTGACGGGTAACCGCCAGCGCGACGGCGGCAAGACCTACACCTGCAACCCAGCCGCGCAATTGCGGACTGTGCGCATCACCAGAGTTTGCGCGGTGCACTGTGTGTTCGCAGTTATTGCCGAACAGATGATAGCTGCGAGGTGAGTACCCGCGCTCTACATAAGCCGCATGCGCAAGCGCGCGTTGTCGCTCGGCGTAACTGGCCGACTCAACGCTTACACGCTGACCGTTGGCAAATTCTCGTTCGGTAGAGATGTGTTCACCGCGGCCGGGCGTGTTGTGCAGCACCCGGCCATCACCGAGCGCAATGCCACGATGCATGACAAGCCCTTTGCGTCGCGACAAAACGTCGCCTGCCAGATATCTGCTCATGGGTGTTTCCTGATTAATCTACTGCCTATCTAGTAGACAGCAATTTCTGTGCCCAGTGCACACTTAAAATGCAAAAACTGTGTATCCGAGAAAAGCTTCGCAAATTATTGATTAACAAAGATTTTATAAGCTCGAAAGAAGCTAGATTTTGGGCTTGATCAAGCCTCAAGCCGGGCACTGGCCGGGCGCTGGTGAAAACGGCGGCCCAAATGAGCGAACGCCACCAAAAGCTGGCGAATCACACAACCCGAGGATCCGCCTGCTATTGCTGCTCTATCTTTTCACTGCTGCTCTATCTTTTTTACTGCTGCTCTATTTTTTACTGCTGCTCTATCTTTTTTACTGCTGCTCTATCATCCAGGCAACCGTG
>CAZFIA010000010.1:43139-51676 GCA_964519335.1 uncultured Pseudomonadales bacterium
ACTGCTGCTCTATCTTTTTTACTGCTGCTCTATCATCCAGGCAACCGTGTCTCGTAGCTGCTCATCGGTGCAGTCAAAGCACAAACCCCGGGCCGGCATGGCCGGGGGTACGCCTGCAATTGTGGAGGCAACGAGCGCATCAAGGCCTTTGGCCTTTCGTGGTGCCCAGTCTTCGGCGTTGCCCAGTTTGGGCGCTCCACTCAGTCCAGAGGCGTGACATGAAAGGCACAGCTTATTGTAGGTTTCTTCTCCAGTTGGCCCATCGGCAACGGCTACTTCAGTCGGCGCAGCTTCAGCTACCGGCTTAGCTACTTCGGCGACCGACTTGGCTTCTTCCGTTGTACTACTCGCGGCATCTTTCGCCGCTGCAGAGCCGGAAGCTGCGCCGCCACCTGAACTATCGCCGCAAGCGCTCAACATCGATAACGCCGATGCAAATAAAACGGCTGCGAGTAATTTTGGCATTGGATTAGAAACTGACTGCATACAAACCTCAAAATAGCTCAAGGCCCCTATTATGACTGACCTCGAGGCACCAAGCTAAAGACGGATCAACGATCCAGCGCAAAGGCGTCAGCATCTTGCCAGGCAGGAAACGCCTCTCGGTAGGCATCAAGCGCAGCAAGGTCGAGCTCGCCGCTGACTATGCCAGGCTCATCAAATAGCTGTGATTGCGGCTCACCCGAGAAACTAAATATCCCGCTGCCGCCACGGTAACCCACGTCATTACCATCGGTGCCCACACAGTTCACGGCCGCCACATAACACTGATTTTCAATCGCGCGGGCAGCGAGCAGCGTATTCCAGTGCTGTTGCCGTGCGGCCGGCCAGTTGGCAACAATCAGGTAAACGTCATAGTCACCGCGATTGCGCGCAAACACAGGAAAGCGCAGGTCGTAACACACCTGCAGCAGAATGCGCACGCCGTTGTGAATAACCACTACGCGCTCTTCGCCCGCTTCAAAGTGCTCGTGTTCACCCGCCATGCGAAACCGGTGACGTTTGTCGTAACAGGTGACACTGCCTTCTGGGGTAACCCAAAGAAGCCGGTTAACGCACCGCGAGCGGCTATCATCAGTAGCAATAACCACGCTTCCACAGATCGTTTTGTTTTGCGCTTTGGCCGCTGCAACCAACCAGCTTAGCGTTGGTCCATCCATGGGTTCCGCTTGCTCGCCTGAAGACATGGTGAAGCCGGTGCTAAACATCTCGGGCAACATCACAATTTCTGTGTCCGTCGGAATCTGCTGGAGCCACTCATCGAACATCGCCCGGTTAGCCGCCGGGTCGTGCCAATGCGTGGCGGTTTGTACCATGCTTATTTTGAGCGTTTTACGCGCCATGGCTTCTCCTAATCCGCTACTTTAGGGTATTTAAGATCTGTGCGGCGTTCTCAAGGGTCGCATTATCTTTGGCGAAGCACAGCCGCAGAAAGCGACTCGATTGGCCAGAATCCTCTGCGTAAAAAACCGACACGGGAATGCTGGCGAGCTTAACGTCACGCGTTAGCCGCTTCGCCAGTTCAACATCGCCCTCCTCAAACACCCCGCTGTAATCAATGAGCTGAAAATAGGTGCCACGCGCAGGTGTTACATCAAAAGCGCTGTTTGCCAATAGATCACAAAGGTAGTCACGTTTTTCCTGATAAAACCCGGCAAGCTCCAGATGATGTTCGGGATGCGCCGACAAAAAATCAGCCAGCGCCCATTGTATGGGTGTGATGCTGGTAAAGGTATTGAATTGGTGAATCTTGCGAAACTCTGCAGAGAGTTCGCGCGGGGCCAGGCAGTAGCCGATCTTCCAACCGGTAACGTGATACGTCTTGCCAAAAGAAGATACGACAAAGCTGCGCTCAAACAGGTCGGGATAGCGGCACAGACTCTCGTGCGCAACACCATCAAAACAAATGTGTTCGTATACTTCATCGGCCACCAGATAGATGGGCCGGTTGCGAACCAAGTCCCGCAGCGCTTCTATGTCTTGTGGGCTCCAAATCGCACCGGTTGGATTATGCGGCGTGTTGGTGATGATCAAGCGGGTTCGATCAGTGAGCGCTGATGCCACCCGATCCCAGTCGACCCCAAAATCAGGCGCTACCAACGGAATATGAATGGCATTGCCGCCGCACAGCTCAATCACCGGTTCATACGAATCATAGGCCGGGTCAAACACGATCACTTCGTCGCCGGGCCGAACAACAGCGCTGATCGCGCAAAACAGAGCCTCGGTGGCGCCAGAGGTGATGGTTATTTCTTCGTCGGCACTTAGGCTTGCGCCGTACAGATCAGCCACTTTTGTGGCAACAGCCTGGCGCAGCCCCGGCACACCCTGCATGGGTGCGTATTGGTTGTAGCCCGAGGTTAGATAGTGCTGCACTCGCGCTAGTAACTCAGGCGGCCCGTCAAAATCGGGGAAGCCCTGGGATAGATTGAGCGCGCCTTCTTGCTGGGCGAGTGCCGACATCTGGGTAAAGATGGTGGTGCCCACGGTTGGCAGCTTGCTCTGTGCCGACAGGCTCGGAAACCCGTGCGCTGCATCCATCGTTTTGCTTACCTCTTTTTTCATACGGCCCAATGATAGGGCCAAATTGTCGCACCGCAGACTAAAGGATGCGCGTTTATCCGCAGCTTCAGTTTCGGGTAGAACGGGGTCTACAAAGATATATCAAAATATTTTGATATTTAGTAGGAATCGGCTGCCGATTCGGCTAGATTGCGCGCGTGGCACTATCAGCAACCAAATCTGCGTCCAGAACCGCGTCGAAAAAGCAGTCTCGCGAGCCCGCGCGCTCTGCTACAAAGAAAGATGCAAAAAACGATGCAACTGCAATGGCCCAGCAGCTGGTCGAGCTCAATCGGGCGGCCGGTGACAACCTGCGGCAAAATATCTTGCAACTGGTCGCGCGGGAGTCGTTTGCGGTTCTTGAACTCGCGCGCATTCTTAACGTGTCGCAGTCTGCGCTGAGCCACCATCTCAAGCTGTTACTGGCAGCAGGCCTTCTATCGCGGCGCCGTGAAGGCACCAGCCTGTTTTATCGCCGGGCGCTACGCCACATCAGCCACCCCCAATTTGTGGGAGGGCTGTTTTCAAGCATCGACACTCTTAAGGTGCCTCGTGCACAGCTCAACATCATCGATCAAATTCATGCGGAGCGGCGCCAACGCCGGCAAGAATTTTTCTCAGCGAACTCCGAACAGCTTGCTGAACAACGCACGCTAATCAGCAACCCCGACACTTACGCCGAGGCCGCAGGCGAGCTCCTAAAGCAAGCCGACTGCGGTGACGGTCGCGCTTTGGAAGTAGGCCCCGGCGAAGGCCAGCTGCTAAACCTGCTGGCCCAGCAATTTTCTGAGGTAACCGGCATCGACAGCGCACAGGCCATGCTGCAACGGGCCGCCAGCAATATCACCGATCAATCTAACGTGCGTCTGCAGCTCAAAGACTTTGCAGAACTGCCGGCGAGGCGCGTGTTCGACGCAATCGCAGCCGCAATGGTGCTGCACCACCAGCCCTCTCCGCTTGCGTTCTTTCAGCAGAGTTTCCGCATACTCAAACCCGGCGGCGTGCTCATTATTGTTGATCTGTGTCGACACGATCAGGAGTGGGTAAAGAAGGTGTGCGGAGATTTCTGGCTGGGCTTTGAACCTGACGAACTCATGCACTGGGGTGAACGGGCCGGTTTTTCGAGCCCGGAAAGCCAATACCTAACCCAAAACAACGGCTTTCAGCTTCAGCTGCATGCCTTTTCCAAGCAGTAATCTAAATTAGAAACCAAAAACACAGGAACGAACCATGGCCGATTACAAAGTAGCAGACATCTCCCAAGCCGATTTTGGCCGCAAGGAGATAGCGCTTGCAGAAAACGAAATGCCGGCGCTGATGGCACTGCGTAAGCGTTACAAAAAAGACCAGCCGCTGGCCGGCGCCCGCATCATCGGCTGCATCCACATGACCATTCAAACCGCTGTGCTCATGGAGACCCTGGTAGAACTCGGTGCTGATCTGCGTTGGTCTTCGTGCAACATTTTCTCAACTCAAGACCATGCCGCAGCCGCTATGGCGGGTGCAGGCATTCCCACCTTCGCCTGGAAGGGTGAGACCGAAGAAGAGTACGAGTGGTGCCTTGAGCAGACCATTCTTAAAGATGGCAAGCCCTGGAACGCAAACGTACTGCTTGATGACGGCGGCGACCTGACTCTGCTCATCCATGAAAAGTACCCGGCAATGCTCAACAGCATCCACGGTATCTCAGAAGAAACCACAACCGGCGTGCACCGCTTGCTTGAGATGATGGAAAAAGGCGAACTGAAAGTACCCGCCATTAATGTTAACGACTCGGTTACCAAATCAAAGAACGACAACAAGTATGGCTGCCGCCATTCGCTCAACGACGCCGTAAAACGCGCCACCGACATGCTGATGTCTGGCAAGCGTGCGCTGGTAGTTGGCTACGGTGATGTAGGTAAAGGGTCTGCTCAAAGCCTGCGTCAAGAAGGCATGATTGTGCGCGTTACCGAAGTAGACCCCATCTGCGCGATGCAGGCGTGCATGGACGGTTACGAAGTAGTGTCTCCCTACAAAGGCGGCCGCAATACCGGCAAGCCGGACGACATCGATACTCGCCTTATGGGAGACACCGACCTGATCGTAACCTGTACCGGCAACGCCGGTGTGTGCGACTCAGCCATGCTGCAAACCCTTAAGAAAGGCGCCATCGTGTGCAACATTGGGCACTTCGACAACGAAATCGATACCCAATACATGCGTGACAACTGGGAGTGGAGCGAAGTCAAAGATCAGGTGCATCAAATCTATCGATCAGATGACCGCGCTAACTACCTGCTGCTGCTCAGTGAAGGCCGGTTGGTAAACCTGGGCAACGCCATGGGTCACCCCTCGCGCATTATGGACGGTTCCTTTGCTAACCAGGTTTTGGCGCAGATGCACCTGTTTGATCAGGCCTGGGCCGATCAGCCAGAAAATCAACGCTCACCAATCACGGTAGAAGTATTGCCAAAGAAGCTCGACGAAGAAGTGGCCGAACTAATGGTTGAAGGCTTTGGTGGCGTAATGACACAACTCACCAAAACTCAGGCGGACTACATTGGCGTCACCCAGGAAGGCCCGTTCAAGCCTGAAAGTTACAAGTACTAAACCGAGGACTTAACTAGCTACTAGAGCAGCAGGACGCATGGAAGAATCGCTGGAAGCGCTTATCGATCTCCTCGACCTCGAGGAGATCGAGAACAACCTGTTTCGAGGCGTAAGCCCCAAGGAGGGCTGGCAACGAGTGTACGGCGGCCAGGTAATTGGCCAGGCGTTGGTCGCCGCATCGCGTACGGTTGATGAAGACCGCCATGCGCATTCGTTGCACGGATATTTTTTACGCCCCGGTGATACCACCGTGCCCATCCTCTACACAGTAGACCGCATCCGCGACGGCAAGAGTTTCACCACGCGTCGCGTGTTGGCTGTCCAAAAAGGCAAACCCATCTTCAGCATGTCTATAAGCTTTCAGGGTGACGAACCCGGCTTAAGTCACCAGTCAGACATGCCAAAGGTGCCCGCACCGGAAGATCTAAAGAGCGAAGCACAACTGCTTGAAGCCCACCTCGACAAGATTCCAGAAGAATTTCGAGACAATTTCTCGCGCGCGCGCCCAATAGAGATGCGCCCGGTTGAGCAAGATCACAATCCGTTTGGCCGAACTAAACGCGAACCCAGGCAGATGTGCTGGATGAAAACTCGCGAGTCTCTGCCCGCGAACCGTCGGCTGCATCAGTGCGTACTCGCCTATCTTTCGGACTGGACGCTGCTCGACACTGCCACCCTGCCTCACGCGGTGTCTTATGCTCAGGACAACATGCAGATGGCAAGCCTTGACCACGCGATGTGGTTTCATCGCGAGTTTAAGGCCGATGAGTGGTTGCTGTATGTGCAGGATTCCCCCAGCGCGAGCGGCGCACGAGGGTTCAATCGCGGGCTGATCTTCAGTCGCGACGGCGAGCTGGTCGCCTCCGCCGCGCAAGAAGGTCTGGTCCGAATTCACGATTAATAAGTAAACTGTCCCCGAAAACACCTGTCTGACGCCACCCTTTAGCGGATTTGAGTAGCCGTCCAATTTCGCTGCCGGTTCATTCGGGTACCTTTAGGCCATGATTATCGTCTACCTGGCGCTAACCACAGCGCTGGCTGCACTAGCCCTCGGCGTGCTGGTTCGAAGCTTTTTGCACGGCACTACGCTCGTCAACTCAGTGGCTCTTATCGAGCTGTTCTGGCTGTTGGTTTCGATGGCGGCCCTATGGCTGCTACCCCTCTCACCGACAGCAAGTCTGGTGCCGCAATTTATCATCGCTTCAACCGTCGGTCTGGGGCTGGCCTACGCTGCATGGTCTAACCGCCAAGAAGACGCTGATCCAGAGTTCTACCCACGCTGGTACCGTTACGCCGCTCTTCTCTACAACTTGATACTTCTGGCACTCGCCGCGAACGCATTGCATAGCTACTGCGCTAACGGCTGTGCGCTGGCTACGCAAGGTGAACAACAAATGCTGGTGACCGCGATCGGGGCACTGGTCCTATTAATATTCGGCGCTCACTTCGGCGGCAAGACCCTCACCAGCCGTTCGGTTACCGAATGGCACAGTCTGGCACTCGACGCCATTATTGCCCACCCCACATGCGAAGCTACGTTCGGAAAAATTACCGACGTGTACTTCATGGAAGAGGAAAGCGCCTGGTATAACGAGCGTGAAGTGCTGGCCTACTGGATCGAAGGCAGTAAAGCATCGGGCCATCTGGTCGCGCGTTTCATAAGCCAGGACGACAAAGAGCATCTGCAGGATGGGCACATTCAGCTTGAGTCAGGCAAAGCTATTGCAATCACTAGCGATAGCATCGCCGCATGAGCAGTCTGTTGCCTAAATCACTAGCAGAAGAAATAGTGCCAGGTTGTGTATCCGGCGCGGTAGACACGCTCGCTGCCTCTGGCCTGGTCGATTTCCGAAAACTACCTGAGGCGCCCCTACCCCAGCAACCGACAACTCGCAGAATCGCAAGGGTCAGCGCGTACTCACCAGCGGCGCTCGCCGGTTTGGCCAGAGGAGACTATCTGCTAAGCGTCAATGGCCAGCCCGCGAGCAATCATCACTTTTGGCGCGACGTGCTTGGGTGTTCTCAAATGACCTATCAGGTGTGGTCGCAAAAGCACGAGTGCGTTTGCGAACTAGTTACCAGGCCAATGCCTCTAGGCATAGAAGCAATAAAAACCCCGGAAGCTGTGCTCGCCGAATATCGCGCAGGAACCGGGCAATACGAAGACTTGATCGATCTGTGGCTCGAAAGCGAATGGAGCACGTTAAAAGCCATCGGTGACCGCTGGAAACCCCTCGGACGATTTGGCATGGAGTGGCAATCGCGAGTGAAAGGCCGCAGGCCCTATTCCTGGCAGGTGGAGTATCTATTCAAAGGCATCGCCGAATACGAAGCAGGCGACCAGCAGCTGGGCATGCAAATCATCGAAGAGTTTGCCGAGCGCGACGCCTGGGGTTTCGAGATTGTCTATCACGCGATTGTGCACACCTACCGCGCAAAAGATAACTGGCACAGCTTGAAAAGAGAGCAGGCGATCACCGATCTTAACAACGCCTACAACCGAGACCGGCTGCTGCCCATAAGAGAGACCTTTGTTGATTTTGGACTAGAGCCACCGCCGGTTAACTCGCCACAAATTGGAAAACCGTTCCCGCTCAACTACACCCTGCCTAACCTCGACAACATCTCTTCGCTGGTTCCGCTTGAAAGTGCACTTGAACAACTCTCGGAAAATGCCATTCATCTGGTGTGCCTACAGATCGGCAACCGATCTAATCGGCCCTACAACCAACTCATGCGCCGCATGCAAACCTTCTATCGCTGCTTTCCCCAGATATTCCAGTCAATGCACGTGCTGATAGGCAACAACATTCCTCGGGGCTGGGAGTATCACGAAGCCGAAGCCCGACAGGCCTCAGTGCCTTTTTCCGTGCTACTCGACCGCTTGAACAGTGTGGCCGAATCTATTGAGACCCATAGGGTTCCTGAACTCTTTGGCCTAAACCGCGACGGTACCATCGTGATGCACGACGCCCTGTACACCGAACCAGCGGTTTGGGACTGGCTAGGCGAGCACCTGGCGGAAAGCTAGCGAGAAACCCCTCGAAAGCTCCACCAGTGATCGGGCCGCGGCGAAGCCTCGCGACTGATTTTCTTTAACCTTGCACTCCACACCTCATCGAGCAAAGCAGCCTCGGTTATGCGCTTTAAACCTACCGGATAAACAGTGGATCCGACACGAATTTGTGCCTCAGGATGAGTTAACGCATCTTGCGACCAGGTCTTATCTGCACAGTTTGAGCAGCTGACGTATAGCTGGGAATTAGACGACATACAGTTGAGGTTAATCGAATGTGGCCGCCAGGTGGTGATCTGCAATTGGCACAGGGGTACCGCTGCGCGATCGTTAACAAACGACCAATCCTCGACTTCGTCCGGAGCAG
>CAZFIA010000011.1:0-1987 GCA_964519335.1 uncultured Pseudomonadales bacterium
ACGCTGTTGCCTCGTAGCCCGTGACTACGCTGTTGCTACCCGTGTCAGCGCTCGCCAGTAACTGGTGCAACAACTGCCGTTGAATACCCAAGCCGCACTCGTTGGCCGCGAAGTCTTCGTAACTGAACTCCATCAAAATTTTTTGTTCGGTAGTACGCGCGCCAATCGAGCGCACGCAAGCCCCCAGTGCCAGTGCTTGAGTGGCGAGGCCAAGGCTCGCAAGCATACCGAGCGCTGGTGGATGCAACAGCATGCCCGCACCACCGCCCCTTAACGTTGGGCTGCGTTCAAAATGCGTAATGGTATGGCCCAGTTTGCGCAGTTGTATGGCGGCCGTGATGCCCGCAATGCCGTAGCCAACAATCGCGATGTTCATTGACCGAGATACCAACCAGTTAGCCAGCGTTGCCCGGCAATATGCTCGTCGCATCGGCAGCCACCGGGGTAAGGCCGCGACGCACCGGCAACACCTGTGGGGTTTGAATGTTCCAGACCAAACCTATACGTTCAAGCAACAACAGAACGTTGTAGCCCAAATCAATCTGGCCCGGGTACAAGCCATGACGCGCTGACGCGGGAAACGCATGATGATTGTTGTGCCAGCTTTCCCCCATAGAAGGAATTGCCGCCCAGGGGACATTGTGCGCCTGAATCGCGCCCTGATTTACGTGCCAGCTTTGTGGGCCATGAGAATGGCAAATATATCCAACAAACCAATGCATGGTGACACCCACGCTCACCCGTACGCAAACACCCCATAACAGCCAGGGCAAACCGCCAATAGCAAACAATACCAGCGCGACCGGCAGTTGCTGCAGCATCCAGGTGCGCTGCAGGAACTGATAAAATCGATCGTCACCAATGCCTGGGCCTGGGTAAAACTCTGGCGGTTGATGCAACCGTAAGTGGCAGTGCAAACTCCAGAACGCATCTTTCAACATGCCCTGACCATGGCGCAAATAGGGATGGCAATTGGGTTGGCGTTGCGCCCAGTCGCGAAAATCATGCGACTGAATGACCCAATAAGGCCCCTGCATACCAACAAGAGTGCCCAACCAAACAAAAACATACTCAAGCCATTTTGGGCATTGGAAGGTCCGATGAATTAGGCGCCGATGAAAACCGATTGAATGGCCCGCGCACATAGTGAGCTCTAGCAACAGGACACTTACGATCAGTGCCCCCCAGGAGAAATACATAGGCGCAAAAACGATCGCACCAATGAACATGCTTGCGTTCCAGAGCGAACGCCAGGGATCCCAGGTGACCTCACCCGCCATAGGGTCGGCTGAGGGATCGATTCGCAACGAGTTAACCTTGAACGGACCCGAACCGGCATCGTTGTGCGTATTGCCAACCGACGAAACACTGGACATAACCGATCTCCTTTTAGCCGCGCTGTTTTAGCTGCGTTTTAGCTCCACCAGGACGCCTACTTACTCCTACCAGGCTCATCCGCCGCCACATCACCACTCGCGAGCAAACGCGACTCTTCCTGCAGGGGTCGCGCAATCGGGCAAATCTTGAACGCGTATCCAGTGAGCGTGTTCACCAGGCTATCGGGGTTCAAATGGTAGAACACCCGCTGTCCGGTTCGTTGTCGACTGACCAATCCCGCATTCTCCAGCACTGACAGATGGCGAGACATGGACGGCGGGGTCATCTGGAACCGCTCCGCCAGCTCAGAGGTTGTCAATTCAGTCTCCGAGAGGTAGGCGAGAATCTGCCGCCGAGGGCCTGATGCCAGAGCTTCAAATATTTTGTCAGCACTCATAGAACCATAATATTAGCTAATTAGCTAATCTGCAAATAAAAGCGCGATCACGAGCGGCGAAAGAGTTTCCATTCGGTACTATTGGCAACATCAAGCGGAGGCTTTGAAGGAGAACTTATGAAAAACATGGTGATTCCAGCGGTGCTTGCGGTGGCCGCATTAGGCGCAAGTAGTTCACCGGTATCGGCACAGAACTGCTCGGACATTGAAGAC
>CAZFIA010000011.1:2087-35345 GCA_964519335.1 uncultured Pseudomonadales bacterium
GCTCCGCCACAAAGCGATCCAACACCTGCGGCAACTCAACCGCCCCCAAAGACCACAAAGGGAGGCATCTTGACTTCGACGAAGTAGTTGATTTTGAAGCAGAGGTAACCTCGGTGCGCGTTCGAGACAAGCAACGTCCGGTGTATGCGTTTAGTAACGGACAAATCTGGATGCAAAGTTCCAGTCGCCCTGTCGGTCTGAACAAGGGCGATACAGTGCGGATCAAGAACGCCACCTTTCAGGGCTACATGCTTATCACAAAGCATGGCCAGAGCATTCGGGTTAGGCGCATCCAATAATAGAGAAAGCAAACCCGGCATAAGCCGGGTTTGCCTCTAGCACTTAAGCTGCGAAGACTAAGCCGTTACAAACTTACGCCTGCCCGCACGAAAAAGATCCGTCCTCTAGGATCATGGACTGTCGGATCGAAGCCCGTAATCGACGGGGTTATCGGCGGGTCTGTGTTAAAGATGTTCTGCAAGCCCAGTGAGATTTCGCCGTTCGACAGGAAACCGCGCTCTCCGAAGGAGTAGGTGTATTGCAGGTCAACCGTGGTTACCGATGGAATCTCGGGGCTCAAGAACGATGCCGCCGCCTCTGGGCCCTGTACCGTTGCTATGCCCGCGGCAGCAAATACGTCGGCGCCGGTCACAGCGTCTGCTTCTAGCTCACTGATAAACTTGATCAGAGCAAAGGCTCTGTGATTGCCATAGCTCCAGTTAACGGTGCCGTTGATTTTCCATTCTGGCAATGTTCGGGCAACCGGATTGGTATCTGTAAAGACACCAACTGAGTCGATGACCGTTGTGCCCGTGTCCACCTCGTACTCGTTAACCCAGGCGCCCGCTATGCCCAGGCGCCAGTTGCCTATTGAACTGCTAAAGGTGTAAGACGCGGTTAGATCAATACCGCTAACATCGGCACTGGATGCGTTAACGAAATCAGGCAGCAAGCGCAGCAATACACCCTGTTCGTTGCGCACGATCTGGGTACGGTTACCCACGCCAGCGGCGACGGCTGCCGGTCCACCGGTGGAGAAATTGGCTGAGCCATCCGGGTTCGTGAAACCGTTCGCTATAGCAAAGGCTTCGATGGCCGCATTGTCTGCGCCAAGCAGAGTGTTGCTCGATTCGCGCGTAATGATGTCGGTGTAGTCGTAGTTGTAGTAATCCGCATCTATCTGGAAGCCCTCAAGGAAGTTTCCTTCGGGTCGCCAGGAAAAGCCGATGTTGAAAACGGTGGCTTCCTCTGGTTGCAACTGGGGGTTTCCGTTGGTAATCGACGGCCGGAATGCCGTGCCGCCCACCTGGTCTGCTTCGTTGGCAACTGTGGTCAGAGTACCGAACAACTGCTGCAGAGAGGGCACTCGAAACGCGGTGCTAATCGAACCGCGAAGCGACAGAGAATCTACGGGACGGTACAAAAGGCTCAACTTGGGATCAAACGACTCCTCATTGATTTCGTCGAAGTCCTCGAATCGGCCGGCGAGATTCAATTCCAACCGATCTGTAATCGGAATGCCTAGTTCGGCAAACACGGCAGTTGTGGTTAGAGCGCCGTCCCAATCGGAGGCGCCGAAAACGAAGTCGAGGTTGTTGGTATTGGATGCTGCATCAAACACGACATCTGCAGTGTCGCGCCGGCGCTGAAAACCAACCGCGAGCCCTGCGTTGCCGGATCCTGTCGAAAACAGATCGCCTGATACCACAATTTCTGCAACGCGTTGTCGAAACTCAAGATCGCTGGTTATCCGACCGAGCAGAGACTCGATGAGTTCGACGGGATTAACAAGGGTGAGATCGGTTTGGGGGCTACCATCGCGAGCAAAGCGGGAGCTGCCGAACGGGTTGAAGAAGTAACAGGCACCGGCGTCAAAGTTGCCGCCAGAGGCCGCGAATGCCAGGTTCCCTTCCCCTGGCGTACCGTTGATTGGGTCACACTCCGGCCCGCCAAGGCCATTGATGGCGAGTTCGAACTGTGAGGATAAGGTGTCTTGTACCTGCGAGGATGCGGTGTCGTGTTCGGTCGCGGTAAAAGAGGCGTCAGCCCGCCATTCTTTGTCTCCGAGATTGAAGTCCCAAATGGTGCCGACAACAAGTCGTTGATCATTTCTGCTGGTGTCGGTGAAGGTTTCAATCGGCCGAGTAGGATCATCGACCGTTTGGCCGATGAGACGAGTGGCGTTGGCCAACGGAATCGGCAAGATACCTCGCCGATCTGCATCATCAATCAAACCGAAACTGGTTGTCGGGATGGTTAATGTGGGCGCGTTAGGGTTTAGAGAATTGGCGCGATCAAATTCAGAGCCGGTATTGGCAAACTCAAAGTAAACCTCCGCGCGTTCAGTTAAATCGTAGTGGCCGTTTATGAAAAAGGTGCGGATAGACTCTTCAGCCTGGATAGCAAAAAACGATCCGAAATCGTATTGGCAGAAGAAGTTATCGGGGGCAACACCGGCGCCTGTAGGCCCCAAAGTACCGCCTTCCCCATCGGCTATCGCCGCGACCTCACAATTAGGATCCGCGCGGCCGAAGCTGCTGCCGTCTGCGAAGCGCGGGAAGTTAACCACGTTAACCGGCACGGTTTGGCCTGCGTTTGGACTGTTTGCCGCAAACGTAATGGTTGGAGAAA
The DNA here is from genome assembly GCA_964519335.1 of uncultured Pseudomonadales bacterium. Classification (GTDB taxonomy): domain Bacteria; phylum Pseudomonadota; class Gammaproteobacteria; order Pseudomonadales; family Azotimanducaceae; genus JALZVT01. Next base: position 4,719 of record CAZFIA010000011.1, read on the forward strand.
GGGGCGTAAAAGAACCGGGCTGACCTGTGCCTGATACGGTGGAACCACCGAATCGATCGAAGCGATCGCCTACTGTGATCTCATCTCGATTTATAATAGATGCAGCGACCATCATGCCGCCCCGTTCGCCTTGAAAACCAAACTTGGCTTCGACCTTGTTGGTATCGCCGAGACCGGTCTCGTCATCTGTAGTGAACTGGTAATTTAGGTCGAAGCCTTCGAAATCGTTGTCCGTTATGAAGTTGACCACGCCGGCGATGGCATCTGAGCCGTAGAGTGAAGAGGCGCCGTCTTTAACGACCTCAACCCGCTGGATGGCAATGCTAGGAACCAATGCATTAATGTTAACTGATGCATTACCGCGGGCGTTGAAGAACGATACGGCCTGACGTTTGCCGTTGATCAATGGCAGCGTGGAGCTGTTGCCCAGGTTGCGCAGGTTTATGGTATTTCTACCGTCGTTACCACCACCGCCAAAGGTGGCGGCGCGAGTTTGTCCGCCAGACTGCCAGGGCAAATTGGCGACTAACTCAGCGACATCGGCAATACCCTGGTCATCGATTTCAGCCGAGGTGACTATAGATAGTGGGGAAGGAGAATCTTCGGTAGAACGTCTCAGGTATGACCCTGTTACTACGATTTCTTCGATGACTTCATCGGAATCCGCGGCATGGGCGGTAGAAAAGATGGTCCCTGTGCAGGCAAATGCTAACCCGCACAGCAATACTGGCGTAATTGATAATCTCAACGGCTCTCTCCCTGTGTATCTTCTGGCTTTAAGTGTTCTATCTAATCGTGGTCGTGGGTCTCTCTATGGTCTGATTACTGTGTTCTGCTTGCGTACTGCGTAGAACAATCTAACGAAAAGCTCAAACCTCACATTTCTGCGAGCTTTGCGCGTTAGATAGCTCCGTTTGTAGCAGATACGTAAAAAGTGTCAAGCATTGCATCGAGAATAGTCAGATTAGCTTGCCTTTATCTCGAAGCTAAGGGTCCGACTTAAGAATTACGTATCTATGTGTTGGACATGAGTTATACGCCGGCGGAACGGCATGTAGTCTCAGTCCTGTTGTTGCATCATCCACGCACCAACGGGTTCAACCAGTTCGATGTTGAGCTGGCCTGCTAGTCCTGCGGTTCTGTGTGCAGACGACACCTGATAATCCGGCGAACTTATCATTTCCATCATGGCCTTGCGGGAGGGATACATCGCGATGGCTGCGGTGTCCCACAGCTCTTCTACCTCGCCAAGCATGAGACGCTCAACGTTGGCAGAGAACATGGGTTTACCCCCCACCTTCGCGAGATGCCCAACTACTTCAGTACCGTAAATCGCATACGCCTCGGCGCCGGTCAGCTCAGATTGCCGACCATCTTCATACTCGGCCTTTTCTTTAAATTTCAAGAGATTCAGCATATAAATCGGGCCATCATGGCCGGGCTCCATAAATCCCTTCATCTGCTCTGTGCTGGGTACAACCTTGTTAATAACTTCCATAGGTTCTGCTCTGATTTGATTGATTGTAGTTGTACATGTACGTCAAACTAATGCCAACCATTATAATGAGTAAAAGCTGCTCGGCTGAAAACTCTCGGCTACTAAAGAGACCATGACAGAAAGCAACACAGACCAGGCCTTTCGAGAAGAAGTTCGTGCCTTTTTGGACGACTCGGTTACAGACGAACTGCACGAAGCCGGGCGCAAGAAAACCAGCATCTGGCAAGAACCAAAGTCAGCCGCTGCCTGGCAACAGGTGCTCTACAAAAAAGGTTGGCTGGTTCCTGATTGGCCAGAAGAGTACGGTGGCACCAACTGGACGCTCGAGCAGCGCTACATTTTTGCGCAGGAATGTGCTCACTTCGACGTGCCAGGTATCTCGCCGATGGGCCTAAAGATGTGTGGCCCGATGTTGATCGGCTACGGCACCGAAGAACAAAAAGCCCACTACCTGCCAAGAATACTCTCAGGCGAAGACATCTGGTGTCAGGGCTATTCAGAGCCAGGCGCAGGCTCAGATCTGGCTTCGCTAAAAACTGCGGCTGTATCAGACGGCGACGACTACGTTGTTAACGGCACCAAAATCTGGACCAGCTTTGCGCAACACGCGAACATGATGTTTGCGTTGGTTCGAACCTCTTCGGAAGGCAGAGTTCAGCAAGGTATTTCGTTTCTGCTCCTAGACATGGCAAGCCCCGGAATAACCGTCAAACCCATTATCAATCTCGAAGGCAGCCACGAACTCAATCAAGTCTTTTTCGACAATGTCCGCGTTCCGAAAGTAAATCGAGTTGGCGCCGAAAATGACGGCTGGTCTGTGGCCAAATACTTGCTGCAGTTCGAACGTTTCTCAATGTCATCAATTGAGCTGCGGCGCATCCTGCGTCGGCTCACCGAGATGGCAGAACAGTCTAATGAGCACGGTCTTCCGCTTACGGCAAACGAGAGCTTTAAGGCCAAGTACCATTCGCTGCAGATAAGATGTGAGGCCATGGAAGCCTCAGAGCAGCGCGTACTCAATCAACTAGCGGCAGGCGAAACCCCAGGGAGTGTCTCTTCTGTACTCAACGCCGTCAGCTCGGAAACACTGCAAGACGCTGATGAACTTTGTGTTGAAGTCGCAGGCTACTACGGCATGCCCTACCAGCCCGGCGCTCTGGAAGTTGGCGGCGCAGATGCTATTGGATCTGATGTGTATCTCACCGCGACTCCCAGCTTTCTGAACAACCGAATGCGCTCCATTGCCGGCGGTTCCTCGGAGGTTCAGCGCAACATCGTAGCGAAGGCCATTCTAGAGCTATAGGGCGCTTGCTTCTCGCAACTGGCGCCTCTCCAGAGCCTTAATCAGATTTGCATGTCTTGTACTGGTGACCGGGTAGTTCCATACAAGAAAGGATGCCAACACAAAAAAGAAGGTCGGAATCACCGCGTATTCCAGTCGGATCATCCATAAGCCCGCCTCATTTACTTCCTGGCTCGGGTCATAGCCTGTCAGGTTTAAGATCTGCAACGCGATGAACAAGCCAATCGCGATACCAATTTTATCAACGGCACCAAACACGGCAAAGAAGATGCCCGCTCGCTTCTGTCGAGTAACTGCAGTATCCACATCTACCACATCCGCAATGATGGCTAATGGCAGATAGGCAAATGCGCCAAAGCTTGCGCCCTTTAGAACAAAGAACACAAGAAAGGTGCTGTAGTCGCCGGCACCCAGAAACGCAGTCGCCAGTACCATCAATGCAGACCAGGTCATAGCGATGGCCAGCGACCGATGCTTGCCGTATTTCTTCGCAAGCCATTGCCAAAAGGGTATGGCGGCCACCCCCATCAGGTAATAAAAAATAAAGGTGCGGCCAATTCGATCGCCGGCCTGCAATACATCGTCCATGAAGAACACAACCACCGCGTGTCGAGACGCCTCGCCTATCACGATGGCTAACGCCACATAGACCATTCTCCGGAAGGGTCCAACCTTCATCATGCTACTCAGCTCTTTCCACCACTTTTGTTGTTTGGGCGCCACCTCAACTTCGCGCTCTGGCACGAGCCAAAGAACAACCGCAACAACAATTGGAAACACAAAGAGCAGTGTCATGCCGATACCGGCAAGCACTTCACCAGACCCAGGCGATTCAAGTACTTCCTGAAAAAACCAGATAACAATGGAAGCACCGAACAAACCCGCAATAGTCCAGACCTGGCGAACCGCGGTGATCCGCGCACGATCCATGTAGTTATCCGATAGCTCAGCGCCCCAGGCGCCATAGGGTAGAACCATGATGGTCCAACCCAGGTAAACCACCATGTTCCAGATCAACATGTACCAGATATCAACCGGTGGCTCCGGCAGAAAGAGCTTGTAAATACCCAGCATCATCACCGGCAGTCCAATAACCAAAAACGGTCGCCGGCGGCCAAATCTTGTATGGGTGCGATCAGATATCCAGCCCATGAGCGGGTCGGTTATAAAGTCGGTGAGCCTAGATAACAAAAGAACCGTGCTGATAGCAGCTAACCCCAATCCCAACTCGCCCGCGTAATACGGATGCAGGAACAAGGTCATGGGATAACCAAGTATGGCTATGGGGAAACCAAGACTCCCGTAAGCAACGAGAGTGCGCAAATCAACAGTTCGTTGGTTTTGAGTCTCCATTCTTTAGTTAAACCCTCAGGTGGAACTCAAAACCTGACAGCGTTTCATAAGTCGGCGCGCCGCGTTGTCGAACTCGTCTCTGCGATGCAACACCCGGCGGTTATCCCAAATAATCAGATCATCCGGCCGCCAGGTTTGACGCCAGACATTTTCAGGCAATGCAGCGTAGGCCCATAGTTCGTCGAGCAACACCTCACTATCGCTAAGACTTAAGCCGGGCACATAGGCCCATTCCCTACGCCCAAGATAGAGCGCCTGACGTCCTGTTTCGTTGTGCGTAAGAATCACCGGATGAATCGCACCCGGCGCTGCTCTCGGATCATCGAAGGCATCAAATCCCGGACGCAGCTTGCCGATACTGGTGTGCGCGGCGTTGTGCTTAATGCGCAGCTTTGCGATTCGAGATTTGAGCGCCTGTGGTAAGGCATCGAGCGCCGCACTCTGGTCCGCAAAGTGGGTATCACCGCCCTGTTCCGGAATCTCTATTCCCAACAGTATGCTCGCCGGTGGCGGATTCTCGACATAGGTCATATCGGAATGCCAACTTGCCTCGGAGTTTCCCAGGCCGCCAATAGGTTTTCCATCTACGCGAATGTTTGAGAGTTGGGTAACGTACCGATTCTTGATTTTGGCTCTTTGCGCTTCCGTCATCCTGCCGAACGGTGCTTCTTCCAAAGGCCCAAAACGCGCACTAAAGTCCTGAAGCTGGCCTTCTGTCAGGGGCTGATCTCGCAAACGCACAACACCAAACTCAAGCCAGGCAGCATACAACTCCTGAAAAGCACTATCGGAGAGCGTCGCAACGTTCAACCCCGTGATGTCCGCTGCAAACGACCCGGTTATAGGCTTAATCTGCATCAGCATCGTCTCCTATCTGGGTTAACTCGCCGCAGTTGCTCATGAACTAACTAAGTCCCACCACTACCAAACTCCTCCGGATGCAAAACTCCTGCATCCCCAATCTCATCCCAGTTAGCTTTCGAGTCTACCCAAATGTGATGGATCACCTTCAGTCCCTCACCCCCTGAAGAGATAAATCCCGCCGGCATAAACATCGTCGAATCGTCATTCTCTCCAGGGACCTGCGAACCACAGCGTTTGCAGAACCAGATATGCCAATCGTGACCAGGCTTGGTCCAACGGCTGATCGAATCCTCGCCGCTGAGCCAGCTAAAACTTGCGTTCTCCACCACGACAACCACGTTGCCATTGGTGCCGGAATAGCGTCGACAGATGGAGCAGTGGCAGACGTGCAAGCCCTCCGGATCTTCCTCAATCCTGGCCTGCACCGCGCCGCAGTTACATTCACCCTGAATCATTGGAAAACCCTCACCACATCGCTGGCGCGCACACAAAAAGTAAGGATAACAGCTATCAATTTGTGTAAATTCTATAGCCAGAGCGCTCATGAGGAACGGAATCTACTTTAGCCTCACTATTTGCCACACTTTTGTCTCATCCAGGGGACCCACTGATGGATAAGCTCACCCTTTTGATTCAGCTCACCCTTTCACGGTTTTGTCCGATCTTGCTCGCTGCTCTGATTGGAATGGCCCCATTGGGTGCCGTGGCGGCTGAGGGCTCCGCGGTATTCGCGAGCGTCACCACCACAAATAGGGAATTTGAGTTGAAGGCGCAGATTGGTGTCGACTTCGGCGTCGACGTTCGCGCAACCACGGTATGGGTCAACCAGGTGAAATGGATTCGCCTGCAGTCAAGCATCATGCCCGAGGGAGATGCCCGCGCTCTGGTATCAAGAGCGCTCGGTAAAGGCTATGACGCCTGGTACGACAGTAGCGGCAACCGGTGGGCTGACACCCGGGAGAAGTCAGGCGGTTCAGCGCAAGCGACAACCTACCGATCAAACGACAGGGGTTACGCCACAAGCGAAAACACTGCGGCCGCAAATGCAAAAGAAGAAAGTTATCCCGCTCAGAGTGAACCCATCCAGAGCAGTCGCGCTAACGATTGGGGCATTGTGAAACCCGCCACGGGCGATGTGTCGCACCTGCCATTGGCCGAAACTTTTCCTATCGAGTAGCGGCTAAAGCGCGTAGTGAGCCCCCCGCAGTACCCAGAAACGCAAGCCCGTCGCTACCATCAGATTGAGGGGCCTTTCCCCATGCTCCGCGGCAAGCTTGATTCCCCGACGGTTGCCTACGAGCAGTGGGGTGAGTTAAACGCAGACAAAAGCAACGCCGTACTCATATTCACAGGGCTGTCTCCGTCTGCCCACGCGGCTTCTTCGCCCGAAGATCCAAGCACCGGTTGGTGGGAGGATATGCTCGGACCCGACAAACCCATAGATACCAATCGCTACTTTGTGGTGTGCATCAACTCTCTGGGCAGTTGCTTTGGCTCCACCGGTCCAGCAAGCAATGACCCAGCCACCGGCAAGGCCTACCGACTGACCTTTCCCATGCTCAGCGTAGAAGACATTGCTCGAGCAGGCGTGAAGCTGTTGGATCACCTGGGCATTGAAGAACTGCATAGCGTCGTGGGGGCATCGATGGGCGGAATGACCGCGCTTGCGTTTGCAATGTTGCACAACACCCGTGCCCGGGGCTTTGTATCTATCTCTTCAGCCGCGCGCAGCTTACCGTTCTCAATTGCGCTGAGGTCACTGCAGCGCGAACTGATTCGCAAAGACAACGCCTGGCAAAAGGGCCAGTACGCAAACGGCAAAGGCCCAGACAGCGGCATGCAACTGGCTCGGAAACTCGGCATGATCACTTACCGGTCATCCGCCGAATGGACTGAACGCTTTGGCCGCGAACGCGCCACCTCCGAGATAGATCCAGGCCATCCCTTTGGCATCGATTTCGAAGTCGAAAGTTATCTAGCCGCACAAGCCGAAAAATTTACTGGCGCGTTTGACGCCAACTGCTATTTGTATCTCTCGCGCGCTATGGATTTGTTTGACGCTGCCGATCACGGCGGATCTGTCGCCAAGGGGCTGTCGATGGTGAAGGCACAGCGCGCTTTGGTGATTGGAGTTGTCTCTGACTTCTTGTTCCCCGTGCAACAACAGCAAGAGCTTGCGCAAGGGTTAAAAGCCAGCGTGCCCGACGTGACCTACGCTGAGCTTGAATCTATTCAGGGGCACGATTCGTTTCTGGTGGATATGGACCGGTTCAGACCGGTCATCGATGAGTACTTTGCATAGCAAGTTAGGCGCCTGGCAGTTTATTCCACCACGCTGCACTCGCCTTCAACCAGAGTGCCCACCAGCGCGGCCTGCGAATAGCCTGCATTCTTAAGTGCCATCAGGCAGCTATCCGCATTCTCCGCCGGCAAGGCAATCAATAGACCGCCTGTGGTCTGCGGATCGGCAAGCAACTGCAAGCGCGCATCATCAACAAGCGCAGGCGCTAGCTTAAAAGCCTCAAGCGCGCGTGCATTGGCCTCATGCAGACTGCTTTTCAGGCCCTGGTTGAGCACATCAAGCGCGCCATCGAGCACAGGCATAGCGCTCAGACTAATCTGCACGCCAAGTTCCCGCGTTTCTCCACCTAGCATTTCAAACAGATGGCCAGCAAAGCCAAAGCCGGTAACGTCTGTGCAGGCTGAGGCCTCGTACTTGATGGCAATGGCTGCTGCATCACGGTTCGATGAATCAAGCGCCTCCAAACAGCCAAGCCAGGTGTCAGTGCTGCACTCCCCGCGCATCGCAGCCGCTAAAACGCAGCCCGTACCCAGACCCTTCGTGAGTATCAACAAATCCCCCGCCTGCCCCGTGGTTTTTGAAAGCGCATCCGGCTCAGTTAACTCACCAGTTACGGTCAGACTTACGGCGAGCTCCGCGCCCTCAGCCGTGTGCCCGCCAACCAGCGGAATCTGTTGATCACCAAGCACGCTTTGTACGCCTTCCAGCAACATGCGCAGTTCCTGTTCCATCATCGCCTCGCTCATTAGCGGGACGGTGGCATTTACCAATACTGACGAAGGCTGCGCACCCATCGCGTAAATATCACTCAGTGCATGGTGAGCCGCTATTCGGCCGAGCAACCGCGTATCGTCAACCATCGAGCGAAACCCATCGGTGGTGAGCACCAACGCACCAGCCGGACGCTTCAATACAGCCGCGTCGTCGCCGATGCCCTGCACAACCTCGGGAGCATCTACCACTGCCAGATTTTTCAAGACCCGATTTAGCAGCGTCGCGTTTATCTTCGAGCCGCAACCACCGCAGCGCATACCATCGCCCAGCTCGTCGCTGCGCAAATAGTCGGCCGCGACGGGCTTGTCCTCGGTGCTCATCTGCGGCAATGCGCTGAACTTGTCCATGAAGGCACTATCAATCTTGTCCTTAAGCGTCCATAGCAGTTTGTGCCGAAAGGCAAACCCCCCATAACTTGCTATCGCAGTGTCGTCTGCACAGTTGAGCAGTGCAAGAAAGCGTGACTGAGCCCGATACGGACGCGCATCTTCAGGTCTTTCGAGCGCAGCCGCGCGTAAATTGCGTGCAAGCACCGGACCCTGCCGCACGGCAAACACACCAGACTTCGGTCGAGGCTGGTCGCGCATACCGGCGATATCTCCAGCCGCATACACTTCGGGATGAGAGACGCTGCGCTGCAGGCGATCAACTTCTATGTAACCGTCTGGGTCGAGCGCAAGCGCCGTATTCTGCACCCAGCCTGGCGCGCTTACGCCAGTGACCCACAGCACCCCCGCGACCAGCAGTTTCTGTCCAGATGCAGACTCAACCGTGTCCGCCTGAATGTCAGCCACACGAAACCCCGTTTGAAGCTCAACACCAGCCTCGTGCAACGCCGCCTTCGCCAGCGCACGAACCCGCGTCCCATGCTCGGGTAAGAGATCTCCAGACGTAAGCAATGTCACCGTAACGCCCGGACCCAGCTGACGCTGCGCCGCGAGTGCAATTTCAAAACCACCCGCTCCGCCACCGACAACGCCAAGGGTTGCGCCGGTAGACAGCCGTTCAAGCAGCGACTGCCAACCTGGCAAGAACTGTCCAATAGGTTTCACCGGGATCACGTGAGGAAAATCAAAGGGGCAATTGGGTGCTGCACCCGTATTGATCGACAGCAAGTCATAGCGAAGTTCACGATTGTCGCCGAAACGAACGACCCGGGCGTCGGGGTCTATGCTTGCAACCTCAGCAACAAACAGACGGACGCCGGCAAACCGCGCGAGTCGCAACAAATTGATGTGTACGTCCGGCTCAGAGTAAGTGCCGTTAACGTGGCCAGGCAGCATGCCCGAATAAGGCGTATCTACTTCGCGGCTAATCAAGGTTATGCGCAGGCCGTGTACCGGGCGCATCGCGAAGGCTTTAAGCACATGCACATGGGCATGGCCTCCCCCTATCAGCACCAGGTCTTTGACCTGGGGCAGCAGTGGGATCATTTGATCTCGCTAGTCGTCCAGTTCGAAGTCCAGATAATTCAGATCGCGATCTATACGTCGCGCCTCTGCTCGCTCTTCGATCGCGCGACGGGCGGCTAGCGCCTGTTGCGATGCGGTCAGCGGAGCTTTCAGCTCGTCTTCCAGATCGTCGCCTTCGACGAGTCCCTCAAGAGCAACGAGCTCGGACAGCTCGTCCGGGCCGCCTGCGTCATCATCCATAAACGCATCAAGCTCATCAAACTCAATGTCGTCAGCCAACTCAGAGTCATCAGGTTCGGCGTCTTCTGCTTCTGCCTCTAAGGCCTCTGCCTCTAGAGCTTCCGCTTCTAACTCCGCATCATCGAAGTCTGAATCGTCACCGTCTCGCGCTGCCTTGTCAATCATGGGATCGGCAAGGTCCATGTATTCTTCGTCTTCTGCCGCGTCAAACAACTCAGAATCAAACTCAGCGTCTTCGTCCAGGCCGTCGTCTAGGTCTTCGCCGTCATCTTCGCTGTTGGGGGCCACTTGTACTGCATCTTCGAGACCGTCTTCCCCTAGATCGGGGTCTGGATCGAGCGGGTCTTCCTGCAAGTGTTCGTCAATCAATTCTTATTCCTCACGACGATCAATTGTCGCCAATAAATATCTTTCAACAGCGTTTTATGGCGAGTTCTTGATTCAGTCAAGGCGCTAATTCGCGTTGTCAAAGTTACTTTCAAAAGGGAGAATCACGTCACACGAAGGGCGTGGAAGCTGGTCATTGTTGCAGTGCACCAGCGCACACACTCACACAGATGCCTGCACGAGCTTGTGCGTAAAATGCCTGTGCAAAAACGGGAAACTGCCGGCAAATTCGAGCAACAGTTCCCAGTATTACCTACAGAAAAACACTAGCGAGAGAGAGCCATGTCTACCGGTGCTACCACCCCTCTATCTGTCGAGCTTCGCGGCAGCAAACCGGCTACGATGTTTACGCGCCAACGCCAACAACAGGTTCGTGACTATCTGCCATTTGATAGCGATAACCGTAGCTTCGAAAACGCCCAGAAGGGCTTTATCGCCACGCTCGACACGCTCACGATCGTTCGCGAACGCGACAAAAGCGTTGTCTACGATCTGACCAAATTCGACTTTTTGAACGAGACGGCGCCAGACACCGTGAATCCGTCATTGTGGCGTCAGGCCCAGCTAAACGCCCAGCACACGGGTTTGTTTGAGGTGTGCGAAGGCATCTACCAGGTACGCTCCTTCGATCTGGCCAACATGACGCTTATAAAGGGAGAAACCGGCTGGATTATCATCGACCCGCTTACGGCTAGCGAAACCTCTGCCGCGGCACTCAAGCTTGCCAACAAACACCTGGGCGAGCGGCCAGTCGCGGCTGTCATCATTACCCACAGTCACATTGATCATTTTGGCGGTATTCTGGGCGTTGTCTCACCGGAAGACGCCGCGTCTGGAGCTGTACCAGTAATAGCACCGCCAGAGTTTGCGCGCGAGGCACTGGCAGAGAACGTGTTGGCCGGCAATGTTATGGGGCGCCGGGCCACCTACATGTACGGCAATTTGTTAATGCCGGGCACTGATGGCTTTGTGAGTAACGGGCTAGGTGCAAACCTGGCGTTAGGCAGCACTGGGTTTATCGCCCCGAACGACACCATTGCCGGCACTGGCGACACCCGCCGCATCGACGGCATCGACATCGACTTCCAGCTCACCATGGGCACAGAAGCTCCGGCAGAGATGGTGTTTTACTTCCCGCAGTTCAACGCCCTGTGCATGTCTGAAATCACGAGCCACCATTTGCACAACGTCTATACGCCCCGCGGAGCACAAGTACGCGACGCATTGGCGTGGGCCGCACAAATCGATGAATCAATCGATCGCTACGCTGACAAACTCAACGTTCAATTCGCTTCTCACCACTGGCCGATTTGGGGTCGCGCTGAAGCACGGGAGTATCTGGAGAAACAGCGCGACTTATACAAATACATCCACGACCAAACGCTTAGACTTGCCAATCACGGCTACACCAAAGAAGAAATCGCCGCACAATTAACTCTGCCCGATACGCTCGGCAAAGAGTTTTACAACCGCGACTACTACGGCACCGTCAATCACAACAGCCGCGCGGTGTATGTGCGTTACCTGGGTGAATTTAGTGGCAACCCAACGAGTTTGAATCCACTGCCCCCTGTTGCCGCAGCCGAAGGCTACGTGCGATTTATGGGTGGTATCGACGCGGTTGTCGAAAAATCGAGAATTTCTTTTGAAAACAATGAGTTTCAGTGGGTATGCGAAGTGCTTCAGCATGCCGTGAATGTCGATCCTACTCACGAAGAGGCACGCGCGTTGCTGGCTGACGCGCTGGAGCAGCTGGGCTATCAGGCTGAAAGCGGACCCTGGCGCAATTTCTACCTGTGCGGCGCGTTTGAGCTCCGCGAGGGGGTTCCGGTTGGGTCACCGGTCCGAGTAAGCGCCGGCATGGCTAAGGGCATGCCCCTCGCCGATCTGTACAAGGCGATGGCAGTACGGCTAAACAGCGAGCGTGCACAAGACCTCAAGCTCACGCTGAACTTGCAGTTTACCGACTTGAACTCGTCGCATCTTCTGCAGATCAACCGCTGTGTGTTGCATGGTTGGGAAAACCGATCGTCGGATCAGGCTGACGCCACGCTAACCCTTAGCAGCTTGCGATTTAAAGAACTAATGCTTGGTGCTGTTGATGCAGCGACACTGCTTGCTAACAAGGAGCTCGCGATTGAAGGCGATCTAGAAGCATTGGCAAAGCTGCCCAACTTGTTCGATCAGTTTGTTCGTCGCTTCCCAATTATGACGCCAAGGGTCTAAGGCCTTACGCACTAAGGAAGAATTACAAGGCCGCTAGATCAACCACCATGCCTGTCTCGGCAAGTGTCACCTGCGCACCCGCCTTGTCTTCAAGTTCTTCGGCCAACAGCTCACCCGCGTTGTGGTCGCCATGAACCAAATACAGTGGCGGCGTGTTGTCCATCGCCATATACCAGCGCGCAAGATCTTCGGAATCGCCGTGGGCTGAGAAGCCGCCTACCGTTGCAACCTTTGCATTCACCTCGTAGCTACGCCCGTGTATGCGGACATCGCTAGCCCCATCTATAATGCGCCGGCCAAGGGATCCGGGTGACTGGTAGCCGGTAAAGAGTACCCGAGTCCGTTCATCTGCCAGGTGATTGCGGAAGTGATGCAAGATGCGACCGCCGTTACACATACCGCTCCCTGCCAACACAATCGCCCCACCTTTGACGCTTTTGATTGCTTTGGAATCATCGGCTGTGCGCGACATTTTTAGGTTAGGCAGCGACGGCATAGGATTGATCTTCTTGCTTAGTTGCGTCGCTTCTTCATCGTAGAGATGCGGATAGTCCCAGTATATTTCGGTGGTAGAAATCGCCATGGGACTGTCGAGAAAGATCTGCCAATCCCCCACGTTCCACTCATCAAAATGAGTGCCCAGGTGATACAACAACTCCTGGGATCGCCCAACAGCAAATGCAGGAATCAAAATGTGGCCGCCATCTTCTCGTGCAGCGGCCAACAGCTCGCCTATCTCAACTAGAGTATCGGCCCGGCTACGATGTGCGCGGCCGCCGTAGGTACTTTCCATCAACACAATATCTGCGCGTGGTAAAAACGACGGATCGTTAAGTATGGGTGTATCGAACTGTCCAAGATCACCGCTAAACACTACGGTCTTGGTAACACCCGACTCCGTTACCTCAGCTTCTACAACCGCAGAACCCATGATGTGCCCCGCATCATGAAACCGGACGCGCACACCGGGGGCGACATCAAACCATTCGAGATAGCGGTGGCCAACCAATGAACTAAGCGTGGCCTTTGCATCTTCTGCTTCGTAGAGCACATCCAAAAGCGGCAGCTTCTTTCGCTCACGACGCTTGTTTGCGCGACGCGTGATGCTACCTTGCAGGTAGGCAGCATCGCGCAACAACACGCCCGCCAGATCTTTACTGGCATTGTGGGTATGCACCTCACCGGTGAATCCACGCTTCACCAACAGCGGCAATCGACCTGAATGATCCAGATGAGCATGGCTCAACACCACAGCGTCGATCTTGCCGGCAGAGAAAGGGAAAGGCTCTGCATTGCGTTCTTCAGAACGGCGTCCGCCTTGAATCATGCCGCAATCGAGCAACACTCGAGACTTGCCAACCCGTAGGATATGACAGGAGCCCGTAACTTCTCCCGCCGCTCCAAAAAACTCCAGTTCCATCAACTTATTCCTGTAATTGGACCCTTAGGCCGGAGGCATAACCGCGCCGCCATCTATTTTAAGGATAGCGCCTGTGGTGTAGCTCGCGAGGTCTGAAGCCAGATAAAGTGCGGCACCCACAATTTCTTCCGGCTGCCCGCCTCGGCCCAAAGCGATGGTCTCTTCAGCCCGCGCATTGAAGGCCTCAAGATCCCAGGCTTTGGCGATATCGGTAAGAAAGGGTCCCGGCATGATGCAGTTCACTCGCACCTTTGGCCCAAAGGCCTGGGCAAAGCTCAACGTCATGGCGTTGAGACCCGCCTTGGCGACGGCATAAGGCAACTCGTGGGGCGCGGGGTTCACCGCTGCCACGCTCGATACATTGATGATGGAGCCGCCATTGTTTTCCGCCATGTGCTCACCGGCGAGCGCCGTCAATCGAAAAGGTCCACGCGCATTCACCTGGTGCACCTTGTCGTAAAGGGCTTCGGTGACATCGCTAAGCTTGTCGTACAGTGGCGACATACCCGCGTTGTTAACCAAAATGTCGATGCGGCCGTAGGTGTCAATCACTGTCTTTATAAGCGCATCGCATTCGTCCCAGTTACCCACATGCGCACCTACGCCCAGATTACGGGTGCCAAACCGGGTGTTGAGCTCAGCGGCCAGTGCCTCGCAAGGCTCCGCTTTGCGGCTCGCAACGATAACGTCAGCGCCGCAGGCCGCGAAGGCTTCACTCATGCATTTGCCCATACCTCGACTGCCGCCGGTAACAAGAGCCACCTTACCCGCCAGATCGACCTTAAAGCCTTCAGTGCTGGTCTCATCATTCTTGCCGCTCATCAGTTACCCCGCTGCTTTGTATCGCTCATTTCAACCATACATTGTCGGTAACGAGAGGGGGTGACGCAATGGGGGTCGCGCTGCCACAATCGCCAACTACCGGATATACCAAAACAACAGAGGACACGGCAGCCATGAGCTACCAACCAGATAACGTATTCGCCAAGATTCTGGCCGGAGAGCTGCCCGCCTACAGCGTCTATCGCGACGAGCATAGCCTCGCATTCATGGATCTAATGCCCCAGGCGCCCGGTCATACGCTGGTGATTCCCACCGCCCCCGCGGAGAATCTGTTTGATGTGCCGACAGACGCCCTCATGCAAACCATCGCAACCACCCAACGGGTGGCGGCAGCCGTAAAAACCGCGTTCTCTGCAGAGGGCGTAATGATCGCCCAGTTGAATGGAGCGGCAGCCGGTCAAACCGTCTTCCATTTGCACTTTCATATCATTCCGCGCAGCGGTGGAGCAGACTTCGGCATCCACGCGCGCGATATGGAGGACGGCGCAGTGCTTGCCGAACACGCCGAACGCATTAAGGCGGCGCTCGACTGATCAACTCACTAGAGCGAACAGGTTACCGGCTGACCCTGTGCTTCAGCATAGATTTCAACTTCGCGCCAAACCCGCAATACATTACCGGCGAGAATTTTACCGATATCTGTTTTGCTATAACCGCGTCGCGACAGGCCAATAATCAACTGGGGGTAGCTACTGACATCTTTTAGCCCGAGTGGCAGCGAGTCGCCAACGCCGTCGAAATCAGAACCAATTCCTACGTGGTCAATTCCCGCAACCTCAACCGCCCGGTCGATGTGATCCAATACCTGCTTGGTGGTGGCATAGGGAAAAGGCAGAGATGCCCGGTACTGCTCGCCAAAGGCCCGTAGCTTTTCGTCACCACTCTGAAGTTTCTGCGCCTCGGCATAGGCCTTGGAATCCGCCGAAAACTTATCGCTCCACTTACGCGCTGAGGCCGTAAGAAATGAGCTGCCGAAATTGATCTGGATTACCCCACCGTTTTCTCCCAGCGCTTTCACCATCTCGTCACTCATGTTGCGATGAAAGCCAGGAGTGAAATGACGCATCGACGAATGCGAGGCAATTACCGGCGTTTTTGTAAGCTCGAGCACCTGCCAGGCTGCTTTATCGGAGAGGTGCGAAATATCGACCATGATGCCTACGTTATTCATCTCGCCAATGAGCGACTTGCCAAAATCTGAAAGACCCTGCCAGCGTTCGTTGGTGTCATAGGACGAATCTGAAATGTGGTTCGACTTGGAATGCGCGAGTGTAATGTAGCGAACGCCGCGATCACGGTAACGTTTGAGTTCATCGAAGCTGCCTGCAATTGGTCCGCCGTTCTCCATACCCAACGGCAGAGCAATTCGTCCAGT
Source organism: uncultured Pseudomonadales bacterium (assembly GCA_964519335.1). Lineage (GTDB taxonomy): Bacteria > Pseudomonadota > Gammaproteobacteria > Pseudomonadales > Azotimanducaceae > JALZVT01. Next base: position 20,716 of record CAZFIA010000011.1, read on the forward strand.
GTTCGCCGCCTTGGATACGTCAGCAGCGCAATGCGCCAGCGCAAATTTGTTGGGATGATCACGGGCCATAGCCTCGACGCCATCGATGAGTTTGTCGGCAAGTGCCGCGGCACCGCCTTCCGCATCTACGGTGGCGGGAATGTAGATCGACATAAACGCCCCGTTTAACCCACCGCGCCGTGCTCGAGGGAAATCGAAGTCACCACCCGCCGCAACGGAGACATCTTCCATTTCTTTTTCGAGGCGAAAGGGCACGTCTATGTGCGTATCGATGACGAGATTGCGCGCCGCAAACTCTAGCGCCTCAAAACTCTCGAGTTTCTCAGAAACCTTTGCCACCGACTTTGCGGTGGGTTCTGGGCTCACACAGCCGGCCAAGATCAGCGCAAACACGGCAACAGGTGCAAGCACCCCAGCGCGATTCAAAGAAGCTGCTTCTTGAATAGTCTTGGGCATAGTCTTGGACAAACTCTTATGCAGGAAATTAGGCATGATCTGGATACTCCGGGGACTATGATTCAAACACTGGGCTGAGGAGATTTTAGCATGTTAGGTTAGCGCGCCTGTACCAAGGAAAGCAGAACGACCCGCATGCCACATACCAAAGCGACAGGCTATTCCACTCCGGCCCGCTGGCTGCACTGGCTGGTGGCCGCCGGCATTGTGTTGCAATACCTCCTGGGCGAGCGCGCGGAAGAAGCCGCGGAGGCAGGAAAGCTGTCGTTGCAACTGGCAAGCCTCGCGCAACACAAGTCGGTAGGCATCACTGTGCTTGCGCTTGCTCTCGTGCGGGTGATCTGGCGGGCGTTAAATCAACCCCCCGAATTACCAGAAACCTACCAACAAGCTAACCCAGTACTTGCCCAAATCTCTAAAGTCGCGCATATCGCCTTGTACAGTCTGCTGTTTTTCTTGCCCATCTCGGGTTGGCTAATGTCCTCTGCGTCAGCCTACAGCGTGAGCTGGTTTGGTGTGCTGACCCTGCCAGATCTAATCGGGCCAAACGAAGGTGCAAAAGAATGGCTGCGCAGTGCGCACCACCTGGGCGCTAAAGTCCTGTTCGTGCTGGCACTGATCCACATCGCCGCCGCCTTCAAACACTGGTTGATTGATAAAAGTGGCGTGATGGGGCGCATGGCGAGCACTGCGTCTGTCGCACTCTTTGCGGCCTCTATTGCGGCCGGCGTCTGGGCTACCTGGCCAGGCGGCGTCGCCACAGCGGCGGAGCCCACCGGATCTGCCACTCCCGAACCCCAGCAGGCACAAACACCGATAACAAATGCGACGCCAGCTTCGATATCAGATTCAGCACCAATTACGTCAGACCCGGAAATAGTAGCCTCACCTTCCATCGCGCCCGCCATCGCTCCTCCAATCGCGCCACCACTGTGGCAGCTAGACAAGGCACAGAGCCACATAAAATTCACCGCCGTTCAGGCCGGCGCCGAATTTTCCGGGACGTGGCAAAACTTTAGCGCGCAGATTCGTTTCGATCCCAATATGCTCGAGCAAAGCAGTGCACGGGTGCTTATCGATGCCACAAGCGTTGCAACCCAGGACAGCGAACGCGACTCCACCCTGCAAGGCAGCGACTGGTTCGATTCACCCAACTTCGCTCAGGTGACCTTCACGACCGATAGCTTTGAACAGCGTCCCGACGGCACTTTCCTAAGCCAGGCGCAGCTCGAGATCCGCGGCGTAAATTACCCCATTGAATTTAGCTTTACGGTTGCAAGTACAGGCAGCCAACGCAAACTTGAAGGCACGGCACAACTGGATCGGCTGGCACTCAATCTTGGCACCAAAGAATGGACAGACACCGAGTGGGTTGGGCAATTCGTCGATGTAGAGGTGGTTGTGCTGGCTGCGGATGGCCCGCAATAGATCTAATACTGTTCCAGCCCGCGCCTTAACTCCCAGTCGGTCACCTGCGCGTCATGTTGGGCCTGCTCCCACTCTCCAGCGTGCACGTAATGATCCACCACGGCGTCGCCCAATGCTTCGCGAAGCATTGTTGAGGCAGAAAAAACCGCCACCGCCTCGCGCAACGTCGCGGGCAATACCGGCAGGTCGTTAGAGGCGTAAGCGTCGCCCCGTACCGGCTCAGGTAAAACCAGTTCGTCGCGAATGCCAGCAAGCCCCGCCGCAATTAGTCCGGCATAGGCGAGATAGGGATTCAGATCGGCACCGCCTACCCGACATTCGATACGAACAGCGGGTGTGCCCAGCCCTACCAGACGAAAACCGGCCGTCCGGTTGTCCATACTCCAGGCGCAGGTGGTGGGCGCAAAGGTGCCCGCCTGAAAGCGTTTGTAGGAGTTTATGTTTGGCGCCAGTAGATAACAAAGCTCTTGCGCATGGCGCAATAGTCCTGCAATAAACTGCTGCATCTGCACCGTTAGGCTGTGCGGCTGGTCGGGCGCGAAACTGCAGTTTGTCTCGCCCAACGCATCCCACAATGACAGATGAATGTGACAAGAGTTGCCCGCCAGATCGTCCCGCCACTTAGCCATAAAGGTGACCGCTTTGTTTTGTTCGGCCGCCATTTCCTTGATCGCGTTCTTAAGCAGTACATGTTTATCAGCCATCGCAAGCGCAGTGTCATAGACCACGTTTATTTCCGCCTGGCCTGGCCCCCACTCGCCCTTTGTGTTCTCAACCGCTATGCCCGCCGCCTGCAAACCATTTCGAATGGCGCGCATAAGCGGTTCTTCGCGGCTGGTTTGCAATATGTGGTAGTCCTCAATGTAGTGGCCCGCCAGCTGCGGCGCGCGGTAATCCCGCGCCGCGATCGCCGCGTGCGGTTCGTCGAACAGATAAAACTCTAGCTCCGATGCGCACTTGGCCGACAACTTATGTTCCGCCAATCGAGAGAGCGCCTGCTTAAGCACCGCGCGTGGACTGTGCGGAACCGGTTTGCCGTGGTGATCCACCACATCACATAACACAATCGCTGTCGCTGGCAGCCAGGGCACGATGCGCAATGTGTCATAGTCTGGACGCAGCTCGAAGTCGCCATAGCCGCTATCCCAACTGGTGGCCTGGTAGCCCGGCACCGGCTCCATAGTGATGTCATTAGCCAGCAAATAGTCGCAAGCGTGGGTGACACCACCGCTGTCAATAAAGAATCGGGCATGAAAACGCTTGCCGACCAATCGCCCCTGCATATCGGGCATACAGACCAAAACAGTATCGATACTAGAGTCGTCGACGAGTGCGGTCAGGGCCTGAAGGTTCATTATCTGTCCCGTGTTTGTTTTGTATTCTTTTCTGGGCTCAATCTGCTAACGCCACTTTCAGGCCCGAGTATTTGGGTTGATCGATAGCAAGTTGATTTGCGGTACTGTTGCGCAGATAAGATTTGAGCCCGTCGTTGTCCAGTGTCTGGGTGCCATCGCGCAAGGCGTTCACCAACTGCCAGCGCAGTGACGCAAGCGTATCTTCTGCCGCCGCCTGAAAGCCGAGCGCTTTGAGTTCGGCAATTTCCTGCGCTTCCAAACGCGCACCTACCCGCACTTCCCGGTCAACAATGTCCAGAGAGTTTGCGGCTACCCGCGCTAGAAACTGGGTGCGACCGGTGGTCTCGGCCATGACATCAGTACGCAGAAAATCTCGTACGCTAAGTAACAGCTCATCAAGCTGCGGCATCTGATATCCCTCGCCCTCTTTCGGCCCCGGCTTAACTACAGGCGTGAGCAGAGAATCATCAATCAACTTTAGCGCACCAGGAATAACCAGGTTCGCGCAATCCACCTGGCATTCAGAGCTACGCCGGCCAATCCCGGGGCGTTCGACGGTCTGATCCGGGCCGTTACGGTAGTGCTCGGCCATACCGAGACAGCCAACCGCCCACCAGAACGAACCAAACACTTCCCAGAACTTCACCCGGTCCGCATCAACCGCCACACCGCTTTGCTCTGCATAGCCGCGAAACAAATCTTCGCGCGTACCAAAGCCTCCAACGGGCAGTTCAGCCACACCAAAGCGCCAGGAGTTGGTGCAGATCCAGCCAAGATCGCGCATCGGATCACCAATGTGGGCAATTTCCCAATCGAGCACGGCCACAACCCCCTGCTCGTCAACCATGACATTGCCGTTGCGGAAGTCGTTGTGCACCAGCGCATGCGCTGGGCTATCAGGCAAATGTTCGAGCAACCAGCGCGCGGTGTAATCAATCATAGGCTGGGGGGATGGAAACGCTCTGTAGCGCTCCCAGGTTTGCTCTACAAACTCTGCGGGGCTCGTGACCTGCAGGTCATTACGCAAGCCTGTGGCGTCTAGATCTATCGCGTGTATTTGCGCCAACATTCGTCCGCAATCATAGGCGAGATGCGCACGTAAACCTTCATAAGCCGGTGCCCGGGCTATCCGGGCACCCAGCGCCTCACCGTCGAGCCATTGCATGATGAAGCCTTCGCCAATGCCGTCCTCAGGTTGCAGGACATGCACAATCTCGGGCTCTGGAACGCCAACGGAGGCTGCGGCCTGCATCAGTTTGGCCTCGACCGCGAGCCCAGGATAGTTTTCGGGCCGCTCTTGCTCGAGCCCGCCTCCGGGCGCTCGCCGCATGGCCAGGAGCAGCTTGCCGGCGTCGGTCTCTAGTGTCAGGCGATAGGTCTCCTGGCTGGCGCCACCCGACAACCGCTCTACCTCTTTGAGTGCCTTGAAGCCTGCAACGCTAGACCCAAGCACCCGCGCCAAAGGCTGCGCTAACTCATGCTCAGGCGTTGCACTCAAGACTCGCTAACCCCCTTGGGTGCGCGCTGTTTCATGTAACCAAAGAGATAGCCCGCAACGCGGCGCATCTGAATTTCTTCAGCGCCCTCGGTGATGCGATAGCGTCTATGGTGACGATAGATATGTTCAAACGGCTTGTGCCGACTGTAGCCCATACCGCCATGAATCTGCATTGCACGGTCTGCCGCGTCACAGCACAGGCGATTCGCCCAGTAGTTACACATAGACACTTTGTCGGAAACCGAGAACGGCCCGTCCTTGTCCATCTGCCAGGCCGTTTTGTGGATAAGCGCGCGCAGCATTTCGCATTGGGTTTGCAACTCAACCAGCGGGAACTGCACACCCTGATTAGTAGACAGCGGTTTGCCAAACGGTGCCCGCTTGCCAGCAAATTCGATGGTTTCACTAACGCAGAACTGCGCCGCACCGAGGCTCGAGGCAGCCTGGCGAATGCGGTTTTCGTTGAAGAACATCTGCACCACACCCAGACCTTTACCTTCGCCACCAAAAATCGAGCCGTGCGGCACCCGCACATCGCTCAGCGAATACCGACCATGGTCAGTGGGCATGTTGAAGGTCCACATCATCTCCTCAACTTTAAAGCCCTCAGAGTCTGTAGGCGTCAGAAACGCGGTGATGCCGTCGCCATCACCGGCGCCGCCTGAAGTTCGAGCAAACACCAATGAGTATTTGGCTTTGTGTATACCCGTGTTCCACGACTTGCCACCATTCAAGATCCACTCATCGCCATCGCGAACGGCTGTGGTTTCCATGTGCGTTGCATCCGAGCCATGATCAGGCTCCGTAATGCCAAAGGTGAATCCGCGGCGTCCTTCAGCCAAATCATCGATCCACTCTTTCTTCTGTTCGTCGCTACCGTGCGCAATCATGAGCAGAAGCCCTACGTTATTGCCCACGATCGAGTGCTCGGTTTGCAGATCGTTGTGCAACCCCAATCCCTTAACCGCCAAGTGCTCGCGAATAACAGCCATATCCAGGTTGCCACCTTCCTGACCGCCGTATTCCCGCGGCATCGGATAGCGATAGTGCCCAGCCTTGTCGGCAAGCCGTTTGGCTTTGTGCATCAGCGCTTCCCACTCTTCATTGGGTAGCCCGCCGCGCTCCCAATCGGTGCGCGAATCTTCGCGCCGATGATCAAAGAACCGAATGTTGTCGTCGCTGTTTTCCAGCGGCTTTATTTCGCGCTCAATGAAGTCGTCGAGTTCTTGCAGATAGGCCGCAAGCTTCGGTGAAATATCAAAATCCATGGTCTCTCCCCAGAGTCTAAAACGCCTTTGTATTAGCAGGTTGTATAAGTGGGTTTGCACAGGCTGCTTTGACCCAAGATCATAAACGAACTTGGCCCAGCGTGAGGGCCGGTTTAAGCTGAAAGCAGAACTAACCCTGGGGACATTGAGCGCCCCAACACCTCCAACTCAGGAGCAACCTCTATGAGCGAACCAAGCGATCGCGGTAATACCCGCATCATTCCGGCGTCCGGTCAGCGCAGTTACGATAACTTCCACTTTGCACCCGCAGTTCGCGATGGCGATAACCTGCGATTATCCGGGGTGATTGGTACCGATGCGAAAGGCAAGGCAGACGCAGACCCCGCCACCCAGTTTCGTCAGGCCTTCGAGGGCGTCCAGGCGGTACTTGCCGAAGCCGGCGCAGACTTTGCAGACGTTACCGATATCACCAGCTTCCACGTGGGTTTGCAGGCGCACATGGGCACCTTCATGAGCGTGAAGGATGAATTTGTTAAAGCGCCCTATCCGGCCTGGACCGCTATCGGCTGCACCGAACTAGCGGTACCGGGCGCCCTTGTAGAAATACAGATTATTGCTAGAAAACAATAACTTATATAATTTTTCTACAAGATATTATAGATAACTTGAGGGTCAGTCGCCTGAAACGACCTGATTGCGGCCGCTACGCTTGGCTTCTGCGAGGTAGCGGTTGGTGCGACCCAGGAGGCTTCTCAGGTCGTCTTGCTTGGGATCAAAGACCCCAACACCACAGCTGACGGACATACGAACGCGTTCGCCGCCAGGCGCATGAGGGCGTACTTTGAGCACCCGCTTGCGAATCCGTTCGGCCAGATTAACCAACCCCGGCACTTTCATCTGTACCGCGAGAACCGCAAATTCTTCGCCTTCAAGGCGCGCGCACAGATCGGTATCGCGCACTTCGACTTCAATGGCCCGGGCGATGAGCGCAAGCGATCGATCTCGAAAGGCCGCCCCGTGCTGCTCATCGAGCACATTGAAGTGATCGGCTTCGATCGCAATAACACCAAATCGCAGGCCGGAGCGTTGATGCCGGGCGATCTCGTTTTCCAATTCGTCGACAAATCGGCGCTGATTGGCCAGGCCGGTTAGTTCATCGTGGAACGTTAGTCGATCAAGACTCGCATGAGCCTGTTCGAGCTGCAGATCAGCCGTTTCTAGCGCCTGCTGAGCATGGCGATGGCTGTCACTCTCCGTCAGGTGCAGAACTCTAGAATCTGCCTTGTCTTCAAGCTCCAGCGCAGATACGCAGTAGTGTTCTATGACGTTCTCTGCATGCTCCCAGCGCACTTCATATTCCTGGCCCTCAGACTCAGTGAGTGCGTGAAAATTCTCCTCGCTGACAATAGATTTAAGCGGGCTGCCCTGGAGCTCTTCCAACGGGTAGTCAACGAGCTCGGCAAAGGCATGGTTGCAGTCGACTATCTGCTTCTGACCATCAAGTGCAACCACCGGGTTTGGGAGCTGGTTAAACACTAGATTGCGAACGTCGTCGTCCTGTCTTGATTCATAACGAGCCAGAAGCCAGGCGCCAGCAGCCAGGGTAAGTGCGACCGCAAATACGACGGGATTCAAACCGTTAATCTCTAGCCCGTAGACGAACCCTGCGATACCCAAACTGAGTAGCACCAACGGCAGCGCAACAAACAGCGCACCTCTGAGAGCCAAATTCGCGCCTCGATTGTGTTTGGCAAGCGCTTGATAAACTCCAAGCCCGGCAACCATCAACGCAAAACCTAGAGCGACGTAGCTTCCTACCATGAAGTTAACATCACCGGAGCTAACGGAAACAAACAGGTTGTGAAATGCCGACGTGCCTGCGATGCCCGCAAAGGCACAGCTGATTACCATGATCAATCGTCGTAGTGCTGACCCCTGGGATTCGGGAGACGTGAAGTTATCGCCAACCGCCATGTAAAACAGCGCCGGCACAAACTGAAAAAGGGCATAGGAAAGCCCCACACTCGCCGCCGTATCACCCTGCAGCACACGAACCCAAACACCCCCCCAAATTGCGGCGGTAAGCGCAACTAATGTCGCTGAACCCGGAATGCTGCGACGCTGCCAAAGCGACAGCACAAGTCCCACGCACGCAGCAAAGCAAACAAATATCAGAGGGTGAATAGACGCCAAAGTCCGATCTCAAGTCGAGGCAAGCGGCAAGCCTACTTGAGCAGGGGTATGCGGTCGGGCAGCTAGATCACACCTGGTAAATCGCTAGTCAATTCACACGGCAAATCGTGCGCTGCGTCACACTGCAATCAGAGAAAGACTAGCGCTAGAGCCAGCACCAGCGCAGCGCCTGCGATGGCCATCCAAATGGCTTTGTGAGACGAGTGGCTAACCCTAAGGTCTTCTGAGGATTGCTCAGAGGTGTAAGCAGACCCGATGCTTCCGCGCCCACCAACACCCTTCACTGCCTCGCTCGACGGTTGCATCGTTGGCGCATCGGTCTCGCTCGCACCCAGGCCGCCAACCCGCAAACAAATAGCGCTAAGGTTGTCGCGCGCGTCAGAGGCCAAAACCCGGCGCTCAACCTCATCGACAATTTTCTGGGTAGAGGCGGAACCGGAAGAATGCATGGCGCCCAGCAGCTCGGAAATGTGATCGTCGTGCAGCTCATCATGCACTCCGTCGCTGCACAAGATAACGAGATCATCATTTTTAAGCGTCAACGCAATTTCGCTGGGTCGCGGCGGCGGGGTGTCAATGCCCAGCGCTTGGACCAACACGTTGCGCCGTGGATGACCAAAGGCTTCCTCCGGTGTTACCTCACCCGATTTGAGTAACTGCTGGAGCAAGGAATGATCCCGCGTCAGCCTGGTGAGCGTGCCCGCACGAAAAAGATAAGCACGACTGTCACCGCACCAGGCCACGTTGAGCCTGTTGTCTCTAATCCGCGCCAGCACAAGCGTGCTACCCATGTTGGTAACCGACTGCTCAATACCTTCGAGCAGCACGGCCTCATGCGCCAGCATCACCAGCTGCTTGAGAGATTGCGGCGGATGGCTTGGGGCATCAAGCAACGCTTGTTTTACAGTCGCAGACGCGAGGTCTCCCCGCGCGTGCCCGCCTATACCATCTGCAACAAACCAGATCCCCGCGGGCTCACTCCAACCGATAGCGTCCTCATTGAGCTGATAGCGATTACCCGGATGGGTGGTGGCGGCAAATTCAATCAAGCTGCATATCGCTGTCGTCGGCTGGCATCGGGCACCAAGCATAACCCAGAGCCCGACACGGACCACTGCCTCGAAGACCGCAGGCAGCCGCGGCAGCCTATGGCGAGGCTGTGCCAGCGCTGGTAATCTTGGCGTTTAGTTTTGTATTCGGGTTTGACTATGACCAAGATCACTTTCATCGAGTTTAGTGGCGAGCAGCACGAGATTAACGCAGCCTCTGGACAGTCGCTGATGAACGCAGCCGTCGATAACTTGATTCCCGGCATCGATGCCGACTGTGGCGGCGAGTGTTCTTGCGCTACTTGCCACGTGATTTTGTCAGCCGACTGGTACGCCAAGACTGGCCCCGCCGGCGAAACTGAGAGCTCTATGCTGGATTTAAGTCAGGAGCGCGTCGATACATCAAGGCTGTCGTGCCAAATTGAGGTCACTGACGCCCTCGACGGCCTGGTCGTCAAAATCCCCGAGTACCAGATCTAGCGATCAAGTCGCGAGTATCCAGCCACCGTCAACGTTAATGGCCCCACCGGTCATCATCTCGTTGGCGGCAACCATAACAATCGCATCAGCCACTTCACCCGGCAGCACAGCTCGCTTGAGTAGATGACCGGCCGTTGCGTTCTTCATTAAGTCTCTGCGTTGTTCGCTGTCAGGGCCAAACATCGGCGTATCGGTCATGCCCGGCGATACTGCGTTAATGCGGCGCGGCGCGAGCTCTGGCGCCAGAGCACGAACAAAAGCCTCAACCGCACCCCCTACTGAAGCCAGCGCCGATTGACCCGGCTTTGCCCGCTGCGCAGGCGAACCGGTCACCAAAACAATGCTGGCGTCGTCCGACAGATGCTCGCCGCCAAAGCGAACGGTGTTGGCATAGCCCCATAGCTTTGCGAACGAACCCTGATAGCCCGCGATGTCCATTTTCATAAACGGTCCTACCGCCCGCTCACCACCGGTGGCGCAGTTGATCAGAAGATCGATAGGCGCGATCCGCGCGCAGAGCTCAGAAACCGCTTGTCCATCTGTCGTGTCGCACGCTGCGAGCTCTACGCCATCTGGCACAAGCCCCTTGGCCTTATCGGGATTTCGGCTCACGGCCACCACTTTCGCACCCGCGGCTGCCAGGCGCTCAACAGTTGATAAGCCAATGCCTGACGTACCCCCAAATACGACCGCTGTCCTACCAGCAATATCCATACTCGCGCTCCCCTGCCTATACTCGCTATGATTTTCGTCATTCTAGCGCGAAGTGTTCATGAATAATTGTCCCCTCTTATTCAGTCTCCTTAGACGCAACGTTGTGATCACGTTGGGTGCGATCCTCCTGTGTTCAGGCTGCCTTTCTGGTTGCATGGGTACGGCTGTGAAAGTACCCCAAGGCAACGACACTCTCGATCTTGATCTGATCTATGGCGTGTCGATTTTTGGAGGCTTGCCTGGTGAAGAATCCGCGGCGGTTTTACCGCCCGACGAAGTTCTGGTCCTGACACCAGAAATGCGTGCCTTCACCCGCAAACTGGTCGGCCGGGGGTTGCCACCACTAGAACGCGCACGAAAACTTGTTCACGTACTAGTGCGAAAAGACTTCTTTCCCAAGGGTTACTACACAGACTATACGCGCACCGCGAGCGAGGTTTTTGAAGAACGTTCCGGCAATTGTCTTTCATACACCAACCTGTTCGTGGCGATGGCTCGGGAACTCGACATCACGGCGCGCTTCCAGCTCGCCCGCATACCGCCCACATGGACTTCGGACAGCGGCTACCTGGTTCGCAGCCGCCACATCAATGTGCTTGTCAGCGACCCAAAGATCTCGAGCTCAAGCTGGATCACAATCGACTTCAACAAAATCGCCTCTTCATCGATCTACCCACATAAGCCGGTAAGCGATGCCTATGCCTTGAGTTCGTATTACAACAATCTGGCCGTAGACAAACTGTATGCAGAGGACTACAGAGCAACCGTTGCGCTGCTCGCTCAGGCTATCGAGATCGAGCCCAACAACTCAGATGCATGGGTAAATCTTGCCGCTGTATATTCGAAACACAGGAAAGACAAACAGACACAAGCCGCGTTTGAGGCAGCGCTTCGAGCGGAACCCGGGCACGAATCGGCTCTAGCCGGGCTCGCGCGTTTGTATACCAATCGCGGCGAGCTCGACGTGGCCGCCGTTTACACCAACGAAATTAAAACGCGGCGTGAACGCGACCCCTACTTTCAGTTCGCCACCGCCCAGGCAGCCTACGAAAATAAGGCGTACGCAAAGAGCCTTAAACACGTTAATCAGGCGATAGATCTGCGCGCCCGCGGTTCGTTCTTCTATCTCAAAGCACTTGTACATTACGCGCGTGGCGAACTGAACATGGCCAACACCAGCCTAAAACAAGCGCAGGATCGCAAACGAAGTTTACCGTCGAAAAAGCAGGAGCATGCCTTGCTTCTGGCGCAGCGCATCAATGCCGAAACTGCGAGCGACAACGGTCTAATTGTGCCCGCTAGTCACTGATTGTTAGCGGTGCATCGGCAGTTCTGCGCAGCCCTCGAAAACCAAAAATAACCGCAACTGCACCAACGACAAAGGTGCCAGCATAAGCAAGCGTGATCTGCGTGATGCTAAACGCTGGCAGGTATGGCGCCATGAAGCCAAGGATGTGGAAACTGATCGCAATGATGGCGACGTTAAAAAACGCGAGTTCTCGCGCGATTGGCGTAGAAAGATCGGGGTCCAAAATGCGCAAAAGCACAATACCGCTACCGGTAGAACCACAGCAGCAGCCGTAGGATGTTATCGCCCGCTCGATGCCAAACTGCCCGAGCAATCGACCGAGACCAAAGCACAAAATCGCGGTGGCCAGCGTGATAAACAGGCACACCAATACGATGGGCACCCAATAGGCGGCAAGCAGCGTGACCTCAACCGCCATGAGTGTGGCGACCACCATAAAATCGACGCTCGAGCCAGTAATTCGGCGTTGCGTATCGTTGTCGATTAAATGGCCAAATCCCAATCGATCAAACAGCTGGCGCAGCAAGATGCAGGTGATGAGACCATGCAAGAAAAACAGGTTATGGCTATAAATCACGCCAAGGTTGGATTCACCCAGTGGAACCCTAGCCGCGATCGGTCCAATAAAGTCCAGCCACTCATTGGTAAGCAGGTAAGCAACACCCAATATGCCCAAATGGAAAGCCAGGCTATCGAGATTGGCGGGGTGGGTTATCTGCTTGCCCGCTGACGGCCGGCGTTCGCGGGCGAAGACCCCCGAGACAAAGTCATTATCAAGACGTGCAGCTTTGTTTGCGTTCAACCCGCGTTGCACCGCCCAGCGTGCCGCCGGAACACCTACAACAAAAGCTGCAACAAAGCCGGCGGATGCGTAAATGATTCCAAAGTTCACTGCGTTTTCTATGCCGTGACTTTCTTGCCAAAGACTACCTAGCGACAGCGCCTGGCCGGGCCCTTGAGTAAATCCGTGGGTGGCTATCATGCCTAAAAACTCAGAGAGCGATTCTCCGGTGACGCCGTTATAACCCTTAACCACTACCAGGCCGACAAGCGCCTGCAACACCAAACTCATCGTCCAGACGATGCCCAACCACATACCGCCACTGGCGATGTTGCTCTTTACTGCACTACCTGCCTCACTAGACTCATCGCTCCCAGTCAGCACAAGCGACATAAAACTCAGCGTAAAAAAGTGGAACGCAAAAACGGAGTAGTCAGAGCTTTCGAAGCCAAAATCGAGATCCACAAGCAGCAGCACAAAACCAACAAGTCCGCCCAGCAGACTGGCCGGCACCAACGCGTTCTGCAGAAATTTGATACGCGCACGCAACAACGCGCCTATCAGCAGCATGCTGGCTAAAAAGGCAAACGCCAGCACGCTCGGAAATGTAGAACCCATGGTTATCCCCTACCTGTGAAATTCGCCTGCACACGTCTGCCGTCGGTGCGGCACCCCGCGTCCTGATCAGCAAGCCAGGCCTCATCGGGCGTTGGCGCACGCAGCCGCTCATCCTGTGCAAACGCACCTTCAAGTGCAATGGCGTTGCTTAATAACTCGAGATCTTGGTACATGGCCCCGATAACCTGTATGCCAAACGGCAAGCCCTGCGCATCCAATCCACAAGGCAAAGCGATCACAGGATGACCAACAACTGTAAGCGCGGCAGTCAACTCGAGCCATGCCATATAGGTCTCGACCTTCTTGCCATCAATGTGAGTGGGATTAAGCTGCCGCCACGGAAACGGCGGAATGCTAACCCCCGGCGCAATCACTACATCGAAATCAGCAGAGACCTCGGCCATGTGGCGGGTGAGTTCGAGCTGCAATTTTTTGGCGGCCGCAATGTCCTGCATGGGTGTTGCAATCGCGCTTTCGTAAGTAGCCCGAACATTCGGATTGACAGCCTTTGTCCAGGTGTGCGCCTCATGGGCGTAGGCCGCGGCAAACAGCTCCTGGCGCAGATGCCAGTCAGCTGCAGGTGCGCGGCTCAAATCCAACGTGCACGGCGTGCAGGAAGCGACTAGCGGACGCAACAATTCCACCCGGTTGCGAAACTCTGAGCGCACCGCTTGCGAAACCGTGACCCCGCCCAGATCTTCTGTATACCCCACGCGCAATCCCCGCAGCTCGGCGGGGGCCGGGTTTGCAAACACCGAACTGTCAAAGGGAAACACCATCGGGTCTTGTTTGCTGTTCTCGTCGCGCTCGGCAATCACAGACAGCAACAGCGCAACATCACGAACGCAGCGCGCCATTGGGCCCTGGACCGCATAGTTGGTGTGCGGAAAATTTCGCTGCTCGTTCGGCACCATACCGGGCGTGGGTCGCATACCCACCACCCCGCTAAAACAGGCTGGAATTCGCAAGCTGCCGCCGTGGTCTGAACCCGTGGCGAGCATCGCCATGGCAGTTGCCACGGCAACCGCAGAGCCACCGCTCGAGCCACCGCAAGTAAGCTCGGGCGCATAAGGATTACCGGTCGCCCCAAACAGCGGGTTCACGGTGTTTGCCCCTATGCTCTTCTCGGGCACATTGGTCTTGCCTAGCAATACCCCGCCGGCTCTACGTATACGGGCCACGATGGGTGAATCTTCGGAGGCAAGGGCATTTTCGAGCTCAGGACTGCCCCAGGTGGTAGGTAACCCCGCAATCCCCTGGATGTCCTTGATTGCCACCGGCAGGCCGTGCAGCGCAGCCTGTTCCTGCGCGGACAGCGCTTGTTTATCCAGAGTCTTCGCGCATTCGAGTGCCTGCGCAAAATTGTCGATCACCAGCGCATTAACGGCCGGATTCAAACGCCGAACCTGGTCGATGGCTGCCTCGAGCAAGGCCTGCGCCGTCATGCGCCCGGCTGATAACGCCTCGCGCGCCTCAAAGGCATGCATTCGCTGGATCACCGAGTTAGACAACGCCTTCTC
>CAZFIA010000011.1:35445-42508 GCA_964519335.1 uncultured Pseudomonadales bacterium
GACTTCCATCTGCCAAAGGCCGGTCTTGCCGAAATCCCATGAGGAGCAACCCATGACACAAACCATAGCGCTCACGGGTGGGGCCAGTGGCATTGGCGCCGCTACACTCGAGCGATTGGAGGCGCGCGGCTGCGCAGTGTTTGTAATCGATAAGGTAGCGCCACAAAGCTCGCGCGCAACCCACATTGCCTGCGATCTAACGGACGTGGCTTCGATCGAAAATGCTATGCATGAGCTGCCCGATAGACTCACAGGCCTGGTTAACGTTGCGGGGGTTGCCACGCTGCCTGACGAACATCATACCGTCGCCATCAATTTTCTCGCGTTGCGTATGCTCACGGAGCAACTGCTACCGCGCATTGACCGTGGCGGCAGTGTAGTGAACGTTGCCTCGACCGCAGGTTGGAAGTGGCGAGAATTCATGGATCAGCTACGCGGCCTTATGGATACCGAGGACTTCTCAAGCGGAATGCACTGGCTAACCAATAACCCGGCCCTGTGGCGAGACGCGCCCTACCATTTCTCCAAACGCTGCGCTGTGGCCTACACCTATCGCGCGGCGCAGCTTGGATTGGAGTTTGGCGTACGGGTTAACTGCGTGAATCCAGGCGTCACTCAGACAGCACTCTCGCCAGAGTTTCGTGAGCTGGTTGGCGACAAACTCTACGACTGGGGTGTCGAGCAGATAGGCCGCCCCGCGGAGCCCGCAGACATTGCCGAAGTCATCGAATTTCTTGCCGTCGGCGAATGTGGTTGGCTCAACGGTCAAGAGCTGGTGGTAGATGGCGGCTACCTCGCTGGAATAGTGGGTGGCTGGATCGACCCCTCCAAAGCGCCGGCCTGAGCAGGTAAACTGAATTCTATTTCAACCACTTTGAATTAACCCGGACACAGCCACTTGACCACTACACCTGCAGAGACCTTCGAGTTTCTGGGCAAAACGCTCTCGGGCCGGTTCACCATTCCTTCCGGTATCGTGGCCACCGCCGTCCCGATCATCGACTACTTCTTCAAGCACTCGCCAGAGATTGGCGTTATGACCACCAAGAGCATTGGCCCTGAACCGCGCCTGGGTAACCGCGAGCCGGTGTACAGCCAATACGCACCGGGCTGCTTTGTTAACGCGGTTGGACTCACCAACCCAGGCGCCGAACACAGCGCGCAACTGTTTGAGAATCTGGTGGTGCCCGCAGACCGGTTTCTGTTGACGTCCATCTTTGGTGGTAGCGTCGATGAGTTTGTTGCGGTTGCCAAACTATTGGCGCCGTTCTCAGATGGTCTCGAACTCAACCTGTCTTGCCCACATGCGGAGGGGTACGGGATGGCTATGGGGCAAGATCCAAAAATTGTCGCCGAGATCGTTGCCGCCGTTAAGGCAGCAGTCGATGTGCCTGTGATTCCTAAGCTCACTCCAAACGCCACGAACATCGGTGAGATCGCGAAGGCCGCGGTTGCCGCCGGCGCCGATGCGCTGTGCGCCATCAACACGGTGGGTCCGGGCTACGTAAGCGCCCAGGGTCAGCCCGTACTCAGCAATGAAATGGGCGGCCTTTCTGGCAAGGGTGTGGTGCCTATCGCGCTAAAGTGTCTGCGCGAGATAGCGAGCCAGGTTGACGTGCCGCTCATAGGTTGCGGTGGTATCTCAAGCGCCGATGACGTGCGCGCCTTTGAAGACGCCGGTGCGAGCGTCTTCGGAGTCGGGTCCGCCTTAACCGGTATGACCTCGGAGGACATTCGCGACTACTTTGAAGTGCTGGCAGAAGACTGCGCGGATAAGACGAATCGCGCAGAACAACAGGTTCGCTACGACGTTGATATGAGCTTTAAGCCAGTCACCTTGATCGACAACAAGCGCGTAAGCGATGACATCGCCATTCTTACCTTTGATCGCGCCATTAACATCGCGGCGGGTGAGTTTGTTTTTTTGTGGGTGCCAGGACTTGGAGAAAAGCCCTTCTCGGCGCTCACCGACGATCCGTTCTCGCTGGTAGTCATCAACCTTGGTCAATTCACAGAGCAGCTCATTGAATTGCCTACAGGCACAGAAGCCTATGTCCGTGGCCCGCATGGCGCACCCGCGGCCCCGCCAGCGGATTCGCACGTGATTGCCGTGGCAGGTGGCACAGGCTTAGCCGCCGTCTATCAGTTGGCTCGAGATCATGTCGCCGCAACAGAAGGAAACGCTAACGGTAAGGCCGATATTTTTATCGGCGCAAGAAGTTCAGACCGGTTGTATTTTCTTGAGGAATGCGCAAATGCTTGTGAGCTTCACATCGCAACCGATGACGGATCACTCGGCTATCACGGCGTGGTAACGGCTTTGTTGGATGAACATCTTTCACGCCTTACAAAGTCTCAACTTGAAAAACTCGCGTTCTATAACTGCGGGCCGGAACCGATGGTGCACGCGGCAGTCGCCGTGCAACAAAAATACTGCGCGTCCACGCAGATTTTCAGCGCAATCGATTATCTCACCAAGTGTGGGGTTGGAATTTGCGGTGCCTGTGCTGCACCTGATGGTCGGCGACTGTGCGTCGACGGCCCGTTTCTCGACGCCTAGTTGTCACTACTTTTTGGTTATCAGTACTTTTTAGTTATCAGTACTGCGGCGACCGCGTTTCTCGCCACGGCGTTCGACATCCCGAACGAAGGACGACGTTATACCGTACTCAGAGTCGCGTCGCGGCTCTTGTCGTCGATCCTCGTACTTAATGTAGCGACATTGGCACTCCGACAGGCTACAGCCCTTCAAGGGCAACACGGGAGCACTGCGAATCAAGAAACGCTTGCCGTTCAAGGCCTTAGCCTCTGAGCAACAGCCGTTCAGCCCAGAAGAAATAGCGACGGCCTGAAATTTCGAACCCTTGTCCAGGTCAACCGTTGCAGCGCCGAGGGCGGACTTTTTGGTGCCCTTCTTCTTACTACTCGTCTTCTTGCTACTCGAACGCAGCCAATTTTTGATCTTAATAGCCATCGGCTTAGCCTACCTGAGGTCTCACCCCGACTCAGGGACTGCTTCGCAATTCGGGCACGCAATTCGGGGACAGTTTACTAATTACCAGGCGAGTAAGAGTTGGAGGCTGAGGTCGGAATCGAACCGGCGTACACGGAGTTGCAGTCCGCTGCATAACCACTCTGCCACTCAGCCTGAGCTCGCGAGCGAGCGCGCATTCTACCCGAAACCGACGCCAATCCAATTAGTCTTCGGTTAGCGGTTTGGCCGGCGGTTTTTGAACCTCCTCTGCGCTGTTTCCCGTGCCTGAGGTGATGCCCTCAAGCAGCGTCGGCCAAGCTGACCGCAGGTAGCTGATCATCGAAATGAGGGTTAACACGGCAGCCACGTAGAGCAGCCCATAGCCCATCAGCACCCAGGGGCGCTCAAGCTCCGCTGGATTGTTGGCAAGCAGCAGGAAGATCGCCACCATCTGAATGGTGGTTTTGGCGCGGCCGAGCCAAGACACCGCCACCACTCCGCGAGAATTCATCTCGGCCATCCATTCGCGCAACGCACTGATAACGATCTCGCGACCAACAATCACAATGGCCGGCAAGGTGAGCCAAATATTGGAGTGACTGTCTATGAGCAGCAGCAGCGCCGTGACCACAATGAGCTTATCGGCCACAGGATCCAGAAAGGCCCCAAATGGCGTGGTTTGGCCCCACTTGCGCGCCAGATAGCCATCCATCCAGTCGGTCGCTGCCGCGGCGCCAAAGAGCAGAGCCGCCCACAGGTAGTTATTGGGTGTGGGCAAGTAGTAGACCAGCACAAATACGGGGATCAGAAGAATCCGTGAGAGCGTCAGAATATTCGGTAGATTCATGCGCGAAGTGTAACGATTGGGACCCGCTCAGGGGTGCAAAGTGTCGTAAATATCCTGGGCTAGCTTGGCACTGATGCCAGGCACCTTGCCAATCTCCTCAAGACTCGCCCCTTTCACACCAGCCAGGCTGCCAAAGTGGCTCAGCAGCTCCTTCTTCCGGCGCGGTCCAATCCCGGCAATGGTGTCGAGCTGGGATACCCTACGGGCTTTCTGGCGCCGCTGCCGATGGCCGGTGATGGCAAAGCGGTGGGATTCGTCGCGTATGTGCTGCAAAAGATGCATAGCACCCCCAGCCTCGCTGATCTCAACCTCACCGCGACCGGCCACAAAGAACGTCTCGAGCCCGGGCTTGCGCGTTGGCCCCTTTGCGATCCCCAAAATGGTGACGCCCTCAACCTGCAGCTCCTCAAGCACGGCAACCGCGCGACTGAGCTGCCCTTTGCCGCCGTCGATCACAAGCACATCGGGCAGCGCGCCTTCTCCGGACTGGATGCGCGTATAACGGCGACGTAACGCCTGCTCCATCGCTGCAAAATCGTCCCCACCAGTAATGTCTTCAATATTGAATCGTCGGTAATCAGCTTTTCTGGGCCCTTCCCGGTCGAATACAACACAAGAAGCCACCGTAGCCTCGCCCATGGTGTGACTGATATCAAAGCACTCCAGTCGCTCGGGAACATCATCGAGCTTAAGAGCCGTCTGGAGTTCTACAAAACGCGAATAGACGTTTTTCTTGTCTGCAAGATAGGCCGTCAAACTTAAGCGCGCATTCTCAAATGCCATATCGCGCCAGCGGGCACGCTGACCGCGCACTCGATTCGACACTTCAACGTTGCGACCCGCGGATTGGCCTAGAGCTGCTGACAACATTTCTGCATCTGGCAGCTCAGGCTGGGTAATCAGAGTCTTCGGAAAGTCACCACGTTCGTTCGCAAGGTAATACTGCGACAGAAAAGCGCTAAGCATTTCTGCATCATCGATCGCCAGTTCATCACGCGGAAACCAGGTGCGCTGGCCCAATAACCGGCCACCGCGAATAAACAGGGCCTGTACGCAACTAACGCCGCCGTCCTGAGCAACCGAAAACACGTCAACGTCACCACGTTCGTTGTGCACATACTGTTGCTCCTGAATCCGCCGCAGTTTGCTAATCTGATCCCGAAATCGCGCTGCCCGTTCAAACTCCATTTCCTCAGACGCGGAATCCATTTTAGCCTTGTACTCATCAAGAATTTGCGCGTTGTTTCCTTCAAGAAACAGCTCGGCTAAACGCACGTCGTCCGCGTAATCTTCAGGCGATACCAAACCCACACATGGGCCACTGCAGCGCCTAATCTGGTATTGCAAACAAGGCCTTGAACGGTTCTTGAAAAAACTGTCGTCGCACTGGCGAATCTGAAACAGCTTTTGCAATATATTTAGACTCTCTCGAACCGCGCCAGCGGACGGATAAGGACCAAAGTAGCGTCCGGTTTTCTTGCGCGCACCACGGTGAAACGCCAATCGCGGAAAGTCTTCGTGAGGCGTTCGATAGATAAATGGATAAGACTTGTCATCGCGCAGCACCACGTTGTAGTGCGGACGTTCTGCCTTTATCAGGCTTTGCTCCAGCAACAGGGCTTCAGTCTCGCTGCCAGTGACTGTGACTTGAATATCTGCGATCCGGCGCACCAGCGCCATGGTCTTGGTGGTTAGACCAGAGGCGCGAAAGTAACTGGTAACGCGACTCTTCAGGTTGCGCGCCTTGCCAACATAAATTACCTCGCCCCGCTCGGAAAACATCTGATACACCCCCGGCTTTGGCGTCAGGTGTTTCAGAAATTCTTCGGCATTGAAGCTGTCTTCGTCCAAGTGGCCGCCCGAGCTATCGATCGAATTGCTGGTGGTTTCGTTGCTCATTAGCGAATGCTACCCCCAAACTTTGGCGTCTGGCTAAACATTATTACCCGCGGTAACTGAACTGGAATCCATATAGCTCACCGCCTGACGGAGCACAGATCGCAACATGACCTGGCTGAGACGCCCGGTTTGCGTATTGAGCTTACTGGGGTGAAAGCAGGATAACAGCCAGAGGTTGGGCGCAAGGGCCGTAACCCCGCCATGACTGAATTTCGGGCAAGCGCTACCCCCACTAATCTCAATAGGTAAGCTCTGCCACAACGCTCGGTGCGCAAGCCCGCCAAGACTCACTAAAACCCGGGGCTTAATCGCGCCGGTGGTCCAGAAGTGGGCAAGTTCCGCTCGCAGGTGTCTGCTGCAGTTTTGCACCTCTGCACGCTGCGGTTGGTTTTGCGGCGGCAGGCACTTTACGACGTTGGTCATGCGAACACCTATTAACCTGGCGTCGGGCGCACTAGCAGAACTCGCAAGCCCAACAGCGTGCAGTGCGTTAAACAAAAAGTCGCTGGAGGAATCGCCAACAAAAACGCGTCCCGTTCGATTAGCCCCCAGGCGGCCAGGCGCAAGGCCCACAAGCAGCAAGCGCGCTCTAGGATCTCCTCGATCAGTTACCGGCGCGTTGTAATGGTCTGGGTGTTGAGCGCGCTGCTCGTCAATCCAATCTACAAGCCGCGGACAGGCTACGCAGGACAATATTGCCGCACGACGATCACGCACGCTAAGTGGGGGCAGCAACGGATAGAACCTTTCTGGCACTTTGGCACTCTAAGAGCTAAGCAGTGCTCAATTTTACGCCCAGAGCGTGCACATCTCACAAAACAGAACAAAACAGTAAAAAACGGACGAAATTGGCACAAAACGGCGTCTAACGCCTGAGAACGCGCGAGAAATTCTCTACCTGAGCTTTTACACTCAGGGTCTAACCTTTGGATTCGCTGTGGACAAATCTCAAAATAGCCCGCCTGAAGAGGACAATTCAATCGATGCACGCCTACAGGCGGATGCGCTGGAGTTGTTGCTGCGCTCACCACGCCTCGACATCGATACTATTCTCCGACTGCTCGACATCGACGAACGCGAATTTCGCTCGCTTGTAAAAATCAATCCAGCGCTGGGCGGGTTGCTGAAGCAACGCAGTCAAGGCCTGCTGGAATTGCCCGGTACCAAGCCTCGCAAATGCTCAATCTGCAACGATTGGTTTTTGCCTTACGCAGGCGACAAGCTATGCAGCGACGAATGCAAAGCCGCAGATCAGATAGATCGACGCGACTTCCGCGAAGAGTCGCGCGCCACAGCCTCTGACTAATCGACTCTTGTGGCATGAAGAGTGACATAGAGAGTGA
>CAZFIA010000011.1:42608-47559 GCA_964519335.1 uncultured Pseudomonadales bacterium
AGAGTGATACATAGAGTCACTCACACAGCGAGCGCGGGCTCCGGTCCAGCATCTGGCTTGGGCGCACGGCGGCCAGGTTTCCCAACTACAGGATCTACCACCCGATCTGCTGCAAGCGGATCGTGTCGCCGCTTTTTACCCGGCGTTGTCATCGGATCTACCATGCCATGACGCACGGCGAGCAACGCTAATTCGACGTTGCTCGATACCCTCAGCTTGTCGAAGATTCGATACCGGTAACTGTTTACCGTTTTCGGCGACAGGTGCAAATCTTGAGAAATCTTTTGTACCCGCTGGCAGTCGACCACCATCATTGCGATCTGCATCTCGCGGCCCGACAGTTCGTCAAACGGACAGTCCGAATCGCCACCAAAAGATTGAAAGGCCAGCTGCTGCGCAACCTCAGCACTGAAATACTTCTGGCCCACAAATACCTTGCGGATAGCCGCAATGGTCTCCGCGGCGGTCACCCCTTTCGTAAGGTAGCCGCTGGCACCGGCACGCATCATATGCGCAGGGAATGGTTGTTCTTCGCACGCGGTCAGCACAATCACCCGGGTGCTGTTCTGCAACCGCATAATGCGGCTAAGTGCCTCGAGCCCGCCGATACCCGGCATTCGAATATCGAGCAAAACTACATCCGGACGTTCTTTGCGGCAAAACTGCACGGCGTCTTCACCGTTGCTCGCTTCGCCCACCACTTTAATCGAAGGTGCATCAGCCAGCATTCGTTGCAGGCCTAGCCGAAACAGTCGATGGTCATCGACAATCAAAACTCTAATCATTGTCAGTCCTCCT
Source organism: uncultured Pseudomonadales bacterium (assembly GCA_964519335.1). Taxonomy (GTDB): domain Bacteria; phylum Pseudomonadota; class Gammaproteobacteria; order Pseudomonadales; family Azotimanducaceae; genus JALZVT01. The sequence continues at coordinate 43,407 of CAZFIA010000011.1, forward strand.
CCGCCAGCCTCTTGCTAGCGTGGTTCGCACGTTGACCCGCTCGCCGCTTCCTTTTGGCAACTAGGTTAACGCAGTGTCCTTGAATCCACCTCTATCAAAACTCGCGTTTCGTATCGGAGAGAGCTAGGACCAACTTAGGACGAGGAGCTCGGATGCACAAGGGCGGAGAACAAATTCGTATGCTCTTTTGGCACATTTCCGTTTTGCAATGCCGAAATGATATTAGTTAACCGCTTCGTGTTTATTGCGCGCAGGTAAAATACTTGACTCGTTAACTTTAAAAGAACGCCTGCAAATTGGTCTGCGCGCGACCGAGAATCAGAGCGTGGATATCATGGGTGCCTTCATAGGTATTGACGGTCTCCAGATTCATCACGTGTCTAATCACGTGAAACTCGTCAGATATGCCGTTACCCCCATGCATGTCACGCGCCACTCGAGCGATGTCGAGCGCCTTGCCGCAGTTATTACGTTTCACAAGCGAGATATTCTCTATCGCGAGGTTATCTTCATCCATCAACCGACCCACGCGCAGAACACCCTGCAAACCCAGAACGATTTCGGTTTGCATATCCGCCAACTTTTTTTGCACTAGTTGATTGGCGGCTAGCGGTCGACCAAATTGCTTGCGATCCAGAGTGTATTGGCGCGCTGCCTGCCAACAGAATTCAGCGGCACCCATGGCGCCCCAGGCGATGCCATAGCGTGCCTTGTTCAGGCACCCGAAGGGGCCCGCCAGACCAGACACGTTAGGCAACAAGTTTTCTTCCGGCACTTCGACATCTTCAAGCACAATCTCTCCGGTGATGGAGGCTCTCAAACTCATTTTGCCTTCGATTTTTGGGGTACTAAAACCTTTCATACCGCGCTCAACTACAAAGCCGCGTATCTTGCCGTCAAGCTTGGCCCACACCACCGCGAGATCGGCGATGGGCGAATTGGTGATCCACATCTTGGCGCCGTTGAGCACGTAGCCCCCGTCAACGGCCTTCGCGTTTGTGACCATGCTGCCAGGGTCGGACCCGTGATCCGGTTCCGTAAGGCCAAAGCAACCCACCCACTCGCCGCTGGCAAGCTTCGGCAGATACTTCATCCGCTGCGCTTCGTTGCCATAGGTATATATAGGATGCATGACCAGCGATGACTGCACGCTCATTGCCGAGCGATAGCCGGAATCAACCCGTTCAACCTCTCGAGCCACTAGCCCATAGGACACATAGTTTGCGCCGGCACAGCCGTACTCCTCGGGCAAGGTGGAACCTAAGAGGCCCAGCTCGCCAAACTCGTTCATGATATCTCGGTCGAAGCTCTCATTGCGGCTGGCGAGCAGTACCCTGCTCATCAGCTTGTCCTGAGCGTAATCGCGAGCGGTATCGCGGATAAGCCGCTCGTCGTCCGTCAGCTGTTGATCCAACAACATCGGATCTGCCCAATCGAAGCTCACTCTTGCCGCCATCTTCACTTCCTTCATACCCGTTGGTGAGCCACACTAATGCAGACGATTGAAAAAGGAAAACCTTATGGCTCTCGATGATGCAACCCTTGAGCAGCTACTGGATACAGTGCGTAAGTTTGTGCGCAATCGGCTAGTACCTCTTGAAGAGCAGGTGTCCTTGGAAGATCGGATCCCCGACGATCTTGTACAAGAAATGCGCGAATTGGGTCTGTTCGGTCTTACCGTACCTACCGAGTACGGCGGACTTGGACTGTCTACCGAAGAAGAGTGTCGAGTAGTTATTGAGCTTGGCTATACCTCGCCGGTGTTTCGCTCAGTGTTCGGAACCAACAACGGTATCGGCTCTCAGGGCCTGGTGATTGATGGCACCGACGAACAAAAGGCGAAGTATCTACCGGGCATGGCCACAGGCGACATCATTGGCTCGTTTGCGCTCACCGAACCAGATGCAGGTTCAGACGCCGGTGCGGTTGCGACCAGCGCGGTACTCGACGGCGATAGCTATGTACTAAACGGCACCAAGCGCTACATTACCAACGCGCCCCAAGCCCAGTTGTTCACCGTGTTTGCCCGGACCGACCAAAGCCAGGCAGGTTCGCGCGGTGTCTCTGCCTTTCTGGTCGATGCCGATACACCCGGCATCACACTGGGAAAGGCCAACCGCAAAATGGGTCAGCAAGGTGGTCACGTGTGCGACGTAATTTTTGATGACTGCCGTGTTTCTCGCGACGCGATTATTGGCGGCCAAAACAATTTGAATCGTGGCTTTCTTACCGCTATGAAAACCCTGGATCGCGGTCGCTTGCACATAGCCGCACTCGCTGTAGGGTGCTCCGAACGGCTGATCGAAGAAGCCTTAAGCTACGCAATGGAGCGCAAACAGTTCGACCAGCCTATTGCAGAATTTCAGTTGGTGCAGGCCATGCTCGCCGATAGCCGGACAGAAGCCTACGCCGGACGCACTATGGTTCTGGATGCAGCCAGGCGCCGCGATGTAGGCGAACCCGTCACTACCCTGGCCTCATGTTGCAAACTGTTTGCCACCGAAATGGTCGGCCGGGTTGCCGATCGTGCGGTGCAGATACATGGCGGCGCGGGTTACATGGAGGAGTATCCAGTGGCGCGCTTTTACCGCGACGTGCGGCTGTTCAGGATTTATGAAGGGACCAGTCAGATTCAGCAGACGCTGATCGCCAAGAACATGGTGCGAGACGCCGGCTAACCGAATCTACAGCTAGCCAGCGCTATCTTGACCATCAGCCTTGGCACCGAGCGGCAGGAATACAGCAAACTCAGAGCCTTCACCCGGTGAGTTACGTACGTCGATCTCTCCCAACAGTTCGTCGACCAAGCGTTTTACTAAATGCAAACCCAGGCCTTCATGGCGCCCGCTCTTAGCTGTGGTTTTGGGCTCAAACAATACTCGGAGCACTTCCGCAGGTAGTCCTGGACCGTTATCACGGACTTTAATTTCCACACCTTCGCGCCCGGCACGGTACAAGCCTGTTGCCGTGCTCACCGTAATCTGGTCACCACTGGCGAGTGCTTCAACTGCATTCTTCACAAGGTTAACCAGCACCTGTGTCACCCGATCCCGATCAGAGTGCACCCACACAGGACCTGGCTCGACATCGGGCACAACATCTATACCCGCCACACGGGCAGACTGGCCCTGCAGCTCACAAATGCCCCGAACCAGTTCGTTCAGATCAAACTCAAGTGTGTCGACGGCGGGTGTTGCGTTAATGTCGCGAGGAACGTCAATGGCCTGACGGATGACATCGGAGGCACGACGCACCTCCTCAGAAATCAGTTCAATTTGTTCACGTGCCTCGGCGTTGTCCTCAAGCTTCATATCGAGGATGTGCAGATAATTCCGGACCACCGCAAGAGGATTGTTAGCCTCATGAACAATCTCGCGCATTCGTCGCTCTACCCGAGCAGAATAATCCGCGAGCTCCTGGTCGCCTGTTTCGACAGCAGTCTGGGGACCTCTCCGCGCTACCCAGTCACCCAGGGCCTGAGCATACGCCTGGCGCGGCAGTTCCTGCTCCTGATCATCTTCTGCGTGACCAACACCGCTTGCGCTTGAATTCATGCCGGCCATAAGCGGAAACAAGCAGGCACCCACCACCTGCCCCTGTGATTCGAGGGGATAAACCATCGCTGACTTAACGCCGAGCCGTCGCAGCAGTTGACGTTCTATCACAACCGTAGATGCCCGATCGTTTATCTCAAGCACTTCGCCATTTTTTACACAGGCCGCGATTCGCGATGTTTGCGATTGCGCTTTGATACTAAGCGTACGCAGCTCTGGTCTATTAATAACCTGCAGCTGTTGTTCTGCATCTGAGCTACCTGATATGAGCGCCAACACCAGGGGCTCACGCCCAAAGAGTGTACGAGTTGCAAGTCGGTGTGCATCAATTAGCTCAGCGGTGTTTCCTGACCGGGCTAATACGCTGCTAAAAGTTGCGATCTGAAGCTGATGCCACAACGTCGCCAACCAATCACCATACTGCTCGTCAAGCAGGTTGGTTTGCTCCATCAATGCATCGGTGCGTTTCGCAGCCGCTGCCAGGGTTTCTCCGAACTCGCCGCGGCTAATACCCAACAACGCATGCGCCGCGTCAAACGCTGCCGGATCATCACCGGCGTGGTACGACTCGACAATGCTGAAAATTTGTACCAGTGGAT
>CAZFIA010000012.1:0-9597 GCA_964519335.1 uncultured Pseudomonadales bacterium
CCAGCGATCTGTTCCGAGTTCCTTGCGAATGGCCTCAAAGTAGTCGAGGTAGGCTGCAGGCTTATAGCAGTCCAGATCCTTCGGCGACGGCGAATCCCCGTGGCCCAAGAGCTCAACGGTAACGGGTGTACAGAAGCCCTTTAGCGCATCGATATTGAGGGCCCACTGGGCACTATTGGACAGGGCCCCGTGGGACAGGAGCAGATAGGGGCCGCCGTGAACTTGGCCGCTGTGAACGTGATAGCTAAGCATGAGTGGGGGTGGGCATGAATAGGGGTATGCTACCTATATGGCAGGGATATTGGTAATCACGACGGGGGGCACCATTGACAAGGTGTACTTCGATGCGAAGAGCGATTTTGAGGTAGGCCAGTCGGTGGTCGAAGAGCTGCTGCGTGAGGCCCACGTGGAGATCGACTACGAAATTCTGGGGCTCATGCGCAAAGACTCGCTGGATCTCGATGACGCAGATCGTGAAGAGATTCGACAGGCGATTGAGAGTGCGCCAAAGGACAATCAACGTTTTGTGATTACTCACGGCACTGACACTATGACCGATACAGCCCGGGCCATTGCAGAAACGGTCGCTGCTCGGGGGGCAACAGTAGTGCTCACCGGTGCGCTGTCACCGGCGCGCTTTGCTCATTCGGATGCCACCTTTAACGTAGGCATGGCGTTTGCCACTGCGCAATCTGCACAACCGGGTATCTACATAGTGATGAATGGTCAGGTGTTTGATGGCCTGGCGGTGCGCAAAGACCGCGCACAGAACCAGTTCATACCGCTTTAGGGACTATTGAAAATTCGGGAATAAATTGGAAGTTAATAGAGGAGCAGCAAAATGAGCGTTGATCTACTCATAAAGAACGGCACGGTGATTGATGGGTCGGGCGCGCCGCGTTTTGCCGCGGATGTAGCGATTAACGACGGCAAGATTGTCGGCATTGGCCGCTTGAGCGACAAAGCGGATCAAACCATCGATGCCGAAGGGCAAGTGGTTAGCCCGGGATTTGTCGATGGCCATACGCACATGGACGCGCAAGTTTTTTGGGATCCGCTTGGCGCCAGCTCCTGCTATCACGGAGTCACCAGCGTGGTCATGGGCAACTGCGGCTTTACGCTTGCGCCCTGCGCCGAAGCTCAGGCCGACTTTGTGTTCAGAAACCTCGAACGCGCAGAAGACATCTCGCGCGAGGCCATGCTGTCGGGCATTAAGTGGGGTTGGGAAACTTACCCAGAGTTTATGGATGCGATAGAGGCGCTGCCCAAAGGTATAAATTACGCCGGCTATATCGGCCACTCGGCGCTGCGCACCCACGTGATGGGCGAGCGCGCGTTTAGCGAGCAAGCAAGCGAAGACGATCTTAAGCGCATGTCGCACGAGGTTAATTCTGCGGTGCAAGCTGGTGCGATCGGCTTTTCTACTTCTCGCACGCCCAACCACATCACTGCCGATGATCGGCCGGTGGCGAGTCGGGTAGCGGACTGGTCAGAGGTTGAGTATCTGGTTAAGTCGATGGGTACCACTGGTAAAGGAATCTTTGAGCTGGCGGGCGAATCTCCGGGCCGCAATCCTGAGCGTGTTAACGACTATCTCACGCGACTGAAAAATCTGGCGGTAGAGTCGGGTGTACCACAAACCTGGGGCATGTTTTCAACCCGTCTTGCGCCGGATCTCTGGCGGCCCTATTTTGATTTGCTGCACGAAACCAATGCGGCCGGCGGACGCATGTTTGCGCAGGTTCATACGCGGGCGCTAAACACTCTGCTTTCGTTTGCAACACAGATGCCGTTCGATACCTGGGACGTCTGGAAAGACCTTCGCGCGCTGCCACTCGAAGAACAAAAAGTTAAACTACAAGATGCCGGCTTGCGCGCCAAGCTTGTGGAGATAGCAAGCCAGCCCTACACCGGGCCCAAGGTGGTTGGCGTGGAGGCGCGGCCACCCGACTGGGATTGGCTGTTCATTATGGACAGCATGCTGGGCGAGCATCCTCGCGTTGCGGATGTGGCTGCCCAGCGGGGTGTTCATCCTGTCGAACTGCTCATCGATTTGTCGCTTGAGAAAGACATGTTGCAGTTCTTTCGGCAGCCGGTAGCGAACGAACTCGAAGACGACATCATCGAGATGATCAAACACCCACACTCGGTGCCCACCTTCTCTGATTCGGGCGCGCACGTATCGCAAATTATGGACAGCTCCCTGCAGACGCATTTGCTCGCTCACTGGGTGCGAGAGCGTGAAGCCCTCACTCTTGAGAACGCAGTGCGGCAGATTACCTTTGATACGGCGACCTGCTGGGGACTGCACGACAGAGGGTTGTTGCGTAAAGGAATGAACGCCGATGTGGTGATTTTTGACCCGCAGACGATTGCCCCGCGCATGCCAGAAGTGGTGCACGATCTGCCTGCAGGTGCGAAGCGACTCCGCCAATACGCGGATGGCATCAGTCACACGGTGGTAAACGGTCAGGTTGTATTAGCCAACAACGAACCGACCGGCGCGTTGCCTGGAGACCTCATTCGTTGCTAGGCGGTGCGGTGTTGACCGAGTTAACGCCGAGCATCGGGTGTGAGGTGCAAGGTGTTGATTTGCGTAAGGCGTTGTCACCAGAAGAACAGGCAGAGTTACACCGGCTGTTTCTGGATCGCAGCGTTCTGGTGTTTCGTAATCAGCAGCTAGATCGAGAGCAACACAAGGCGTTCGCGCGTCTCTTTGGTGACTTGCATACCCATCCTAGTCGGATCGACAGCAAGGGCGACCCCCACATTTTTAAAGTCCGAGCCGATGCCGATAGCCGCCTGAACAACGGTGGCCTGTGGCACAGCGACCTTAGCTGCGAGGCGCAACCGCCTTTGGGCTCGGCGCTGCTCCTGCACGAGCTCCCGGAAGGAGGCGGCGGCGACACCTTGTTTGTGAATATGTGCGACCTGTTTGCCGAGCTGTCCAAGCCGATGCAAACTTTTTTGCAGGGCCTAACGGCCCGGCATGATCAGGTTATGGATCTGCGTAACTACGGCATTGCGCTTGAACCCGGCAAGAGCTATCCCCAGGCAAATCATCCGGTTGTGGTTCGACACTCACAAACGAATCGGCCGCTGTTGCTGGTGAACAGCGCATTCACCGAACGCATCAACGAACTGTCTGCCGCCGAAAGTGCGGCGTTGCTCAAGCTCTTGTTCGCACGCATTGCAGGTGCCGTGCGCTGTCAGTGCCGGGTGCGCTGGGAGCCGGGTACGCTAGTGCTTTGGGATAACCGCAACACACAACACAACGCGGTCTGGGACTACTTTCCGCGTAGCCGCTACGGTGAGCGTGTAACCATTATTGATCCGTTACCGCCAAGCGCTGGATAGCCAAATGCAACTGCCCCTGTCTTACACTTATTCCTTTTCGCTGGTCTGCTTGTTTGCAGTGAGTGCCTGCGCGGATTCATTTGGTCTCTCGGAAAAAGAAGCTGCGGTACTCAGCGAAGCCCGGGCCGTTCTCGCTGAACAATTAGACCAGCCTGGCGTCGAGGCGGCCAACCCGGCCAACCCGGCGAGGTGGCTGCGGCGATGGGGAGGGGAGAAAAGTTCTGGCCGAGTGTGCGAGCGGCTACAAGACACCGCCCTGGACTTTGGCAAATATGACCTGTCATCCGATGCGAGTTTCATAACTCAAGCACGCACGATAGACCGCACTTTCTGTTTTTTCTGAGTAGGAAAAAGTGCGCACCCGCAGGGACTCGAACCCCGAACCCCCAGGTTCGAAGCCTGGTGCTCTATCCAGTTGAGCTACGGGTGCGTGGGGACAGTTTACCTGAAAGATTGAGAGGGGGTACTTGTTAGGGGGTTGGTCAGCCTGAACCCTGTGCTCCCAAAACGCGGCCCGGCCCCTCCGGGGCTGCCCTCACCTCTCGAACTTGCCTGCTCTGAGGACAGAGCAGTCAATTCGTTCGGCTCGGCGGGCCTTAAATGTTTTGGGAGCACAGGGTTGAGGCTGCCCTGCACGTTGACAGGGTGACGCGGTCTTTCGGGTGGGCTGGTTTAGGAGTTTTATGAGGCATTCAATTTTTTTGGTTTGTTCTTTGGCTGTGGTTTGTGGGGGTTTTCTTGGGGGCTGTGGGGATCCATCTGCTACTGGGGCTCGTTTACCTGTTGGCCCGATTGAGCAGCAAGCCGTACAGCCAGCAGAAGATACAACTGGCCTTTCGGAAGAAGAGATAGAGGTGCTCAGCGAAGCCCGGGCAGTTCTCGCTGCACATTTGGACTTGCTAAATGTCACCGACGCTGAGCCAGTTCTAATTCGCAGCACGCTATGGTCTGACGGAAGCCTTGGCTGTCCGCAACCTGGCTATGGATATACGCAGGCGATAGTCAACGGATACAAAGTGGTACTGGCTCTGACTGGAGTCCAGCACCATGTACACATGGCAGTATCAAGCTACATGGATAGGGGACAAGTACACAAACAAAAAAGCTATGGCCTCGTTTGCAAGCAACTACAAGATTCGGTTCTCGCTGAAGATGAAAGAAGCGGTGAAGTCCCAAAACCCAACGCCTCCCAGATCCCACAAAGTAAATAAACCGTACACCCGCAGGAACGCGAAGCCGCCCCTCTCCCCAGGTTCAAAGCCTGATCCGCTATCCAGCTGATCACTGGTGCGTCGTGACACTTCGCCTGAAAGACTGACATCCGGAACTTGGGAGCGTGTAGGGCAGCCTCGACCCGGTGCGCCCAAACACTTAAGGCCCGCCGAGCCGAACGAATTGACTGCTCTGTCCTCAGAGCAGGCAAGCTCGAGAGGTGAGGGCAGCCCCGGAGGGGCCGGGCCGCGTTTTGGGCGCACCGGGTCGAGGCTGCCCTGCACGCTGGTGAATTTTCGATCTTTCTTTGTGAGGGTGTGACTAGCTCCATGCGGACTAGGATTCAGGTTCGAGGGGACTGGGATTCGTGGTGGCTTCACCGGGGGTTTGATATGGTGCCTGTCCAATTTTTTGAGTAACCGGCGCAATGAGTTCCAAGTTCGATTCGATTGAAGATGCGCTGCAGGCGATTGGTGCCGGCGAGATGGTTGTTGTCGTTGATGATGACGACAGAGAAAACGAAGGCGATCTGATAATGGCGGCGTCGAAGGCCACTGCAGAGGCCACGGCGTTTATGATCCGTCACACCTCCGGCATCTTGTGTACGCCGGTACTTGAGGAGCATGCCGTTCGGCTGGGGCTCGATCCTATGGTTGCGCGAAACGACGCCCCGATGAGCACGGCATTCACGGTTTCGATCGACTACAAAGAAGGACTAACCACCGGTATCAGTGCTGAGGAACGGGCGGCTACAGCCGTTGCGTTGACCAGCAACAACGTTAGCGGTGATGACTTTGTGCGGCCCGGACACATTTTTCCGCTGGTATCGCGGCGCGGAGGGACGCTGGTGCGTTCCGGTCATACGGAGGCGGGGGTAGATCTGGCGACGCTAGCCGGGCTACCACCCGTTGGGCTACTTGCCGAGATTGTTAATGACGATGGCACGGTGCAGCGGCTTAATGAGCTGCTCGAATTTGCGGCCACCCATAAGCTGAAGATCATCTCGATTGCGGATTTGATTGCTTATCGGCAGCGCCGTGAACAGTTGGTGGAGCGCAGCCACGAGTTTACGATTAATACGCGCATCGGACCGGCGAAGGCTTATGCCTACAAAACCAAATTTGAAGATGCAGAACACCTGGCTGTGGTGTTTGGTGATATCAACGCGGGCGATTCTGTGGCCGTACGAATCCACCGGGAAAAAATGATCGACGATCTTTTTGGTCCGCAGAAATCGGATCACCCGTCGAGCTTGCTCGAAGCCTCACTAGACAAGATTGGTCAACTGGGCGGAGGTGTATTTATTTATCTGCGCAGCGGCTTTGTGGGTGTACCCATGGAGTCGCTCAGTTCCCAAAGTAAAGAAGACGAGCGTCGTTCAGAATGGCTGGAGGTTGGCGTAGGCGCGCAGATATTGCGCGATCTCGGCGTCGAAAGGCTGCGGCTGATTGCTGGTCGAGAAGTGGGCTATGTAGGCGTTGAGGGCTTCGGCTTGACGCTTGAGGCAACAGAACTGCTCGACGGCTGATCAGCCTGTTGCTGGGGTTCTTGCTGGGGTTCTTGATGGGGCTTTTGATGGGAAGAGCCAGGTCCCAGATAGCGAAACGCGGCGGCGGCGCCGGCTGGACCTCGATAAACCACCCGGATGTTCTTTGTGCGGCGCCCACAGCGATTGCACACCAGACGCTTGCGGATGCTGTCTATGCTGGTCTCTGGGCCAAACACTTCAATGAGTTGCGCAATGTCGAGCTGCGGCATGCGCATGCATTGCGTGCACAGCCCGTACAGCTCGAAACTGCTGGCGAGTTCTCCCAGGGTTTGCTGTGATGAGGTAATGAGAGGCCGCTCGTTGATCGGTAAAAAAGGGGAACCATAATTACTGTATATATATACAGTTGTCCAGAGGCAGTGGATTTATGACCCGGATCGCCATAACGCTAGGCGATCCTGCCGGCATTGGTCCCGAAGTGGTTGCCAAGTGGTTGAAACAAAACCCTACGGAATCTGCAGGGCCTTCCGAGGACCAACTGGTGTTGGTGGGTAACCGCGAGACGCTGGAGAGCGGTTTGGAGGTGGCGGGGTTCTCTGCCTCCAAGCTCTCTGCTCTACCCATTGTGCAAGAGTTGGCCAACGCCAAAGACGCGCCGATCTGTTTACTTGATACCGGCGTGAAGTTTCCACCGCAACATAAGATCCCGTTGGGGCAGGTCGATGCGCTTTGTGGCACTGCAGCGGTTAAGGCCGTGGAGGTTGCTGCCCTTGCCTGTCTTGCTGGCCAGGTTGACGCCATGGTGACCGCGCCTATTAATAAAGAATCGGTTAATGCCAGCGGCTGCACTGATATTGGCCATCAGGAGATGCTGGCGCGGCTTGCGGGTGTCGAAGCAACAGCCACCATGTTGATGACCCCGGGCCTGCGGGTTGCACACCTTTCTACCCATAAATCTTTGGCGAAAGCGGTTGCGTTTGTTACCCGCGACACAGTGTTTGCCAAGCTTAGGCTGGTGCACGACACACTTATGCGTTGGGGGCTGCCCGCACCGCGCATTGCGGTTGCGGCGCTCAACCCCCACGGTGGCGAAGGGGGGCTGCTCGGACGTGAAGAAATTGATGAGCTTGTTCCCGCCGTTCGCGATGCGCGCGAGCAGGGTATTGATGCCACTGGGCCGATCCCGGCTGATTCGGTGTTCAATCGGGCCATTAACGGCGAATTCGATGTGGTGCTGGCGCTGTTTCACGATCAGGGACATATCGCCATCAAAGTGCATGATTTCCACAACAGCATCACCGCAACCCTGGGCGTTCCGTTGATCCGCACATCGGTCGATCATGGCACCGCTTTTGACATAGCGGGCCAGGGCATAGCGGATGCCAGCGGCATGGTTGCGGCCGTTCAAGCCGCCCGCGCCCTGGCAGGGGGTCGTCTTGCGGACTTTGAACTAGTGGGGCACTCTTTGGATGAGAACGACTGACAATAATAGTTTGGGGGAAAGGGCATGAAAGCCGCAGTACTACGCGAAGTGAATAAGCCGATGGAGATCGAAGAGGTCCCCGTCTCGAAACCCGGTCCGCGCGAGGTGCTGGTTCGCACCGTGGCGGCTGGCGTGTGTCACAGCGACATGCACTTTTACAATGGCACCTACCCCGGACAGTTCCCGCTCATCCTGGGCCACGAGAGTGCCGGCATTGTCGAGCAGGTAGGCAGCGACGTTCATTACGTGAAGCCCGGTGATCATGTTATTACCTGCCTGTCGGTATTCTGCGGGCACTGTGAATTTTGTCTCACGGGCCACATGTCTTTGTGCCAGGAGCCGGAGACAGCGCGCGGTAAGGATGAAGAGCCGCGTGTGGGCACAAAAGAAGTGCCGGTAGGCCAGTTTGCGAGCCTGGGTTCGTTTGCCGAACACATGCTGGTGCACGAGCATGCGGTTGCAAAAATTCGTGAAGACATGCCGCTCGACCGTGCTGCTCTGATTGGCTGTGGCGTAACAACGGGTGTGGGTAGCGTTATTCATACCGCCCAGGTTGAACCGGGTGCAACGGTTGCCGTTGTGGGTTGTGGTGGTATAGGGCTTTCGTGCATCAACGGCGCATTTATCGCTGGAGCGTCACGGGTAATTGCGGTTGATATGGTGCCAAGCAAGTTGGAGCTGGCGCGTAAGTTTGGCGCAACCGACGTAATCAACGCAGGCGAAGGCGATGCCGTTGAGGCGGTTAAAGAGTTAACTGGCGGCGGCGTGCACTATTCGTTTGAGGCGATTGGCTTGAAAGCAACGGCCGAGCAGGCTTTTGGCATGCTGCGCGCTGGCGGTACCGCAACAATTATCGGCATGATTCCGCCCGGCGATATGGTGAGTATTCACGGACCGGAGCTTTTGTCTGAGAAAACGCTGCAGGGTTCCTTTATGGGGTCGAACCGATTCCGCGTAGATATGCCGCGCTATGTTGATTTGTATTTGCAGGGTCGCCTGCATCTCGACGATATGGTGTCGAGCCGCATCAAGCTTTCGGATGTTAACGATGCGCTGCTGGCGCTCGAATCTGGTGAAGTGGCGCGCAGCGTCATCATGTTTGATCAGTAGCCTCATACTGGTAGGTGATCGTTAGTTGAAGGCTAGATTAGATAGAGAGTAGAAAATGCGTTGGATGACTTTTAAGAGCGCCGGTCACACCTCCTTTGGCTATGTTGATGGCGAGCAGGTAGTCGACGTGGCAGGCAACGGTTACGCCACGCTCAAAGAGGCTATCGCTGCTGATGCGCTTCTTGAGCTTGCCAAGGTCGACGGAAAGCGTATAGATCTCACCAGCATTGAATATTGCCCGGTCATTCCGCAGCCCAACAAGATCCTCTGCGCGGGCCTTAACTATCATGCGCACCGCGAAGAAACCGGTCGCGGCGATGGCGATTCAAAGCCCACTATTTTTACCCGCTTCGCCGCCGCTCAGATGGGTCATAACCAACCCATGGTGCGTCCGCATGAATCCAAGAGTCTCGACTTTGAGGGCGAGATCGCCATCGTCATCGGCAAACCGGGGCGGCGTATTTCGCAAGCCGACGCACTTAGTCACGTTGCGGGCTACAGCATTTATAACGACGGTAGTGTGAGGGAGTGGCAGCGCCACACCAGTCAATTTACGCCGGGCAAGAATTTTGCGGCAACCGGGGGCTTTGGGCCCTGGATGATGACGCCGGATGAGATAGGCGACCCGTACTCGATGCACCTCACTACCCGGCTCAATGGTGAGGTGATGCAGGATGCCGATGCATCACTGTTAATATTTAATTTTCAAGAACTTATCGAGTTTTGCTCAACTTGGATTGAGCTCGAGGCGGGCGACGTACTGGTCACCGGGACACCCGGTGGCGTTGGCGCGGCGCGCAAACCGCCGGTGTTTATGGACGAAGGCGACGAGATCGAGATCGAAGTCAGCCCCATTGGCAAGCTCTACAACAAGGTCACTGTTGGCTAAGGCCAAAAGCAGGGTTGGCTAAGGCCAAAAGCAGGGTTGGCTAAAGCCAAAAGCAGG
>CAZFIA010000012.1:9697-43623 GCA_964519335.1 uncultured Pseudomonadales bacterium
CGGATCGTGATCTCCCTCACAGTCTTTCTGTTGTGCTGAAGGCACATTAGTGGGTTCGTACGAGTAGTTCGAACTGACTTTCAGGAGAGAAATGTGAAACCAGTAATTCGTAAGGTAGTAAGTGTTACCTGCAGCAGTGTACTAGCAGCCAGCGTACTTAGCGGCTGTGCAACCACCTCATCCAGCGACTCAGGATGGAATAACAAAGCCAAGGGTGCCGCTATTGGCGCAGCCGTTGGCGTAGTCACCGGTCTTATCACAGGCGATGATGCAACGGAACGTCGTCAGCACGCCATGGTAGGGGCGGGTATCGGCGCTCTCGCGGGCACCGCGGTTGGCGCCTACATGGACGCCCAACAAAACAAACTCGATAAAGAACTTGCGGGCACTGGTGTGGGTGTTGTGCGCGATGGTGACGATTTGATTCTAACCATGCCTAGCAACATCACCTTTGCCACCAACAGCTCTGAAGTGAAGTCTGAGTTTCATAATGTGCTGGGTTCTGTTGCTCTGGTTCTGGCGGAATACGACCAGACCTACATCGACATCGCCGGCCATACCGACAGCTCAGGTTCGCATGAGTACAACCAGACGCTGTCAGAGCGGCGTGCAATGAGCGTGGGTAACCTGCTGGTGAATCGCGGTGTGCAAAACGTTCGCGTGGTAGCTCAGGGTCGCGGAGAAACTCAGCCGGTGGCTGACAATGGCTCTGCCACTGGTCGCGCTCAAAATCGCCGGGTTGATTTGAAACTGGCGCCTATAACTGCTGAAAGCAGTTACGCAGCTCGCTGATAAAGAGCTCAGGCTGTTCGAAGGCGGCGAAGTGGCCGCCTTTGTTCAGCTCATTCCAATAGCCGATATTGGCGTAGCGCTGAGTAGCCCAGCTTCGTGGTGTGGGCACAATCTCTTTCGGGAACAGGCTGCAGCCGGTGGGCAGGGTGACCTTGGCCCTGGCGTCGCCACTGAAGGCCTTACCAAAGCTCTCCCAATACAGTCGCGCAGATGAGGCACCCGTGCCGGGCAGCCAGTACAACATGAGGTTGTCGAGCAGCTCATCGCGACTCAGTACGTTTTCCGGATGCCCGTCGCAGTCGGTCCAGGCGTAAAATTTTTCGATGATCCAGGCGGCTTGCCCGGAGGGTGAATCTACCAATCCGTAGCCCAGCGTTTGCGGTCGTGTACTTTGCTGCTTGGAATAGCCCGAGTCCCACTGCTGATAAAACTGCGCGCGCTCAAGCGCGTGCTTGTCGGCGGCATCGGGGTTTTTGCGGGCCGCCTTGGTTGCGCCGGCGTTTGGCATGTTGACGTGTATCGCCGTGCAGTTGCCGAGGTTTTGCAAGCCGATGGCTGTGGTGACTGCTGAGCCCCAATCGCCGCCCTGGGCAACATAGTTTGAATACCCCAAACGCAGCATGAGCGTGTTCCACATTGTGGCGATCTCTGCGACGCCACAACCCGGCTTGGTGGGTTTGTCCGAGAAGCCATAACCCGGCAGTGACGGACAGACAACATGAAAAGCGTCTTCGGCCTTGCCACCGTGCGCCTCGGGGTTGGTGAGTGGTTCGATAACCTTGTGGAATTCCACAACCGAACCCGGCCAGCCGTGGGTCATGATGAGCGGGCGTGCGTTGTTGTGGGGTGAGCGTTGATGGATGAAGTGAATATTCAACGTCTCGTTGGCGTCGTTTGGGCAACTTAGCGGGGTAGTAAACTGATCGAATCGGTTGAGCTGGGCTTCACGGCGCGGCCAGTCGTAGTCGTTTGCCCAGTACGCACAGAGCTCTTTGAGATAAGAAAGCGGGGTACCCTGGCTCCAATCGTCTGGCGTTTCACGGTCGGGCCAGCGCGTATGGTTGAGTCGGTGTCGCAGGTCTTCGAGTTCAGGTTCGGTTGTGCTTATTTTGAAGGGGCTAATGGCGTTTGCGTCGGTGGTCATCGGTGTCTCGCGGCGTTTTTGCCAGTGTAGCAATTTGCGGCGCTTGCTTGACGTCAGGTGGAGGAGCCTGAATGCTGGGCGAATCGCCAAGGCATCTGGATGAATCGCTATGACCGAACAACACACCAATCAATCGCTCACCGGTGCTGAACTCATTGCTCACAAGCTGCGTGACTGTGGCGTCCGCCACGCGTTTGGCATCATCAGTATTCACAACATGCCAATCATCGATGCGATCAATCGCCTCGGCTTTACGCAGATGATCGACTCGCGGCACGAATGTGCGGCTGCTCATGCAGCAGACGGCTATGCCCGAGCCACGGGTGAGATTGGTGTTGCAATTGCGAGTACGGGTCCAGGCACCACCAACACGGTTACCGGGTTGTATGAAGCGGCCTACGCTAATTCTCGATTGCTCGTGATCACAGGACAGGCTGAGACCCGTTACTACGGCAAAGGCATGGGCTATGTGCACGAGGCCGAAAAACAGCTACCCATGCTTGCAACGGTGGCTCGCCGGGTTGAAAGCCCAAAGGCAGTTGAGCAAATTGGACCCCTGTTTGATGCGGTGGTTAACGACATGTCCAGCGGTCGCTGGCAGCCTGGCGCGCTAGAAATTCCTATCGATCTGCAGTACGCACGGGTTGCGCAGTCTGCCGTTGACGCCTCACCGCTTGCGCCTGCAAAACCAGCAACTCAAAAGGATCAGGTGGATCGCGCTGCAGAACTGGTGGCCGGCTCCAGTCGCCGCGTGTTGCTCGTTGGCGGTGGTGCTATGGGTGCGGGGGATGAGGTGCTTGCGCTCGCGCAGTCGTTGGGTGCCCCGATACTCACTACCCCAAACGGCCGGGGCGTGGTGCCAGAAAGCGATGAGCTTTGTGTTGGCAATCTTTTTCAAAACCCGGATATGGCGCGGGCGTTGACAGATGCTGATCTCACCATAGCTATCGGTACCCGTTTTCAGGCCGGCGTTGACGGCCGCAACTCAGTCTACGGTCCTGCCGGCAAGCTTGTGCACATAGACATCGACAACCGGGTACTGGGATTAATCCACAAGCCAGATGCTGAAGTGCTGGGTGATGCGGCGGATGCGCTCAAGGCACTGCAAACAACACTTAGTGCGAGCGATACAGCCTGTGATCCCAATGACGCTCAGTTTAATGCGGGTGTTCTGCAGGCGGCTGATGAGCTTAGGGGGCAACTGCGCGAACGATTGGGGCCTGACTTTCGTGGCGTCTGTGACTTGATCTCACAATCTATGGACGAAGATACGGTGCTCGTGCGCGACAACACCGTCGCCGCCTATTTTATGGCCAATCAACTCATTCCAGTAAGGGCGGCGCGCTGCAGTATCAATCCCGTCTCTGGGGCCATTGGTCCGGGATTGCCTCTAGGGCTCGGAGCGGCAGCGGGCACGGGCAAACGCACAATCGTCATTCACGGTGATGGCGGCTTTATGTTCCATGCCACAGAACTGGCGACGGCAGCTCAGCACCAGCTACCTATCACCGTGTGTATTTTCAACGATGGTGGCTACGGTATTTTGCGCGCGCTGCAGCGTTCCCGATTTGACGGCCGCATCAATGAGACTGATCTGGGCTTTATGGATTTCACAGCGATGGCTGAATCGATGGGCTGCGAGGGTGAGCGGGTAGATTCAGTTGAAGGACTTGGGGTAGCACTGACAACAGCGGCAGATCAGAAGGGGCCCTACGTTATCGACATCGATGTACGCTCGATGACGCTGATCGGCGGTATGCAGTTGCCGGCTGAGGCTTAAGTTGGGCTAGACTGGCGGCATGGAAATTCGACCCCTGGGCCCAGCCGCTGATTCTGCGAGCCTTGCAGATTTTATCGATGTGCCCTGGACGCTCTACGGAGACGATCCTAATTGGGTGCCACCGCTTAAGTTTGAGCGCAAAGATGCCCTGTCGGCCAAGGCGCCGTTCTTTGCGCATGCCGAGTGGCAGGGATGGGTGGCCTACGAAAACGGCAAACCGGTGGGTCGGATCAGTGCCCAAATCGATAACCTCTATGAGCCTCGTTATGGTGAGCCGGTTGGCTTTTTCGGTTTTATCGAGGCACCTGATGATCAGGAGATATTCGACGCGCTGTTTACACAGGCGCAGGCCTGGCTTAAGGCGCGAGATCGAACGCGCATGGTTGGCCCGTTTAATCTGGGCGTAAATCAGGAAGTTGGGCTGTTGGTCGAGGGCTTCGACACGCCACCGTATTTCATGATGGGGCATAACGCCCCTTACCACGGTGATCGGATTGAAGGCGCGGGCTTTACTGGCGTGCAGGATATGTTGGCCTACCTCATGGATCCTGCTTACACCGAACCTCCTGTCGCGGCAATGTTGAAAAAGCGTTACCTGAAAAACGTTAAGGTCCGCCCCATCGACAAGAAGAATCTCGACGCCGAGCTCGAGACGATGCGCGACATCTTTAATGACGCATGGGCGAACAACTGGAGTTTTGTACCCTTCACAGAAGAAGAATTTCGTGCGGTTGGTAAAGAGCTGCTCATGATTACGCCGCAAGATTTTTTAACGGTCGCCGAGATCGATGGCCGGGCGGTTGCATTTATTGTGTTGCTACCTAACCTCAACGCAATTATCAAAGACCTCAACGGCAGTTTGTTTCCATTCGGTTGGGCGAAGCTCCTTTGGCGTCTCAAGGCCCAGCCGTTGCCATCAGGTCGGGTGCCGTTGATGGGTGTACGCAGCGAATTTCATCACACCCGACTCGGGCCCGGACTGGCCTATGCGCTGATCGAATCTGTTCGGGGTCCTGCGCTTGCAAAGGGCATGACGGAAGTCGAGCTGTCGTGGATTCTCGAATCCAACGAAGGGATGTGCGGCATTATCGAATCCATCGGCGGCTATGTGTCGAAACGCTACCGCATGTACTCCAAAGACCTTTGACGGCTGGCGCTTCTTCTCACTTGCCGCAAAGGCTGCCGCGAACGGCGCTTGTGCTCGCGGGAGAGCGGCCTGGCGGCAATGCGCTGGCAAAGGCCAATAACAGCGCGAGTTCGCTCACTGTTGATCTGAATGGTCGACCCATTTTTGACTGGTCACTCTCGGCAATTGAAAACTCGGCCATAGAGCGGGTACTACTCATAGGGCCAAGCGCGGATGCCGCGTCGCATCCGGAGTTTGCGTCCTGGCTTGGAAAGGAGACGATCGAGCGCATTGAACCGGGACCAGGGCCAGCAGCCAGTGCTGTGAAGGGTTTGCAGGCGGCGAAGGAATGGCCGCTGCTGCTTACCACGGCAGATCATGCGCTGCTGCGCGGGCCCTGGATTGATGGGTTTTGTGCGCAAGCTCGGGCAAGCGCCGCGGACAATTCATTTGACCTGATTGTGGGTCTGGTGGATTACGCGCAAGTGCGCAAACGTTTTCCGGACAGCAAGCGAACGTTGCTCAAGTTTTCTGACGGCGCCTGCTGCGGCAGCAATCTGTATTATTTGGCAACCCCGGCAGCTGGCGACGCGCTAGGTTTTTGGTCGACGCTTGAACGCTTGCGCAAAACGCCGTGGAAAATTGCCTGGGGGTTGGGCATTGGCGTATGCCTGCGCTATTTTTTAGGCAGGCTTAGCGTTGCCGATGCCTTTGTTGCGCTGAGCAATCGAACGGGCGTCTCTATTGGCTTTTGTAAACTTGACGAGCCTGAACTAGCCGTTGATGTAGATTCGGTAGAAGATCTTGAACTTGCCTCTGTCGTGCTGGGCGAGCGGCTCTTTGACGAAGAGCAGGGTTAGCGTGCGTATACTTGGCCTGTGTAATCCCGCGAGTGGCGCCCAACCAGAGCGGTTGGATGCGTTGAAGCGTTTTGCGAGTGCGGTAACGGGCGCCAGTGTCCAAATGAGCGTAGCCGCGACGCACAGTGCAACGGATGCCGAGTTAGCGCTAGCCGAAGCAGCACTCGAAGCAGCTGACATTTTGCTGATCAGCGGTGGTGACGGCACCATCCAGCACGCCTTGTCCTGGTGTTTGCACGGCGAGCGATCGACTCCGTCTGCCCGGAGGTCGATCCCTCTGATCGCGCTGCTACCGGCAGGTTCAACCAACATGACCGCGAAGGACATCAATTCGAGCCGTGGCTGGCAGCGCTGTCTGGATCGATTTCTCGGTCATATCGATACCTCCGAGATTCTGCCCAATGCGTCGCGTGAATTAGTTAATGTTCGCGATGGCGATCGGCTTCAAGCTGGTTTTTTTGTCGGTAGCGGTGCCATCGTTCGTGGCATTGAGTATTGCAACAATGTGCTTTGGGCAGGTGGTGCAGCGCGGCAGGAACGAACAGCAGGCTTTGCGATGGCTCGAACGATCTGGGGGGTACTGCGCAAAACACCGCCGTTCGACCAGATTGATGCACTTAAGGTCCTGGCCAACGCAGAACAGCCGTCGGCAATTGAGCACCATCCGGAGGCTGGGGCGCTTTTGTTTGCTGCCTCGACTCTCGATCGGTTGTTGGTTGGCGTGAGACCGTTCTGGGGTGAGCAGAACGAACCCTTGCCCTATGTGCTAGTCGATCGTGACGCTAAGCTTTTGACAAATTTGCCTGGCTTGCTGGGCGTACCCGGATTCAGTCGCCCCGTGGCGGATGCAGGCTTTCACAGTCATAATTGCACAAATCTCGTGCTCCGCGCGGACAGCGCTTACGCCATAGACGGCGAGCTGTTTTCGCCGCAAGAGAGCAGTCTCGAGCTATCCGTTAGCGAGTCACTGCGTTTTCTTGAGCTGTAGGAATAATTAGTTGCGCAAGCTGGTCGTAAAATTTGGCAAGTACTTGCTGCGTGGTTTGGGCCGTTTTCAAGCCCGTCATTCACTAATTGCCACCACACCCTTTATCGACAACTCGACGTTTTCCTGGGTTGCTGGCCTTGAGAATGATTGGCGCGACGTGCGTGTGGAGCTGGATCACGTGCTCGAACACCCCGAGGACATACCGGCGTTTCACCAATTATCGCCGGATCAGAAACGGATCTCGAAAGGCGACAACTGGAAGACATTCCCGTTCTGGGTGTTTGGTAAACGGCTCGAAGATAACTGTGCCGTATGTCCAAAGACGGCTGCGATGCTCGACACCATGCCGGACCTGCAGAACGCCTGGTTTTCCATTCTTGCGCCGCGGTATCACATACCACCGCATAAGGGCCCAACAAAAGCGGTGGTTCGGATGCATCTGGGATTGCGCGTGCCGGCGGAGCATGAGCAGTGCTGGATACGGGTTGATGAGGAGCGCTATGCGTGGCAGGAGGGAGAGGTGGTTTTGTTTGATGATACCTTTGAACACGAAGTACAAAACCACACCGATGAATTGCGGGCCGTGCTGTTTGTAGATGTGCTGCGACCCATGGATCGCCTGGGCAGATGGGTGAACTCAGCACTTCTCGCTCTGGTGCGTTCCTCTACTTATGTTCAGGCGCCGCTAAAAAATCTTCGCGAGTGGAATCGCGTTCATCCACCTCGCTAATGCGGTGCTAATTGATCTAACCACCTACGACGGTCCGGCCGATGTTCATGCTGACGTCGCGGTAGTGGGTGGCGGCGCGGCTGGACTTACCCTTGCGAGAGAACTGCTTGGCGCGGGCAAGAAAGTGGTGGTGCTTGAAGGAGGTGGTGCAGACTTTGACGAAGCTACGCAGGCGCTGTATGCCGGTGCTGATCTTGGGATGGAATATTATCCGCTCGAAGATAGCCGGCTGCGCTTTCTTGGTGGCACAACAAATATATGGGGTGGCCGGTGTGTACCTTTGCAGCCCATAGACTTCGAAACGCGGAATTGGGTGCCGCACAGTGGCTGGCCGGTCAGCTATCAAGAACTGGATGTTTATTATCAGCAAGCCCACGCCGACCTTCAGTTGGGTGACTATGATTACAGCACCGAGTTGTGGGCGGGTCTGAATACTCGGGCCCCGGATTTTGACGAGGGGCTATTCGAGACGATGTTCTGGCGATTTGACGAAAAGCGCGAACGCTTTGCGTCCCTTGCGCCGGATGAGTTGGCAAACCAGGCGAATTGTCAGTTGTTTCTGCATGCCAATGTTACCGCGCTTGCTGCAAGACCGGATGCTGATGGGCTTAGCGATATAACCGCAAAGTCTCTAAGTGGCCGGTCGATAAAAGTGCACGCTAGGAGCTACGTGTTAGCAACGGGAGCGATAGAAAACGCGCGTCTATTGCTTGCGTCTAACGAGCTTGAGCCGCAGGGTTTAGGTAATCGATACGATCAGGTAGGGCGCTACTTTATGGAGCACCCGCACGCGCGAATCGCAACCGTTGAGCACGAAGATGCGATGATCGCGTATGCTGTTTGGGCAGCCTTCCGCAAGCGCTTTCGAGCGAACGCAGATCCTATCGCCCCGGTTTTGCTGCCAAGCCCGGAGCTTCAGAAAAGTGAAGAGATACTAAATACTGCGCTAACCTTTAAGTTGCAGCGTCCGGCCACGCGTGGTGCGCCGCTCAATCGGCGCTTATACCTGAGTCTTAAGCATCAACTTAACCCTACCAAGACGGGCCGCGCGCTGTGGCATAGCTATCGCGCGGGAAAAGCGGCACTGCAGCGCTCATTGCGCGATCGCTTTGAGCGCGCGCGCGTAAACATGGATTTAACTCAGTTGCACATCATGGTGCGCGCGGAACAGGCCCCCAACCCGACTAGTCGTGTGGTACTCGGAAACGAATGTGATGCGCTGGGTGTGCCCCAGGCGAATCTGGACTGGCAGCTCAACGGCCAGGACACCCATACCTTGCAGGTTCTTAACAAGGTGCTCGAGAAGGAGTTTCGGCGCCTGGGCGTGGGAGAGGTGCATCCGGCAGCCTGGCTCGAGGCTCTCAAGCCGGGCCAGGTGAGTGCCTGGCCCGTTGACCCCTCGGTGGGTAACCATCCCATTGGTGGCTATCATCATATGGGCACTACCCGTATGAGCGCGGATCCACGCCACGGTGTGGTGGATGCCGATTGCCGAGTCCATGGCTACACCAATCTCTATGTAGCCGGCAGCTCCGTATTCCCAACCGGTGGATGGGCCAACCCAACGCTCACGATCATCGCGTTAGCCCGAAGGCTAGGCCGCCACCTCTCGAACTGAGTTGCTATCTGAGATCAGGACGAACGGGTGTGACGGGGGCGAGTAACCATGATAGTTTGCGCCGCTTGCCGCCAATTGAGTGTAACTATTGAAAGCCATAATTCTTAGCGCCGGCCAGGGTCGCCGCCTACTCCCGCTCACCGAAAGCACACCCAAGTGCGCGCTCGATGTAGGCGGCAAGAGCGCACTGCAGTGGCAGCTCGAACAGATCTCGGCCACCAGCATCGACGAGGTGGTGGTGATGACAGGGTTTCATGCGGAAATTGTTGAAGGTATCGCGGCGGCATCGACAGGGGTTCCTGTTCGCACCACGCACAATCCGTTTTATGCCGCCTGCGATAATCTGGGTACCTGCTGGTTAGCGCGACCTGAGATGACCGGTGATTTTGTGGTGATCAATGGAGACACGCTATTTGAGGCCGCGATCCTTGCGCGTCTGCTTGAATCGAAAGCTGAAAATGCGGTTACCCTGGTTATCGATCGCAAGGGCGACTACGACGATGACGATATGAAAGTGGTAGAGAGCGATGGCAAACTTCTGCGTGTAGGAAAGAAATTGCCTGGCGAGCCGGTGAATGCCGAATCGATTGGCATGATGGCCTTTCGTGGTGCGGGTCCTGAATTGTTCAGCAACAAGCTCGACCTGATGATGCGTGACGAAACCAGTCTTAAGCGCTGGTATCTCTCTGCCGTTGACGAGATGGCGCAGGCGGGCGACGTAGGGGTTTGTTCAATCGAAGGCCTCGATTGGTGCGAGATCGATGATGCAGCAGACCTGGCCCATGCAGCAACAGTAGTGGCAAACTGGACATAGCGCCTATTCTGGAGTAGCGCTTATTCTTGAATAGAGGCCGGTAAGAAGGGGTTGGTAGAATGACTAATAAAACAATGCAGACCTTTGGTTATCCGCACACGCTTATCCGCGAGTACCAGCATTGGTGTGTGTTGTTGCGCCCAGCCCAGGTCACTCTCGGCTCTCTGGTGCTTGCGTGCAAAGACGAAGCGCAAAAATTTAGCGATATCTCAGCCGAGGCTTTTGCAGAACAAGCCGTGGTTGTTCAGGACATAGAGCGGGTGCTTAAGCAGTTTGTTGAATTTGAAAAGATGAACTACATGATGCTGATGATGGTTGATCCTGACGTGCACTATCATGTATTGCCGCGTTACGCGGAACCGCGCAAGTTTAGCGGCGCCAAAGATCCTGCGCTCAAAGGCCTTGAGTTTGTTGATGCTGGTTGGCCAGCGTTGCCAACTCTCGCAGAGCCCACTGCCACCACGCCTGAACAAAACGCGGAGCTGGTGGATCATCTGAAGTCGATCTGGTAACTCACTCCGGGTCGAATGTGGCCTCTACCCTTCTCTTGGGTTCAGGATTGGGTTCGGAATTGGATTCACGGTTGGGTTGGGTGACAATTTCGACTCCGCCACTGCCTGTAGCCACTAGTCTGCGCTCGGTGAGATCGTAATCGATAGATGAACTGCGAAGCGTGTTGCGCTGTTCTTCGAGTACAGCATTGCCGCTGAGTTTTAGTCGGTCATTGTGACGGAAGTACTCCACCTGATCTGCCTTTGCATCCACCTCGATCTCACCCGTCTCGTCGATCATCCACACCCGGGCGGGTGTGTTCTGCGTACCTTGAACGGCGATACTTTTGGGGTCGGCAACATCACCAAACAGCGTTGCGGTGTCTGCGCGGATGAACCAATCGGGCGCGTCGAGGCGAAAGTTGCCCTTGAAGTGCAAAGAACGCGGTCCTTTGCTGCCGTCTTCTAAAGTGTCGCGCGTCTCCCAGGCTTGATCTGCCCTGATTACGAGGGTCTCGCCGTCATCAAGATCGGGTGCTTCGATTGCCAGTATGGGCTGGGTGATCAGATTCAGGCCTGCGACGACGGCCATGGCCGCAGGGCCTACAATACAGCGGAACAGAGTTAGGAGAGAAACGCGCATCAGTGCGATAATAGGTAATGCTTTGGCATAAAGCGACATCACCGTGATCGTAGATCGTTACATCACCCGACAAATCACATCTCCGATGCTGTTGATCATCGGCCTGCTGGTTGCGCTGTTTGTCACCTACAGCCTGACCCGATTTCTGACCGATGCTGCCACGGGTATTATGAACCTCGCCGAGGTCTCAAAAGTCACGGGTTATCGAGGCGCGATTGCTCTGGAGGTATTGATTCCGATCAGCCTCTACATCGCCATTGTGATGGGGCTGGGACGGCTCTACAGCGATTACGAGATGGATGCGCTGCGGAGCGCCGGTGTGTCTCGGGCGCGGTTGTTGCGGCCCATTGTACTGCTTGCCATTTTTGTGGCGGCTATCGTCTGGGTGGCATCACTAATCATTCGCCCCTGGGCCTATAACAGCATCTATCAACTGGAGGCGCAGGCCGAGGCGTCTGATGAGCTCAGTCGCATAAAAGCCGGCCAGTTTTACCACTACGATGATCAAGATCGTACGGTTTTTGTCCGCAGCAGGGGCCGCAAGTCGGACGAGCTCGTTGGTGTATTTGTGCGCACGCGAACCGGTGATGCCGTTGAAGTGATTGCCAGTGCGACGGGAGTAGTCTCTGAGTTTGTCACGCCAACCGAGCACGAATTGCGGTTACTTGATGCGCGGATTTTGCGCGCCGAGCGAGATGACTTTAATCTGCTGGGAGAGTTTGCTGAGTTCCGCCTCAGTATTCCTGCGGCAGTTGTAACGCCGCCGCCCTACAAAAGTAAGTCGGCGTCCTCAGTGGCTCTTGCTGCGTCTGACGATGCAGATGACAGCGCCGAGTTTCAGTGGCGCCTCTCCACCGGTTTATCTGCGTTGTTGCTTGCGCTGTTAGCCGTGCCGCTCAGCCACTCGCTGCCCCGGCAAGGTAGGTACGCCAAGGTAATGATTGCCGTTGGTATTTACGCCGCGTACTACATATTAATGGGCGTGGCCCGCACCTGGGTCGAACAAGGCACGCAACCCACCCTATTGTGGGTTCCAGTACTGCTATTCGTTGTCGTGATCATCGCCTACGCGCCCTGGCGCCGGGGCGAATTATGATTCGAGCCCAGCTAGATCGTTATCTGGTGAGCAGCATGCTCAAAGCCCTGCTTCCAGTGATGCTTATGCTGCTTTCGCTGTTCAGTTTTTTGGCCCTTGCAGAAGAGCTCGAAGATGTCGGCGAAGGGCGTTATGTCGCGATGGATGCCGTTGCCGTTGTGGGGCTTACCTTGCCCAATCGATTGCTCGATCTGCTGCCTGTAATGCTTCTGCTTGGCGCATTGATTGGTTTAGGCGGGTTGGCGGGGAATTCGGAGCTTACCGCAGCACGGGCCGCAGGCCGATCGCCCTGGCAGCTCATGCGACCACCGTTGCTTACGGCGCTGTTGGTTGGTCTTGCGCTACTGGTCAGCGCACAGTTTCTGGTGCCTCTTGCCGAGCAGCGCGCTGAGCTACTGCGTTCCAAAGCCGTCGACGATGTTTCGGTGAACTCTCAGGGTGAAGCCGACAACACCTGGACGCGCAGCAACAATCAAATTGTGAAAGTAGGCACCATTGGTGAGGATGGCCTGCTCGAAGACGTAGAAATATACAGTTTTGATGACGAAGGATTGCTCAGTGTTCGGCAGGTGGCCGCGGCTGAGGTGATCGGCGATAAGCAATGGCAGCTTAAGGACGTTCACGTGTTGTCTGCGGGTGTGCTTACACAAGAGGCCGGCCAACCTGCTGTTGATGCCCCTCAAAATGATCTGCTTGCAGAACGTTGGCAGATAGATCTTGCTGAACGACGGATGGCTGTGCTCGCGCTGCCTGCGGCTTCACTAAGTCTGGTAGACCTCAGGCGGCGTATATTGCGCGGTGAAGACAATGAACTCGATGTGCACGGATTGCGGGTGTTGTTGTGGCAACGGCTGAGCTTGCCGCTCGCATCCATTGCCATGGTATTGCTTGCATTGCCCTTTGTGTTTGGATCAACTCGGGTGTTGTCGGTGGGTGAGCGTGTCACCTTTGGTGTGATCGCTGGCGTGGTGTTTTACCTGCTCGAACAGTCCAGTGCCCATTTTGCGGTCATCTATCGCCTAAACCCTGTCGTGATGGCGATATTGCCGGAGTGTCTTATCTTGCTGGTGGTTGGTAACTGGTTACGGCGCTTCGATTAGCGCTCCAAAAACTCAACGTCTTGAGTATTGGTGTTGCTAGCCTGGGAGTTTGCTTCGAACAACCGGCAGTTGAATCCTGAGTCGTTAAACTCAAGGAGGCGAAAGGAAGCCATGGCGTCGGGCTGTGTACTTGATGCGCTGGCGGTACAAAAACAGGGTGTATCGGCGACCCTGTAATTTAAGTTCTTATGCAAGTGTCCGTGTACCAGTGCGGTTAGCTGCCGTTGATGCTTGTGCATAAGCTGCTGCAGCGCTTGTGCGTCCAGCAAACTCTTACGTTCTTTGGCTAGCCCTGGCTCGGGTGGGTGATGCAGGGCAAGCAATGTGGCCTGTGTCTCTTTGTTTGCAGTTTCTGCGAGTAGTCGCTCGAGCTGTTGCCGTTGTGCTTCGCCAAGCTTTCCATCGGCGCGAGTGAGGGGAGCGGGGTAGGCCGTGGACAAGCCGAGGATCCGGACCTGATTTACCTGCAGCCGTCGGGGCCAGTGGTATTTGTCGTTGGTGGGTTCACCAAATACCGGCAGATCGCCAAGCTCCTGCTGCCAGTTAGTATGCGAATCGGTGGCGTACAGATCGTGGTTGCCGGGCACAAGCAATACAGGTAATTGTTCGGCGAGCGCTTGTAACCAGGGGCGGATCTCTCGCATCTCCTGGGCCAGCCCGATGTGCAACAGATCGCCAGTTAAAACCAGCGCGTCAGGCGATTTAGCCAGTGCGGCTGTGACCGTGGCCTCGAGCATCTGGTGCCTATGTCTGTCGCGGCGTTTACGACGCCATGAGAGGTAGCCAAGCGCGCGCTTGCTCAACAAATCGCCTGGCCGGACAGAGGCGAGCGACGTTGTGTGAGGGTCAGTAAGATGAATAATGCGGGTAGTGGGCACGTTGGCGTGGTTTATCTCTAGTGTGGTGGGTAGATGCTCTTTGCTCGGTAGAAATAGGGCGAACCGGTTATACTTATTAGGCTTCTGCCAATGCCTATTCTGTCTTAGTTGTGAACCTTAACACCATGATTTATCTACATATACTCGGCGATTCTCAAGTGTCGCTGTGGGGGCTCGATGCCACCGTAAGGCTTGAGCGGCAGCTCGCTTCGTTCACCGAATTTACGCGTCTCGATACCCTCGATGGTAAGCCTCTCACTAGCCCTGTGCTGGTGGTTAGCGCAGGGTATCTGTTCGAGCCAAAAACTCTGGAAGGTCTGGTGGATGCGGGTTTTAACGCGCTGCGCTGCGCCGACGATGGGGCTATTGCAGCGGTATATGCCCCCCCTGATGGCGCGGCGGCTGCCGCACAAGCCATCGAGGAGCAAACGAGCGCAGATTTTGACGTTTTGGGGGTTGAAGACCTTGCTTCCTTCGACGGGTTTTTGCGCAAGGTTGAGCCGCCATTGCTTGCCAGGGTGGATAGCATCTCGGCGCCGCGGTTGGAAAGCGTGTTGTACGGCAACGCATACAAGGGCATTACCGATCTGGTCACAAAATGGTGGTGGCCTCGCCCCGCGCGCGTTGTTGTTGGCTGGTGTGCACATGCAGGAATTTCTCCGAACGCGGTTACGCTGTTTGGTGCGGCGCTCATGCTCGCCAGCTGCTGGTTGTTTTATGAAGGACATTATCTGCTCGGATTGCTCGGTGGATGGGTAATGACCTTTCTCGATACGGTTGATGGCAAGCTCGCGCGGGTCACGATTCAATCCAGCAAACTCGGACACGTGCTCGACCACGGTATGGATATTATTCATCCGCCGTTTTGGTATGTGTTTTGGGGGCTTTCTCTGCCGGCATTGAATGCGGGTTTTGAACCCTGGCTTGGCCTTTCGATTAGTACTTGGTGTGCATTGGTAGTGGGTGGTTACATCGCCGGACGGTTACTTGAAGGTGCCTTTCATGCTCTCGGCGATTGTTCAATGTTTGCCTGGCAGCCGTTTGATGCCTACACCCGTCTTGTAACCGCTCGGCGCAATCCTTGCATGATATTGCTGACACTTAGTGTTTTTGTAGGCCAACCCGATTGGGGTTTCTACGCGATAGTACTTTGGACGCTGTTTAGTTCGTTGGTTATGGTGGTTCGTCTCGGTCAGGCCGCCGTAGAGCGTGCGAAGAATGGGCCTGTTCGATCGTGGCTTGCAGACCCGGAAGCCGCTGCGCGTAAATACCCAGCGGCATTTGCAACTTTCTCGGGTACGCGTAGCGCTTACGGTGATGCTGCAGCTCCCGTCACAGTTGTAGATGCACAAGGCTAGCAAGCGCTTATGACGGAGTCGGGAGATACCATCGAGGCCATTCTGTCTGATCGGCTCAGTGTGGAAACAGCCCGCTCTTCAATTTCGATTGATGACGATGATGATATCGCTGCCTTGCTGCGCGCGTTACATGAAAAATACGGCACTTCTATAAAGGCGGTGTTGCTGTACGGTTCCTATACTCGTGGTGCACGCGACTCGCTGGTAGATCTTTATGTGTTGGTCGATGTATATCCACCAGTTGTGCCGCGTTGGCAAGCGCTGGCCAACAGGCTATTGCCGCCCAATGTTTACCAGCTAGAGGCTTCAACCGGGGTGCGTTGCAAGTACGCACTGATGCCCTTGCGGCAGTTTGCCCGGCGGTTAGATCGAGACTTTCATTCGTATTTCTGGGCGCGGTTTGCCCAGCCCTGTCAGCTTGTGTATTTAAGCGATGGGATAACCCGTACAAGCCTTATTGCGGGTCTCGCTGGTGGCACCCGGCGATTCTTGCAAGAAGCTGCACTTGCATTTGATACAACTCACGGTGGGCACGCTGGTCCTGATGCGTGCGAGCTGTTTCGCGAAGGTTTATCCCTTACCTACGGCTGCGAATTGCGAGCAGAAAGTCAGGTCCGTGCCGATGAACTCGTTGCCGCCAACGCAGATTATTTTAGCGCGCTGGGGAACGCCTGGTTGCGTGAGCAAAAAGCAGGATCTAGTGAGAGCCTTTTTCTTCGCCAGCTCCGCTGGCCATTGAGAAAAGCGCAAGGAAAGGTGCTGAGTGTACTCCGGCTGGTTAAGGCTGCAGCCACCTTCAATGATGGGTTCGACTATCTGTTGTGGAAGATCGAGCGCCACTCCGGAATCTATATTGAGCCGACGCCTGCACAACGCCGACTGCCGCTGTTGTTGGGTTGGCCGCTGTTCTGGCGCCTGTATCGTCTCGGCGCGTTCAAGTAGTCGCTGTGGCTTCAACAGAAAGGACATCGAAGGTCTGGCGGAATTTTGGTCAGCTTGTTTCTGGTCGATTGGTAAGCGCGGTTCTGACTTTGCTTGCTACCGCTTGTATGGCTCGAGCCCTTGGACCGGAAGAGTTTGGACTAATCGTTCTTATGCACACATACGTGCTAGCGGTTCGGACGTTCTTTAATCTGAAACCGGCTGAAACCTTTGTGCGCTTTGGTGTGCCATTGATGGATACGGGAGATACTGCCCAGGTCAATCGATTGTTGGGATTGGTGCGCAGCTTTGAGTGGGTCACCATGCTTATTGCCTGTATGACCGCAGTTGTGTTTTCACCCTTGGCAGGCCAATGGTTTGGCCTGCCGGATTCTGCGGGCGCTATGTTGATGGCTTACTCGCTGGTGTTGCTCACGTCTGCCGTGGGCACTGCCCGCGGATTTTGTCGCGCCAGCGAGCGGTTTGATGTGCTGCGGATGGCGCAGGTGATTGGACCTGCCATCAGACTTGTTGGTGTAGCACTCGCCTGGTACCTCGGCGCCTCATGGGAGTATTTTGCATTGGCCTGGGCGTTGAGCCTCGCTCTTTCCTATTTGTTCGTTTGGCGGCGCGGCACGCAGTTAATGCGCGCTGCCGGTTATGTGCCCCAACACCTGCCGTGGCGTCGAGCTGGAGAGGAGTTTCCGGGGTTACCTGGTTTTACCAGTGTGGTTTATGCCCAGGGCATTCTGGATCAGTTGCCCCGACACCTCATTACTTTGTTGATTGGTGGCCTCCTTGGCGCTGCCAATGCCGGCCTCTATCGGGTCGCTCGAGAGATAGCGGACGTCCTCGCAAAACCCGTACTGCTTATTCGACAGGCTGCCTTCACAGAAATCACCCGGTTGGGCGAAGAAGGTAAAGGCGCGCTTTCTGGGGTGTTCCGGCGTTACGGATTGCGCCTGCTCGCGCCTGCAGTAGTGCTTGTCGCTTTGGCGACCGCTTTCCGCGAAGAATTGCTTACGCTCGTTGGTGGTAGCGCGTATACCCAGGCGGGCGTGTTGCTCGTGCTGTTGTTGGTAGCGGCCGCCATTGAGCTGGTAGGGGCTGTCTTAAGACCGATCGCCTACGCTCACGGCAAGGCGAACGTAGCGCTGCGGGTTCAGATTGCAGCGATGCTGACTTACCTCACAACCTTTGTTGTGCTATCCGGTGGGTATGGTCTTAACAGTGTAGGGGTGGCGGCAGTTGCTGCGGCCTGCGTTACCCTGGTAACACTCGGAGTGTTCGTCTGGAAGTGGTCTCACTCTAAAACCTAGAATGGGCTCAAGCAGTGTTTTGACCGGCAGTTGCCCGCTCGACGGCCTTGATGATGGCCGTGACCTGCTCGTCGCTGTGGGCCGCGCTAAGCGAACAGCGAATAAGGCTTGAACCGTCCGGTGACGCAGGTGGAATAATCAGGTTGGTGTAAACCCCCTCCGCCAATAGACGATGCCATACAGTGAGTGCGTACTCTGGAGAATCACAGCGCACGGCAACCACGGGCGACGCCTGTGGTCCAAGTGTGAGCCCCAGTGCTTTGAGTCCGTTGTAGAGCTTTGATGCAGATTGCCAGAGTTTCTCGCGGCGCTCAGGCTGAGCGCGCAGAAGCTTTAGGGCTGCTCGCGTGCTTGCCACAACCGAGGGGCAGGGCGAAGCAGTGAAAATGAAAGGTCTTGAGCTGTAGCGGAACAGCGCAAGCTCCTCGTGGCGACTAACGCAGTAGCCGCCCGTTGCGCCCAGGCTTTTGCTAAAGGTGCCCACAATAAAATCTACCCGGTCGAGCACGCCGTTCTGTTCTGAAAGTCCGCGTCCGTGTTCACCCATGGTGCCCAGCGAATGCGCCTCGTCCACCAGCAGCATAGCGCCATACTTCTCGCACACATCGCAAAATTCGGAGAGATCGGGATAGTCTCCCAAAATGCTGTACAGGCCTTCGATGGCGACCAGCGCGGTGCGCGCGCGGTCACCCAGTCGCCGCAAACGCTTATCGAGGCTTTCAGGATCACTGTGTTTGAATCTGAAGACGTCGGCGCCTGACAGTTTGCAGCCGTCGTACAGACTGGCGTGGGCATCTGCATCGAGTAACACGGCATCGCCTGGACCTACCAGGGCTGCAATGGTGCCGAGGTTTGCGCCGTAGCCTGTCGAGAACAACATGGCGTGTGGATAGCCATAAAATTCAGCAATCTCTTGCTCTAGCAGCTCGTGACCTGCGTAGTTGCCATTGGCGACGCGAGAACCCGTGGTGCCGGTGCCAGACTCTGCAAGTGCGCGCTGTCCCGCCTCGATGCATTCGGGCTCGAAGGTCAAACCAAGGTAGTTGTTGGTGCCGGCAAGTATTGTCGGCTTGCCGTCAACCACGGCGGTGGTCGCATCAATCATGCGTTCCATCCGAACTTGTGTGGGGTTGGTGCCCAGTTCCAGAAGCTGGTCGCGCTTGACGGCCGCCTCGGCAAACTTATCGAGCAGGCTCAATCGACACCCTGCTCTTTGACAGCCTCCGCGAGATCACGCAGCGTCTGAATGTTGGCCAGGCTATCGAGGTCAATGTTGATGTCGTAGTGGTCTTCAACGTCGGTAACAAACTCAAGCACCACAACAGACTCCAGGCCGAGACTGTTGATCGGTGTCGTTTCGTCGATAGTGGTCTGCTTGTCGGAGAGGAAGCCCTGGAGAATAGTCTTAAGGACAGCGGCAATATCGCTCATACTCTAGCCTATGACGGGCCCATGAATCGCTTATAACTAGGCGACGCTGTCGGCGATAGCGAAGTCTTGATGCGCAACAGGTGCCTCAGCATTACCAGTATGGGCGGCCGCACGCTCGAGGTAGTCAAGCTTGGCGCGCGAGCGCGATAGCTTGCCTGACGAGGTGCGCGGCAAGGTGCTCGAAGGCACCAGATCAACGTGCACAGTCACGCCAAATTGCGCCTGAACTTTGCTGATGAGCTCTTCGGCGAGTTCGGGC
Organism: uncultured Pseudomonadales bacterium; assembly: GCA_964519335.1. Taxonomy (GTDB): domain Bacteria; phylum Pseudomonadota; class Gammaproteobacteria; order Pseudomonadales; family Azotimanducaceae; genus JALZVT01. The sequence continues at coordinate 29,046 of CAZFIA010000012.1, forward strand.
TCGGTGGCTTTAGACTCGACCACCATGACTACAATTTCGCTGCTGTCGGCTTCGTTAACAGAGAAGGCTGAGACATTGCCCATGCGTACCTTAGGGACGCTCTCGGCGATGTGCTCAAGATCCTGCGGCCATATGTTGCGGCCGTTAATAATAATGACGTCCTTGCGGCGCGCGGTGATCACCAGTTGATCGCCCATGCGATAGCCGATGTCACCGGTGTCCAGCCAGCCATCGGCAGACAAGACGTTGTCGGTAGCTTCCTGATTTTGGAAGTAACCCGTCATAACAGAAGGGCCCTGCAGACAGATGCGGCCACAGACACGCTCTGGTAGCTCGTCGCCGTTGTCATCGCGAATGGCTAACTTGTAGCTCGGCAACAGATTGCCGCAGTCAACAAACTCTAGGCCCTCGCGATCAGAGGACTCATCTTCTGGGTTCTCTTGAGGGTTAAAAGGTGTTGCACGACCCAGGTCGGTCATTTCGTACTTGTCGACCATATCAATGCTCACGCCCTGATTGATCGGCGCGAAGCTAACCGCCAGCGCACACTCGGCCATTCCGTAGCAGGGTACGAAGGCTTTTGGATCAAACTTGCTAGCCTTCAACATGTCTGCAAACTGCTTGAGCGGTCCTGGGTGAATGCGTTCTGCACCCACGCAGGCAACCCGCCAGTTGCTCAGGTCGTACTTTTCGCTATCAGCCACGCGCAGACGCTTTGCGGCAAGCGCATAACCAAATGGCGGGCTTGAAGAAATAGTACCGCGGTTATCTGACAGCAGCTTTAACCAAACTCTGGGACGCATCGCGAAGGTACGTGGGCTTAGGTAATCTGCTGAACGCTGGCAGGCCATAGGCAGAAGCACAAAACCAACCAGACCCATGTCATGGTAATAAGGTAACCAGGAAACAAAGCGATCGTTGTGATCGATTGACAGTCCGTATTTGCAAATCTCATGCAGATTCATGAGCACCGCGGCCTGAGATACTTCTACGCCGCGTGGGAAAGAAGTTGAGCCAGAGGTGTACTGCAGATAGGCAGGCTCGTCACCGACAAAGGGTTCGAGCGTGCAGGTGTGATCTTCAGGCAGGGCGTCAAATACATCAGCCGCACCTATAAGCGCCAGATCCAGCCCTTCGCAGGCACTGTCCAGCAGCTTACTGTGTGAATCTGGCGCAACAGCCACGGCCGCGCCGCAGGTTTTGAGCATCTGGTGGATCTGACTGGTCCAGGCATCGCCGCCACCCAGCTGTAATCCGGCTGGCAGAGCCACCGGTAACAAACCAGCGTATTGGCTGGCGAAGAAGAAGCGCATAAACAGCGGATCAGTTTCGGCCACGATGGCGACTCGGTCACCACGCTTAAGGCCAAGGCCCATAAGCTTGCGTGCAAGTGCCTGTGCTTCTTTGGCAAGGGTTGCGTAGGACAGCTCACATTCCAGAGCGCCTTTGCCATCATAGAAATTGTATCCGGTGTCACCGAGCGCTGCGTATTCCAGCGCTTCTACAAGGTTCGCAAAGCCTTCGCTCTTTACAGGGCGGGCTGCAGACAATACGGGGTTAGGCGTGCCGGATGTCGGCACGATGGAACGATCACTGGTCATAAGTGTGCTAAAACTCTTTGTCTGGCCAAATGCCCTGACGCATTAGTGCGCATCGAGCGTCTGTTGTTCAATCTATTTACTAATTACCAATTACTAATTAGTTAGTTGTACCTTTTAAACTCTGTACTTTGTTCTGAAGCTGCGGCGGTCAGTCCCCCGACTACTGCATCTAGCTCACTATCCAACCTATTCTCTTTTCTCGAACCATCTGATTCTTTGATTGCCAGTTCGGCTCAAAAAATCAGTTGAAAGCAGCGACCATGTTTCTGGCCGTCTGGCTTTATTTCTAGTCTCGTTCTCTTCTAATCTTGCTCTCTACGACTCTTCACGAGTCTTCACGAGTCTTCTCTCAGCATGCTTAACCATGTCTGAATCGAGTAAAAAACCGTCCGTCTATGGGGCGATTTTCAGCTCCATCTTTTAGCTACTTAATCAATCGAACAAACTGCTGTTTTAGCGCAACATTTTAGCCGTTGACCCTCACCTCTCTTCGCCTATAACCCGGTGAAAAAACGCGGTGAAAGCGGGTGTTCCCAGGCTCCGGGAACTCGACCGCAAAATGAGCGATCGCAACGGTGGCAAAGATATCCTGTTCAGCACTATGAAGCAATTATGATGTTTCGATGAAAACAAAATGGAGGTGCTGAAAAATTGGATTTTACAAAGTCCGACAAGCGGTTTACCCAATAAAGCGGATTAAGTCGCTTAAACGGCCGTTAAGCAAGCCAATAAGAGTGCCAGTTTGTAGGGCAAAATACGACTATTTGTTTACACGAAGACAGGTGTTTTAGCTCTTTGCGATCTGCGGAATCAAGAAGGAAATGCAAATATATTGCCCATAATTGGGGTTACCAGGCATTTCCCCAATTATTCCGACTCACCATCTGATTCAGGCTTTTGCGACGCAGGGGGCCATGTCCACCGCCGACCGAATAGCCTACGGGTACATGCGCGGCTGTGTACCAATCGTCCGGTAACTCAAGCAGTTCTCTGACTGCCGGTTCTTCTGCGCACAGCAGGGTCGTTAGAACGCAACCCAAACCTTCACTTCGAGCGGCCAGCAAGAAATTTTGCACCGCAGGATAGACCGAACCGCCACCCACAACAGACGGGCGTGGTTGTTCACTGTCGGTAATCGTCATGATTGTTGGGTTGAAACAAAACACCGCGATTAGCGGCACGTCACCGAGATGGTTGGCTAAATAATCGCCGGCTTGTAATGCGCGCGCAGAGGTCGCCTTCTCGTCTGCGGGCATTGCCTCCATCTTTTCACGATAGTGAATGGTGTAGTTATCCCAATAGGGTTTATAGAGAGATTGCATCGCTTGTTTCTTTGCTGGGTCGTCTACTGCAACGATGCGCCACGGTTGTACATTGCCGCCACTCGGCGCCCAGGTAGCGGCGGTAAGTAAACGATCGATGATTGCCGGATCGATCGGATCACTCTTCAAGCGGCGCACCGCCCGCAGTGTGCTCATCGCGTCATACATTTCCATAGCACTACCTCTAATTGGCTCTGTTGGCTTTGATTGGGATTATTATTTATCGGAGTAGCTTACGCCCAGGCCAGCGCGTGCATCGGTGTTGATACCGTATTGAGGAATTGGATAGCGTAATCCATTGCGACTAAGTGCCTGCATGCCGGTGATCGCCTTTGGTAAAAACTGCGGAGGTAATGCCATCAACAGTTCGTCTTCCATCACGCCGCCGTAACGTCGCTCGGCGAAACAGGGGATCGACAAGGAAGGTTCGCCAGTGGCGAGTGCGCGACCCCATGAGTCGGCGCAGGCCGACTCACCCACGCAACTCCAGTCAAACTTCTTGTAGCCGTTCCACTGCAACCCGTTGATCAGAATGATCATTTGTGCGGGAGTTGCGTAAATCAGACAAATATCAGGCGGATCCAATCGCCCGCTAGCCAGTGGGCTTACGGCCATGGCTTCAAACTGTCCGTGTGGCACAACGTCCATTGCGTTTTGATGTTTGCTGGATTCGTCTGCGTTTTCGAACCACACGCCGGCCATATGTTGACCCGACAGCCACTCTTCGCTGCGTGGATGTAAACCAATCACCGTTGCGCATTGTGCGCCCACCAGATCATCACCCGTGATACCGACAGTCCAACCATTGCGGGCGGCCTGGCCAACAATTTGATCGGTGGTGTGTACCTGAGATGGGCGACGTATTTTCGTGATGGTGTCGAGTTGTTCCGCCTTCTCGAACAACTTCATACCGATAGGTGTGGTGCGTAAGCGCAGCAAGGCGTTTAGCTGATCGAGTAACTCTGGCCAATCATAGGTATCGGTATCTTTGCCAATGATTGAACTGTTTTGATTCGGGCTCATTTTAAGGTCCTCTGGTCAAGAAACGGTGATCAAGAAACGGTGGCCAAGAAAAAGTTGTTGCTGAAGGCGCTTAGTTTGGGATCGGTTGCACAAGAAACAGTTTCTTACAAAAAGAACTTTGTCTCATAACAGGAAATCTTGCACACACTTTGCCAGTGCCTCCGGCTGATCATAGTGCACTTGATGTCCAGCGCCATCGATCTCTCGGTGCTCTGCAGGTTGATCGGTGCCGAGCGCTGCGAGTCGTTCGTCTAGATCTTGTTTACTGAAGCGGCCACTGTAGTCGTCGGCTTCCATCATACTTTGCCAATACTGGTACCCAAGGCTGCCGGTGATTACCAGTGTGCGCGCCTTAACCGCACGCCAGTAATCAAAATTGCGTGCGTCGCTCACGCCCAGGAAGACTTCCTGACCGCGCGGATCGAACGCCCAGACCAGGCCGTCGCCCTCCGGCGCGCCTTTGGTGCCCCAGGTGGCTAGTTGATCGGCCCGGGCGCGTTTCATTTGCGGATTGTTTGCCATCAGGCGAGTGCTTGCTTCAGCGAGATTGGGTAAGACGCGCGGTTTGGTGGCGCGATCTGCGGTCACCAGTGCTCGATCGAGGGCATGGGCTACGTGCTCGAGGGGGTTCAGGTTCCTGGCCTCATAGGGAGGAGGACCCAAGCCCTCAACAACAATTAGGGAGTCGACCTGCTGGGGATAGAGTCCGGCATACCGACAGCAAATGTGCCCACCAAGGCTGTGGCCGAGCAAATGGATGCTCGAGGCCTCAAGGGCATGATGCAAACGGCGCAGGTCCATCAGAAAGTGCTGGATGGCATAACTGCCGGGTTTTAGGCTTTTGCCATGCCCGCGCAAATCAGGCATTACGCAATAGAACTCAGAGCTCAAAGCCTGCGCAACCGGCAGCAATGATCTACCCACATCCCGCATGCCGTGTTGCATCACAAGCACCCCGCGACGTGCGCCGGGTTCGCCTAGTGTCCAGTAGTTCAGACCCTCGCCGAGCCCGACATCCAGACGGTGTTCAGTTAGGTTATCCATGGTTACTGCACCAGATTTTGGTCTCACCAAACTCGTCAAACTCACCGAGATTAGGCAGGGTCAGGGCGTTGATCGTTGTGCGCAGCTTAAAGCCTGGTTCGCTGAGTTCAGAAATTCTCGAGTCTGCAACCCAGACACAGTGGGCCGCCTGTTGAGCGAGGTTTAGTAGTGGCAGGTTTGATCGGTCGTAAAGTACGTCTGCCATTAGCACCACGTCGAAAGGCGCTTCGCAAGTAAAGTCATCAATCAGTGTGATGGTCACCTCGTTCAGGCGAGCGTTGTGGAGCGTCGCTAACTGTGCGTCTTTGTCGGTATCGCAGGCGATCACACTAGCAGCCCCGGTGAGTGCGGCAGCGATACCTGCCACGCCAGAACCGGAGCCCAGATCCAGAACTCGCTTATCGGCAACGGTGTCTGGTTCGTTAAACAGATAACGGGCAAGTGCCTGCCCGCTGCCCCAGCAGAAAGCCCAATAGGCAGGTTCGGCGACCACGGCATGCATGACCTCAGGGGGCAAGGGGCCAGTGGGAAAATCGGCGTTTATAAGGGCGAGTCTTAGGCCCTGGCAGTCGGGCAATTCCTGTTCTTCAAGCCGTGCCATTGGCAGAGTGCGATGAAGTGCTGCTTCGAGTGCAGGAGTGTCGTCCTGCGGTGCTACTGAGGTCTTGGCACGCGGGCTCTTTGTTGGCGCAAGAGGATCGGCAATCAGACTCGACAAGCAAACCCCACTTTGTTTACATCAGCTGTTGGAAGAGACTAAATCGGGAGGGGCCATAGCAGATGGCCAAATCAATATAATGGCGATGATACTAAACGAAGAGCAGGTCATGCTGCGGGATTCTGCAAAAGATTTCTGCACCAACAACGCACCAATCAGCCAGCTTCGTGAATTGCGCGATAGCAAGAATGCTGAAGGCTTCGATAGCGGCACCTGGAATTCGATGGTAGAGCTGGGTTGGGCGGGTATCCCGTTCCCCGAGCAATATGGAGGTCTCGATTTCGGCTATAAAGGGCTGGGCGTTGTTACGCAGGAAACCGGTCGCACCCTGACGGCAAGTCCCTTAATCGCTTCGGTATGGACCGGCGGGTCGCTCCTTAACCTTGCGGGCAACAACGATCAAAAAACTCAGCTGTTACCTGCGCTTGCTTCAGGTGAGTTATTGATGGCGCTGGCACTTGAAGAAGGTCATCGCCACAGTCCCTATCAGATAGCGACTAAAGCTACCTCTGCCGGCGACGGCTACACTCTTGAAGGCAAGAAAACTTTTGTTCTTGATGGTCATGTGGCCAACAAACTTATTGTTGTTGCGCGTACCGGCGGTAGTGAGGACGAGCGAAATGGTCTCAGTCTGTTCCTGGTAGATCGCGATGCCGGGGGAGTCAGTGTCGACCGTACAATCATGGCCGATTCGCGCAACGCTGCGAACATTTCTTTTTCTGGCGTTAGTGTTGCTGGTGATGCCCTGGTAGGTGAACTGGGAGGAGCCGCAGACGCTTTAGATCAAGCGCTGGATATCGCACGGATTGGACTCGCCGCCGAAATGCTCGGAGGCGCTGAAGAATGTTTTGAACGCACTGTTGCCTACCTTAAAGAACGCGAACAATTTGGTGTGCCAATTGGATCGTTTCAGGCGCTTAAGCATCGGGCGGCAAACATGTTCTGCGAGATAGAGCTGTCGAAGTCTGTTGTGCTTGAGGCGCTAAGTGCACTTGACGAGGGTCGTGATGCCGAGGAAATTGGCAAGCTTGCCTCGCTTGCAAAGTACAAGGTGGGTGAGACCTTTCATACAGTATCGCGCGAGGGCATTCAGATGCACGGCGGCATTGGTATGACGGACGAATTCGAGATTGGTTTCTTCATAAAGCGCGCAGCCGTTGCCGAAATCACATTCGGTGATCAGAGTTATCACCGCAATCGCTACGGCGAACTTGAGGGCTATTAGGACCTAAGCACTCTTCGCATCCGAAGCCTTTTATTGCTTCCGCCGAATGCCGATTACTGAGCCCACCTGCTGTGGAATGGCCAGTTTGCCGTGGGCTTCACGCAGTATCTGTACATTTGTCTGTACTGACTCGGGCATTTCAGCCGCGCGTCTCTCGTTTAGATCAACGTGCAGCACCATTTGCTCCATCGTTGCGGCAAGGTATCCCTTCTCGGCGTGAAACATTTGCAGGAACAGGTGCAGGCGTTTTTGATCGGCATCCACGAGTTGTGCGGTGACGCGCAGCGGATCGTCAAGCACAACTTCCTGTGCGTAGGTCACGTGAATCTCCATAGTGAAGCAGGATCCGTTGGTCTGGGACATATAGTCTGCGCCGATGCCCAGCCCGTCGAACACATGATCCACGCCTTTGTCGAAAACCACATTGTAGAACGCCATGTTCATGTGGCCGTTGTAGTCGATCCAGTCTTTGCGCACTTTAATTTGTGGGCACTCTATAAGGGAGTTCTGAGTGAGCTGACTGAGTGGGAACAGAGGTTTACTCATTTGTTGGGAGTGCTCGCGCGGGTCGAATTATGGAGCTCTAAGTTTAGCCTGAAAGAGCTTTGCCATAAATTGGGTCTCTGCAGATGAGTACGGCGCGACTCTCATTCGCAACTAAATTTCTGTATGGAGCAGGTCAGGCCGCTGAAGGCTTAAAGAATGGCGCTTTTGGGGTATTCCTGCTGTTTTACTACTCTCAAGTGCTGGGGCTTGGTGCGAGCTATGCAGGACTTGCCGTTGGTATAGCCCTGATATTTGACGCGATCACCGATCCGTTGGCGGGTTCAATTTCTGATCGTTTCAAATCGCGCTTTGGTCGGCGGCATCCGTTTATCTATGCATCCATTATCCCACTGGCGACGGCTTTTTACCTTCTATTCTCACCTCCGGCCGAGCTTAGTCAGCCGCAATTGTTCTTCTGGCTTTTGGTGTTTGCCGTACTTACTCGCGCGTCGATGACTCTGTTCCACGTGCCGCACCTGTCGCTTGGCGCGGAGCTATCAGATGACTATAACGAGCGTACAACCGTAGTTGGTTTTCGTTTCTTCTTTAGCACTTTTGGGGCACTTATCGCGATTGCGGCAGGCTTTGGCTATTTCTTTGCTGAAACCGCTGAGTTCCCCGTGGGCCAGTTTAACGCTGGCCAGTACCCTCACTACGCCCTGGCAGTTTCAGTTGGCATGGCATCCATCATCTTGCTTAGTGCCGTGGGAACTCAGCGCGTAGCGCTGGGCTTGCACCAGCCTTCGGAACAATGGCAGCGCAAGCGGGGGTTGTTCTCCCAGCTTTGGCTCGAGTTGCGTGAGGCAATGAGTAACTACTCATTTCGCTGGATGTTCTTTGGTTTGCTGTTGATTTTCTTGATGGTCGGCGTTGACCAGGCGCTCAACCTCTACATGAATACTTTTTACTGGGAGCTTAAGGCCAACCAAAACCTCCTGTACTTTGTTGCGGCCCCATTGGGTGTGATGTTAGGCGCTTTTTTCACCGGCGCGATTACTCGTCGCGTCGGTAAACTGCCGCCGGTACTGTGGGGAGTCGGTGGTTGGATGTTTTGTCAGAGTTTGCCGATTGTCTTGCGCATGTTGGACTTGCTACCGGCGAACGGCGGGCAGTCACTGGCGCCCTTTTTGATTTCGTTGAAATTTGTTCAGGGTTTGTTTGTAGCCCAGTGCATAATTTCATTTAACTCAATGCTTGCAGACATTGTGGATGAACACGAACTGTTGACGGGGCGTCGGCAGGAAGGCATTTTTTTTGCAGCCGTAGCCTTCTCCAGCAAGTGCACCACCGGACTAGGCAGCGCTTTTGCGGGCTTGGCTCTCGATGTTATCGGCTGGCCAGAAGGGTCGGCAGTGACCACTGCAGCCGACGTGCCCGCTGAGACGATCATGCATCTGGGTATCTTCTTTGGTCCCGCGCTTGCGGTGATTGGTATCGCTTCACTGTGGTGTTATGCCCACTACCGTATCGATAAAACCCGCCACGATGAGATTTGCGCCGAACTCGCTGTCCGTCGAGAGCTTGCGCAGACCGCCGCCTAGCCGCAGACTCAGTCAGCGAACTAGCCAAGAGGTGGCGATTGTGGAAGCCGTAATTACAGGCGTAGGTGCGTGGACGCCCGACCACGTGGTAACCAACGAAGAGTTGGTTGAGAGCTACAATGCTTGGGCTACCCGCTACAACGCGGATAACGAGAAGGCCATTGCCGCAGGCGACGTTGATGAGAAGCCGTTGTCCAGCGCCGAATTCATCGAGAAGGCCTCTGGCATCAAACGTCGTTATGCCTATGTGAAAGACGGTATCCTGGACATCGATGTCATGCATCCGCGCATCAGCCGCCGCGACGATAGCGAACTATCGCATCAAGCTGAAATGGCGCTAAACGCGGCAAAGCTTGCCATGGAGAGCGCTAAAGTAACTGCCTCCGACATCGATCTGGTGGTTGTGTCTTGCGCCTACACTCAACGCTCTTATCCGGCAATCGCTATTGAGGTGCAGCATGCCCTTGGTATAGAGGGTAGTGGTTTCGATATGTTGGTGGCCTGTTCCGCAGCCACGTTCGGTTTGCACCGCGGTATTGATGCGGTGAAGGCCGGTAGCTCCAAAGGTGTGTTGCTTATCAATCCCGAACTCACATCGCCGCAGGTGAACTACACCGATCGTGACAGCCACTTTATTTTTGGTGATGTGGCGACCGCTATTGTGTTGCAGCCGGAAGACGGTATCGCAGACAGTGCTTCTGGCAAGGGCGCCGACAACCAATGGAAAGTTATTGGCACCAAAGCGCTGACGCTCTATTCGAACAACATCCGTTCCAATTTTGGGTACGTAGCGCGTTCTGAAGGTGGTGATGCCTTTGCCGAGGATCGACTGTTTCACCAAAACGGTCGCAAGGTATTCAAAGAAGTTTGCCCAATGGCGGCAGAACATCTGCAACAACAGGTAGAGACCGCGGGCGTTGCTGTTCAAGATGTCCGCCGCTGGTGGCTGCATCAGGCCAACATCAACATGAATCAGCTCATTACCAGAAAGCTGCTGGGTGGTGATCCGCATCCGGACACATCGCCGATTGTGCTCGACGAGTTTGCCAACACGGCCTCAGCCGGTTCGATCATCGCCTTTGCGCGTCATCATGAGGATTTGAAGGCTGGAGACTTTGGGGTTATCTGCTCGTTTGGCGCCGGCTATTCAATCGGCTCGCTGGTTGTGCAGAAGCTTTGATGCTTTCTTAAGCTACGTTAGCCGCGGGCGCTAAATACGTTAGCCGCAGTTGCCGTCCTGGCGGCGAATCCATTCATCGATCAATGCGACACCTTCTTCATGCACCCGCGTGCGGCCGGTTTCCGGCATCATGCGCCCCGGATTAGTGCTGCGCATACGGTAGCTCATGATGGAGTGTTGTGGCTCACCGGGGACAATGCTGTAGAGGTGCCCGCCAGTGCCGCGGCCAGCGGCGACGGGTGGTTTGCACTCGCCTAATGCTCGGGCACTGTGGTCTGCGTAATCGAGGTACAAGTGCGAGGTGTCTGCCGAACCTTCGGGGTTGTGGCAATGACCACAATTAGCGTCTAGATAGCTGCGCGCGCGATGCTCAAGCTCGATTTTGCCGAAACTTGCAGGACTAGAACCGTTTTGCCATACCGCATTGGGTTTAACGCGCTGCATCACCGCGGCGATACCCTTATCGGCGTCCGGTCCTTCGATTTCTGGCAGAGTTAGCCAGCCTCGATCAAGGAGCGCTTGCAAGGAACTTGGCTCTTGCCCTTCTGGTGCTTGTCCTGCTGGAAAATGCAGGTGGCGGGCTTTGGGGCCGATCGGGTGCAGCACCTTGTTGCGTCCGAGTGCGTGACAGCTTGCGCACTCATCTTTGCTAGGCACGATGTATAAGTCGTCGCCAATCGATTTGATGGCGCCAGTGAGACTCAGAACTGCATCGGTTTGGGCATCGTTCCAGATGTATGGCAGTGCGTCCCAGCCTTCGTCTGTATTTACCAGCAGTCTGGTTTCGAGAAGGTGAGTGGTGGTGGTATCGAGGCTTGTAGTTGCATCCTGGGCGAAAAGCGCGGGACGCGCGCTGGCAGATTCGTTTAACGGAACATCCCGCGTGTCGTAATAAAAGGTCTTGCTGATCACCGTGCCCAACGGGAACTCGAGGACGGCTTGCTCTCTGAAGTTTGCCTGCGTGCCTTCCGGAAGGGAGATTGTTCGCAGTTTTAACGTGTAGTCTGCAAACAATGGGGTATTGATGCGGTAAACCAGAGTGTCGCTTGCTCGTCTAAGGTTGCCTCCAGTTTCTGTCATCTTGCGAGTGAGCAACTGCCAGTCGGACAACAGAGTCGGGTACTGTTCCGCTTCGAAGCGCTGCACAAGCATTTCAGTCTGCGAGTCTGTATGTGGTGCACAGGCGTTAACGAGCGCAACGATGCAGGCAAGCAGCGCCATTGCTGCCAAATGACGCACACTCATTGGGACTGAGAGCGGGTTACTCGCCCGCAACGCCCGTGAGCTCTACTTCGCTTAGCTTTTCGAGGTCACACCGGTGGTTGGTCATATCCATGTTGGCCCCTGCAGCGTCGTTCAAAGAGTCTGCATTCAACATGGTGGCCTCGCCGTTGTTTATGCAAATCCCCTGTCCGGCGGGCAGTACACCACTCACTGCGATCTCGGGATTAAGTGCGCCATCCCAGAGAACATCGGGAAATGCGCCATCTTCGCCAAACATGGCGATGCGTAAGGCATCTAACTCAGGGAAACCCGGCTTCTGGCCACCGGGGGCAAACTGATTGTCATAGACGTAGATGCTTTCGGGATAAGGATCAAACTCTGGGGCCACTTTTAGCCGTCCGGCGTAGTTAGCGCTGAAGTAACTAGAGATCACTATGTTTGCGGTTGCGTTGTTGGCGATCCGATTCTTGAAAATCTCAACGTTGTCGTTTGAATTGATGATGACGCCTGAGCCAGCGGGCACCCCGGACACTGCTGTACCTGGCGCAGCAAAGTTTGCAAGGTTGTTGCCGCGAATATCGTTGTCGTACACCCGGGTGTGGGAACCCTTGAGTGGAATGTCGGGCATATTGAAAACCAATATGCCGCCTGTGTTGTTTTCAGCCAGGTTGCCGTATACGTCAGCACGCGTGCTGTTCTCGATCTCAATGCCGGCCACGTTGTCGCGTGCAATGTTGTTGCGCACCACAATGCCGTTCGACTGACCCACATAGATGCCAGCATCAGAGGCGGCAATTGCCACACTGTCTTCCACCAACAGATTCTCGGTTTGTACCGGATAGATTCCATAGGCGCCGTTGTCGGTTGAGGGGCCGCCTGTCCACTCCGTGCGCACTGCGCGGATCACGATATTGCTGCCGTCGGCAATCTTCAAGGCATCGCCCTTGGCGTCTTCAATAGCGAGGTTAGTTACCGTTAGATCGGACCCGGTTAGCAGAAGGCCCTCGGCACCAGCGACCTGATTTTTAAACGAAAGTATCGTGTCGTTATCACCTCGGCCTGAGCCGGCGCCTTCGATAGTCACGCCGCTTGCGTTCATGACCAGGCTGCGGCTGATGGCGTGGAAGCCTGCGGGGATGCTGATGACATCGCCGGATTTGGCGGTTGCCAGCTGCTGGCGCAAGGTCTCTTCTACACTTTGTGCAGCGCTTTGGGCCGCAGGTGCAATTGAGGTGGATCCGGCCGCGGTCTGGCCGGAGCTTGACGACTGGTCGCCACAGCCAGCCAGTACCAGACCCATAACTGCCACAAACCTGAGCCGGGCACTGGTGCCTGAATAACGTTCAAACCCGTCGATGCATACAACTGACATAAAGGCCCCAAAATTTAGCGATTCACACCCAACCAAGTTTAGCCTGCCCGCCCGGCAAGCGCGATCTGGCTGGTATGATCGGGGTCAGAGTAGGGTGTCAGAGTAGAAAAGGGGTAACTAGGGGCAATGGGAGAATCTCAACACAGTCTGAATGTTGATCTGTTGGATCAACATGGCAGCTCGGTCTCGGTACCTGGCCCCGGCAAAGAGGGTGCGATTGTTGTGTTCCTCAAAGAAGACTGTCCAACCTGTAAGCAAGCGCTGCCGGTGATTAACGCCGCCGCAGCGAGTCAGGCCTCGGTCATAGGCATTGGCCAAAGCAGTGCTGGCAACGCTGCCATGGTTGAGTCCGGCTTAATCGACTTCCCTTTACTTGATGACAGCGCTTTAGGTGTTTCTTTTGAACAAGATATCGAGATTGTGCCAACCCTGCTTGTTGTGGGAACCGATGGCAGTGTCCTTAACCGCCTTGAGGGTTTTGTGCGTGACGATTGGCAGAGGCTACTCCGGGAACTAATCAATGAACCGCTGGATCTCGACTGGTCAACACTTCCGGAATGGGCGCCGGGTTGCGGTTCGCTGTCGCTCGATCCGGTTAACCACGCGCGTTTGCAGGCACAGGCCAGCGGCAGTCCATTGCGTGCGCGGCAAGTTGAAGTAGGAGAGCTCGACGACGAATTTGAATTCATGTTCGATCAAGGGTTTACCGACGGACTACCTGTTGTGCCGCCTACGCCGGAGCGGGTGCTGCGCATGCTCGAAGGCACCGGGCGTGATGCGCAAGATGTAGTTGCGCTGTTGCCACCCAACATGGGTGAAGCCACTGTCGAAAAATTAGCAATCAATGCGGTGATGGCGGGCTGCAAACCGGAGTATTTGCCGGTGATTATTGCGGCCATAGAGGCAATGGCTACAGATGAATTTAACATTCATGGCGTTATGGCAACGACCATGGGTGCAGCTCCAGTGCTAGTAGTTAATGGCCCCATCCGCGAAAAAATCGGCATGAACATGAAGATGGGAGCTCTTGGCCAGGGCAACCGGGCTAACGCAACTATTGGTCGCGCAGTTCGGTTAGCGGTGCGCAACATTGGGGGTGCCCGCCCTGGTGGTACCGAGCGCTCAACTATGGGCAACCCCATGAAGTTCACGATGTGTTTTGCAGAGTGGGAAGAGCGCAGCAATTGGGAGCCCTTGCACGTTGAGCGGGGTTACAAAGCTTCGGACTCGGTGGTTACCCTGTTCTGCATGACCTCTGGTCCATCGCTTATGGTCGATCAAACCTCTCTTACGGCAGCTCAGCTTGCGGGTTCGTTTGGTCAATGCCTCGAGAGTCTGCATCACCCAAGGGCACACAACGCAGGAGATGCGCTGGTTGTTGTGGCGCCGGAACATGTGGATACGCTGTCTCGAGACGGCTACACCAAGCAACAAGTTCGCGAACGTATTCAGGAAGTAACGGCCCTCCCCATGCGAGAGCTCGCGGTAGACGAGGTAAGCGGGGTGGGGATACCACAAGACAAAATTGCTGCAATGGATGAGGCGGCGCTTGCGCGGCCTATTCCGAAATTCGCCAGCACCGAGAATATTCATTTGGTGGTGGCGGGCGGCGATGCCGGTAAGTTCTCCGCGGCCTACCACGGCTGGTTAACGGGCCCCATGGGCTCGGTTGTGGTGTCTGCTAAAATTGATGATTGAATGAAAAGCTAGAAGATAACTCAAAGATAGCTAAAAAATAGGAGCAAGAAATGACTACTCTGATGGATCCCACAGACGAGCGCG
>CAZFIA010000012.1:43723-47538 GCA_964519335.1 uncultured Pseudomonadales bacterium
GCTAAAAAATAGGAGCAAGAAATGACTACTCTGATGGATCCCACAGACGAGCGCGTGCCGGTGGCCCGCCAGCTCGCCGAGCGAGATGTGGTGCTGAAAGGCACTGTAGCGCTGCTCGACATTCGCAAGCCGCGCGGTGATGTGCTGCTTAATCGAATCGAAGAACTGCTTAAACACAACGCGCCTGATGTCGAGGTGATGCGCTGTGCCAAGCCAACCTTTACCAAGCCGGCGCCGGATGAGTTGCGCGAAGAGCTGCGCGGTAAGGTTGACCTGGTTGTCGAAGGACTGGCTGACTGAGGCTCTTGTACCACGTGCAGTTTGCATGACACGGTATGGTTTGAGATTCAGGGCATTCCCGCAGTAACGGTAGCCTCTGAAGAATTTAAAACGGCAGCTGCGACTCAAGCAGAGGCGTTGGGATTACCCGAAGCCCAACGAGTGTTCGTGAAGCACCCTATTCAGGATGCGACCGACGACGAGATGCGTGCCAAGGCGGATGCGGTGTTCGACCACATTGTTAAGGCGCTGCTAAAAGAGGGTGTCAACACTTATTAGTACACTGTCCCCGAATAGCAGCCCGAATAGCAGGTTGGGTTAGAGGCAGTCTTCTGCCGGCGTATAGTCAAGACCAAATTCTGTAGCTACTGGCTCGCAGGTGGTCTTGCCAGCGCATACGTTTAAACCTTCGCGCAGATGCGCATCGTCGCGGATGGCTTGCTGCCAACCCTTCGATGCGATATTCATTGCGTGGGGGAGGGTTACGTTGTTTAGCGCATAGGTTGAGGTGCGCGATACGGCGCCCGGCATGTTGGCGACACAGTAGTGCACTATGTTGTCGATGACATAGGTAGGGTCATCGTGAGTAGTAGCTTTCGATGTTTCGAAGCAACCTCCCTGATCAATCGCAATGTCGGCAAGCACAGCGCCAGATTTCATCGTACCGAGCATATCGCGCGTGACCAGTTTTGGCGCGGCGGCACCTGGAATCAAAACGGCACCGACAACAAGGTCAGCCTCTGCCACACACTCAGCGAGATTCGCCTGGTTAGAGAATCGGGTTTTTGCCCGGGCTTCGAAGTAGGTACCCAGACGCTCCAATACCTCGGGATCGCGATCGAGAATAGTGACGTCTGCGCCGAGTCCCGCCGCCATCTGTGCTGCGTTAAAACCAACCACACCGCCACCGATAATTGTCACCTTTCCCGGTGCAACACCGGGTACTCCACCGAGCAAAACACCACGACCGCCATGGGCGCGTTCGAGTGCGGTAGCTCCTGCCTGAATCGACATGCGTCCCGCAACCTGACTCATGGGTTTTAACAGGGGCAGTCCGCCACTACCCGTAACGGTTTCGTAGGCGATGCCAATGACTCCCGAGTCGAGCAGATCACGGGTTTGAGGTTCGTCTGCTGCAAGATGCAGGTAGGTGAACAGAATCTGGTCTTTCTTGAGCATGGCGCGTTCTTGAGGTTGCGGTTCTTTGACCTTAACCACCATCTCAGCATCGCCAAAAACACTGGCGGCGTCGGCGACAATAGTCGCACCTCGATCGGTGTAATCAGAGTCCGTTGCGCCTATACCCAGGCCCGCGCCTGTCTCCACCAGCACGCGATTGCCGCGAGAGATTAGTTCACCAGCACTTTCGGGGGTGAGCCCCACCCGGTATTCGTGATTTTTGATTTCTTTGGGGGTGCCGATAATCATGTTCTGAGCCTCTTGTGAGGCGCCTAGTGTGACAAGCTCTGCGAATTATTGCCTGCCGAATTGCGCACAGATTTGGTCCTATGTCCCTCTCTTAGCCCGAAGCAAACTTGATGTCGTAAATGCCTATTTTTCGAGCACTATCCATCACGGTAACCAATAGATCGGTACTGCTATCGGCGCTCGGCCTTAGTACAACTGCTGCTTCAGGTCGCTGCGCGTGCAGGCGGGTGAGCAGGGCATGCAGCAGCCGTTCATCGACGTCTTGCCCCGCGATTCGCAGTCGTCGATTCGGGTGCAACTCAATAACAATAGGCTGCTCGGAAATTATTGGATCGACTTCATTGGCTGGGTCTGGCGGGTTAACCGGCAAGCCCTGCTCGCGAACGAACACGGCGGTAACGATGAAGAAGATCAGCATGATGAACACGACATCAAGCATGGGCGTCAGGTTTACAGCCGCCGCGGACTCTTCAGTGGTGGTGACAAAACGTCGCATGGGCTGGCCCCTCTCCAGTTAAGTTGCTTATACAATAATGCAAAAACAACTAATTGGCAAGCACAGGTCGAGCTTAAACCTGAGGCGACTCTGGATTTGTGCGCGTCTCGTGTTCAGCCGTCAGCTGATCAACCTGCGCGCGCAGAAAAGTGCTGTCGTCGCGTAATTGAAGTTCTCCGCGCAGATGCACAACGGCATAGTTCCAGGTGGGCACGACCTTCAGTGTCCTGACTTTGCTTGGATAATCTGACGGGGAGATATAGCCGTTCGGTTCTTGAAACACCGCCGTGGCATTTAGTCCGGTTCCTGAATTAGATAAGGCCGCAAACAATTCGTTGCTACGCGGAATGTGACCGTGTAGTTCTTCGTTCTTCGATACATTGTTCCACAGCAGTGGAATGTGATTGATAAGCAGTGCGCCCTCGAATTTTACAATGAGTACTGCCAGCGGATACCGCCCAACAAGAGTTT
The DNA here is from genome assembly GCA_964519335.1 of uncultured Pseudomonadales bacterium. Classification (GTDB taxonomy): domain Bacteria; phylum Pseudomonadota; class Gammaproteobacteria; order Pseudomonadales; family Azotimanducaceae; genus JALZVT01. The sequence goes on from CAZFIA010000012.1 coordinate 46,398, forward strand.
TTAGTTCTGCGGTATCGGATTGAACAAATGCGCTGGGTTGATGCATCTCTACCTCCTGATCAGCACCATCAGCCAGCGGCCGATGTTCAGCACATTGGCGAGTGCCGCTGCAAAGTAGGTGAGAGCGGCGGCTTTTAGAACCGCGCGCACGGCTTCTTCGTGGTGTACTGGAACATAGTTGCCCTTTGCAAGAATCGGCAGTGCCTTGTTGAAGCTTGCATCAAGCTCTTCTGGTAGTACTACCAGATACGATAGCGCCCCCGCGAGCTGAAAGGCGAGACTAATCGCTATCAGGCCGAATATTGCAGCGGGTGCTTTCACCAGCACGCCTACGATGGGCAGTGCGTACAAAATCATAATTCCGAGTTTTTCGAGGCGTTTGGCCGTGGGTACGTAGCGCGAACGGAGTTTGAATATTTCTTCGTCGCGGTGATGCTGCAGCGCATGACCAACCTCGTGGGCGGCAACCGCTATAGCCGTTAGTGACTTACCGGAGAAATTGTGGGGGCTAAGGCGTACCGCCTTGGCCCCAGGATCATAGTGATCGGTATGAGGCGCGGTTTGTTCTACTTTGTAATCATGCATATCAAACTGTGTGAGCAGGTGCCCGGCGAGTTCTCCGCCGGTACCGGGCATGTCATCTATGGCTGTTGAATGTTTGTGCATTACCCATCGCACCCACAACGACGGCAGGTAGACGCAGATCGCCAATGCAAGCATGAGTAGACCTGCAATCATTAGCGGTCAGTCCACTTCTCGATTTTGGCGGGCGGATTCTCGTGGTGTTGTGCAAAGCCAGACAGGAGTTCATCTGCTTGACTCGCGATAACCAAATTATCGAGGTGCTCGCCCTGGACAAACTCACAAGCGACACTGCGCGTCATAAACTGCAGCAGTGGATCAAAATAGCCTTCTATGTTGAGCAACCCACAGGGTTTGTTGTGAATCCCTAGCTGGGCCCAGGTGATAATCTCGAAAAACTCGTCCAGGGTGCCAAAGCCACCGGGCAGAGCGACAAAGGCATCTGCACGTTTTGCCATCAGTGCTTTGCGCTCGTGCATACCGGGCACCACAGCGAGTTCCGTTAGGCCACTGTGAGCAACTTCCATTGCCTTGAGCTGTTCGGTGATTACACCTAGCA
>CAZFIA010000013.1:0-31385 GCA_964519335.1 uncultured Pseudomonadales bacterium
CAAGATTATCGAAAAATTGGCTGCAGGAATTTTATGCCGCGGGTCATACCGATGGGCACTACGTTGAACTCCTGGGTATTGTCGTCGCGCTCATCAGTATTGATACGTTTCAGCAAGCTATGGGATTTACCACTGAATCTTTGCCGACCCCGCAAATTGGCCAACCGAGTCAGTACAGACCTCCAGGCGCCGCTGATTCAGGTGCCTGGGTAGATACGGTTTCGCCTGACAACCTTACCCAGCCAGAGGCAGACATCTACGGCGGTATGCCCCAAGCTGGAAACGTAGCGAGCGCGATGAGCCTGGTGCCGGATTCGGTACGGATGTTGGTGACGCTTAGCAAGGCGCAGTACCTGCCGATGCACCTGGTACCCGATCCTGAAAGTAATGGCGGTCGAGCGTTGAGTCGGTCACAAATGGAGCTGCTAGCCGGCCGTGTGTCTTCGCTAAATCAGTGTTTTTACTGAACCTCTTCACATTCGTTACTGCTCCGTGCGAGCAGCAAGCTGGATGGAGACAATACTGATCTGCGGAGCCTTGTTGAAGGCAGCGGCGTAGAGAGTGGTATCGAAGGCGGGGCAGAGCTGATTGAGTTTGTTGAAGCTGTGATTGCTGACTGCCACGCTGATGCTTCTTCTGCGCCAATTGCTCGTGCGCGACAGGCGGTGGTTGATGTGCTGGGGCATGAGGCTGCGGTAGATGCAGCAGCAGTGATCGCAAACTTCCAGCGCATGGTGCGTATCGCCGATAGCACTGGAATTCCTCTAGATGAGCCCGTGGTTATGATGACCCAGAACATTCGGGAAGAGCTTGGGCTCAACAAATATCACGCTTCTGCAAATACACCCAAACTCAACGTAGTGAAGGCGCTGGTTGGTCGAGCCCTTGGACCTTTTACTCCGCGATTGCTGCGACGAATAGCCCGTAGTCGCTCCGGATCTTAGCTCGACAACTGCCTATTTCTGGGTTTGATTTGTAGCGACTGGCGCGCTAGAAGGTTGATACCAAATTGGCGATGTCCAGGCGCGCTCGCGGATCTGAGGTCTATGTTCTTCGGAGCAGCATGCCTCGTATCCATCTGCGATGGTGCTTCGGTCATCGCAGCGTACGCCCTGAGCAACGCATTGACGTTGGCTCCAACGACAGGTTGGTCCTTCTAGGACCCGCCCGTAGTAGTACGATGGTGCAGCAGGATCAAATTCAGGATCTTCCCAGACGCTGCATAGTTTTGCCGCGCTGTTTCCGCGTACCTTGCACGTTAGCGTTTCAAGCTGATGACTGGTTGGGCTCGTCGCGATATCAACCACCTTCTCGTGCGTTTGTCCTTGCTGATCAATCCAGCCCTTAATCAGTTGTAGCCGGTCAAGACCAACTCCTTCTGGGTCCTTGGCGGCCTGCAGGGCAATGCGGATGCCAGACACTTCTTTATTCTGTGTGGACTCTAAAGACCCACCCATGGGTACGCCTTGACCGTAGCCGGACACAGCGAAGTCTGGTGCTTCACACAAGTCGGGCGAAATTTCTTCGCCGGCAAACAGCCGCACCACCATTCTGGGGCCGCTGGTTGCATAGGCTTCTTTGCGTTGCATGGCCTCGAACAGCGCATCGCGGCGATTTTCCTCCGCCCACAAGACGGCGAGCCCGCCAGGATTGTAGTCGAGCAAGTCTGTTAAACCAGGGTCCTCATCTCGCTCGCTTGCCGGTTTTCCCGCGCCGCCATGCCCCACAAATGATGCTTCAGAAACAAGGCCAGGCGCCCCAAGATGAGTATCCGTGCTGGCAACAAAACCAAATTTGTGGGGGTTTATTCCTGTTCGGTTATTGATGGATAGCCCTTCGGTTAACTGGTGGCGCAAGAATCCATCATCGGGTTGTGGCGGATCAGAATCGGTAAAACTACGCACCGATAGCTGTTCGAAGGCGCAGTATTCGTCCGCGTTACCCAGAGGGTTGTCGCGATCGAAATAGCATTCTGAGCTGCCTTTATGCTGCATGATCTCTGCTAACGCCTCGTAGCGTGCGCGCTGCTTGATCTCTTCGATGGAGCCCTTAGTTTGAAACATCAAACCTGCGGATAGATTCGAGTTGTGCGGAATCACTAGCGCCTCACAATCCGAGGAGCAGGCCACATCTAGCTGGTTGAAGAGAGACGTTGCGGTGTTTGCCTGTATAAAATCGATGGGTAGATCTGGAACGGTTGCGTTTCTAAACACCACGTTCCGATGAATGTTTCCGTAGTCTCCATCCGCTGCGCCACCGGTCCATTCATAGCCAACAAATGTAGTGAAGTTGCAACCCTCTTCATCATTATGTGCATCTGCCGCGAGTTTTATTGCCTCCCAGGGGCCGCGAGCCGCTTCAGCGCAAATATCAAGATCTTCATTGTCATTTGTGGTGCCGCTACAAAACCCAACGCGTTCGGCAAAGATGGTCGACCAAAGATTAAACCAGTAGTACGCACCACGTGGCCACTGGCGATACAGTGAGCACTGCCAGGCATCGTAATGGGACGACGTTGGATTTGAGCACAAACTTACTTCGCCAAGCAGCTCGGCATGGTCTGCCACCATGGCGAAGTCGAGAGGGCGGTCGATTTCAATCTGACGTAGCGCTGCGCCTTCGTGCCAGGGAGCGATTCCCAGTGGTTCGCCCCTGGCAAAGCGGTAGGCCTGGTCCGGTGTGGTGCGAGTTTGCTGGGTTGCTGCGTCTAGTGAGAATTTGGTGTGAACGTGCAGGTCGCCGAAGAACGGCAGCCTTTCCGTACTGTAGTGGTCACAGGGTTCCGCAGCCGCTGACAATGCGGTTATTGTGAATAGGATGAGGCAAATTCTTTGCACTCTTTATTGGAATATCTGTTGGTCAGGTATTGCCAATGGTCTCGCTAAAATAGTTCCACGGCTATTAGACCCATTCCAATAATTGCAATAAACCAGAACAGAGGCCGAATCCAGGGTAGCCCAGCGGCGTACACAACCGCGTGAGCGAGCCGGGCGTAGAAAAACAGACTAGCACCCAGAACGGTGTTGTCGGTGGAAACTCCGGCTGCATGAGCGCTCAGTACAACCACGGCAAACAGCACGAGGTTTTCCTGAAAGTTTGCAATCAATCGCTGCAAACGCTCCCGCAGCAGATTTGGTGCGGGCAATCCGTCGCGGCTTCCGGCCTGGGCTTTCAGCCCGTTTTGGCTGATGCCCAGCATGGCCTGGACCATTATGATCACGAAGAACAGCAGGGCGCTTAAAAGCAGCATAGAAAGCTCGGTGGTCATGTTGTGGTCCTCTGGGCGGTTGGTTGTTCTGGAGTCATCGCGCGCACTTTATCCTTCAACTCTTCCAGTAACTCGTCACAGTGAGTTAGATGGGGGGTCTCGGCTTTCAATATGGCTTCGAACAGCTTTTTCTTTAGCGACATTTTTTCCTGGCTTTCTTTGTCGTTCAGCAAGCGCTTCAACGCGGTTTTGGACCATCGCTGGACCAATGGGGTCATGTACCATTTGTTCCAAGCCCCGGGGAATCCGGTGATCGTCCATCAGCTCAGTGACGTCTGCGTACTTCAGCCACATCTGCCGGTGTGCATCCAGTGGCAGGTCGTGGGAGATGGCTCGACTTAGCATAAGTGCGTTGATGCCACCGGCTGAAGCACCAGAGGCGACATCAACAATAACTCGCAGATTGAGCTGCTGCTTAATTATTCTGAGTAATTCGAAGTAAACGGTTTCTGAGTCTGTCTCGCGATTTTCCAGATCATGGGCGTTTTCGAGATAGCCGCTTGAGACATCGCAGCCAGGCTGATGAAGAGTCTTTGACGCGCGAGCCAGTTTATGCAGCTCTTTGGTAATGCCATGCATATATACAGCGAGCGACACCCCGCCGTAGCACACCAGTGCCAGGCGCATTTCCTTTTCTCTTATCAATGCCTCGTTCAACCTACTTTCGCGACAAGATTTTTCTGGGAAGTGGTGGGGATATAGCGTTTGATCCTTGCCGCGATTACATCAGCCGCATAGTTGGCATCGGCTGCCTTTGACAGCATGTGATCTGCAGAATCGAGCGATACAAAACTCTTGGGGTGCATTGCCGCCTGGTATAGCGACGTAGCCTCACCGATATCTACCACTTCGTCATTGGGCGCATGAAAAATCAGTAAGACTCGTTTTAGTCTGCGGGCCTTTTGCTGCAAGTTTTGAGCACTAATGTCTTCCAGGAACTGACGCTTGATTCTGAAGGTCTTGCCAGCCAGTTCAACCTCGGCTTCGCCTTTTTGTTCGAGAGTGGGTAGGTCAAAATGGAACTGTTGCACGACATGCTCGGGGGACGCAGGTGCTCCTATGGTTACTACCGCTTTTGATTCCGGAATGTCCGCGGCGGCTGACAACACCGCAGCGCCGCCCAGGCTGTGGCCGATCAGTACTTCTGGTGCACCCCAGTTGTCTCGCAGATAGTCTGCGGCGCTGATTAGATCTTGGACGTTGGACGAGAAATTGGTGTTGGCAAAGTCGCCATCGCTGTTGCCAAGGCCCGTGAAGTCGAAGCGTAGTACTACAAATTTTTTGCGGGCCAGGGCGCGTGAGATTCTGGAGGCCGCGGCAATGTTCTTGGTGCAGGTAAAGCAGTGAGCAAAAAGTGCTACTCCGCGATGGGGTAGTTCGGGAATCGACAACAGGCCAGCGAGCTCTTGGCCTTGCTGATTTTTGAAGGTCAGTTTTTGGGTGCTGGTTTTTCGGGGATTTACTTTATTCATGGCGAGGTCTTGAGGCGCTTGGTCCGACGTCGACCGTGGGTGCAATGGGCAATGCTACCGTGACGAGGCGGTCTCCGACAACAGATCGCCAGCCCCTCACGGCGCTCTAATCCGGGAAATCTCTGTGTTATTCTGCACGCGTTGAATGTCGTTTAGTGTCGGTAATTTGTGCTTGTATAGGCCACTGGTGCTACTAACTGCTCGTAGTAAAGGGCCAACTCAACGATCTATATCCCGATCAGAAAGCAGATCAGAAAACCAATGGATAAACTGATGACTAAATATGTTAGCTCAATGGCTGTGGGCCTCGTGCTCGTTCTTACCGGCTGCGTGAACACGCCCGGCAAATTTCTTGATGCCAAACAGGTATTCACAGCTGCCCCTCAAACCGATCCCTATTTTCAAAACGCTTACGGGTATGCGCTGTTTCCCACTATAGGTAAGGCTGGCGTCATCTTGGGAGGCGCACGTGGAGTGGGCGGGGTGTTCCGTAATGAAGAGATCGTCGGCGAATCTACTATCACTCAGTTGTCCGCTGGCTTTCAGCTCGGGGGGCAAGCCTACAGTCAAATTATCTTTTTTGAAGACGAGCGAGCGTTTGATGAATTCTGCGCGGGGACCTATGAGTTTGGGGCTCAGGCAACAGCGGTTGCGCTCACTGCCGCTGCCTCAGCGTCGGCGGCCACTGATGGCAGCTCGACGTCCAGAAGCAAGCGTGCTGACGATGCCAGTCTGACGGGTGGCTATCACAAAGGGGCCGCTGTTTTCACGATCACCAAGGGCGGCGTGCTCTACGAGGCCTCTATTGGTGGTCAAAAATTCAGCACTCAGTGTTAAGCGCCTGGTTTTTGCTCGAAGAAGAACGCTCGTTGTGACCAGCTTTCGTAGTACAAATTTTTGCGATTCTCTACCTGCCACAGCGGAACTTTGTGGTGGTCGGTTTCGATGAATTTGTCGGCGACAACCTGCGTGGTGCGCAGCAGCGACTCTCTGGCCTCGATGTCGTCGGGGTAGCGCGCAGCGAGCTCCTGGAAGAGCGCAATTCCGACCAGTATTTTTCCAACACTGCCCACGTTGGAACGGTAGTCCAGATTGTGGCCGATAAAAAGCGGTTTATCGGGGTCTGAGAGATCCAGCAGCGCTCTCCCATAATTCTTTTTGTTGTCGCCAAGAAAGCTAAGTAATTCAGAGTGATACGTTGCATCATTCGAAAGATTGTCGAAGTTTAGGTCAACGCCACTCGGCAGAATGTGCTCGAGTTTCTGCTTGCCTCCGGCCGGTAGCTGGCGGCCTGAGACGATCCCCTGCTGAGCTAGATTGTAGAAATCCAGCCGTTTGATGCCCGTGTAGGCATAGCCGTCTATGGGGTAGGCCTGAGCGGTCTGCATGCACAGTATCGATAGCGCCAGGCCGGCAAGCGTTTTGATCGCACCCGGCTGTGCTGAAAGAGTGCTGCTCATGCTTCTGGGGCTCCCTTCAGGATCTGCCCAGTGTCTGAATTAGGTGCTGCTGTTGCGCGTAAGCAAATGATCGACAGACAGACGACCCGGCCCAACGCCGACAATAGCGAACGCTATGGCTGCCCAAAACATATGGGTAGACCACCAGGCATCCGGGAATACAAAAAGTTGGATAACCGCAGTCATGACAAGCAAGCCAGCTGCGCTAATCCGCGATAGAAATCCAATGATGAGCAGGGCGGGTAGCACGTGTTCGGCTATGGCCGCGACGCTCGCCATCAGCTCAGGTGCCGGCAGCTTAAACTTGTTCTCAAATAGATAGACCTGAGAGTCGTTGACAGAAAAAATGTTCCAGCCGTCAACCTTGGTTCGGCCTGAATACCAAAACACCAGACCAACGGTTAGCCGTAAACCCAGCAGCGACAGGTCGCGGATCCAATCCATAAAGGCCGAGTTGATGATGTTGTTGTAGAGGTTTCTCATTTTTCTAGTCGCTATTTTGGTTATTTTCTATTGGTTGGCTGGTGGTTATTTATTTTTCGAACGTCGGTCTAGTCGGCTATTTGCAAATCATGAATGGCGCCGGCCTCAAGGTAGATGCTGAACGCCTGAGTCAGGTCGAAGGCTGGATCAACTGCGGTTGCTTTCTCAAAAGCCTGGGTCACCGTTGCACCTTCCGTTAGCACCAATCCAAATTGAGTTGCCGCTGCAGTCATGGGGCGAACACTCACCTGATGTGCTAATCGGGTAATCAGCGCGCCGTAGATCGCTCCACCAGCATCTTGTAGTACGGAACCTTCCTGTTGTTCTTCCGTTTGTTTTCCGTCTTTCTTTCCGTTTTTCTTTCCATCTTCCTTTCCGTCTTTCTTTCCGTCCTGTGGATCGAGATAGCCGAGCACCTCTCGCCAGATTTTCACCAAAGGCCGGTTCGCGGACAGAATACGCGTTGCGGAGTGAAAGTTGAATTGCGCATCTGCTATTCGCTCGCCAAAATTCTGCAATTTAGTTGGGTTCAGGGTTGACTGATCGGGTGCATGCAGGGCCTCAAGGTAAGCCCGATCTAGGCGTGCCAGGTCACTGAGCAATCCAGCGAGATCAGCCAGATTCGCTCTGCCCAAAAAATCCGGAAAATCCTTCGCAATCAGTGCCAGACTCACCTCCGTTACCACAGATCTTTGCAAGTAGCTCAGCGCAATCTTCCTGAAGCTCTCTTCGCTTAGGTAGGTGGCGACGCTGGGATAGGCCTCTGTCAGGGTTTCAATCAGGCCGTGATAGTAATTGTTGCGATAAATGCTGAAGCGCCAGGCGTCTCCAGTCGCGATCCCAAGGCCCGGGCTGAGTTCTGCCTTTGGGTCGCGAACTGCCCTGGCAAAATCGAACTGAAACTCCTCAATAGAGCCCACACTCATGTCGAAATACGCCGATTGGAAGCCCCTGGGCGCGCGTCGTCAAATATCCGCTTTGCTTTGCCTGCTTCATCGAGCAATACCGACAGCTCTGGCACTCGTGTGTCCCATTCAACCAGGGTGGGTACTGGGCCCACTCGTTCGCTGAGCCGGGCATACAAGGCCCACACAGAGTCCGCCACCCGCGAGCCGTGATCATCGATCAGGATTCTCTCGGGTGCCGCTGCATCGACGCTGTGCCCAGCCAAATGCACCTCGCCAATAAGGTTGCCGGGGATCGCCTCTAAATAGTCGAACGCGTCGTAGCCCAAATTCTCTGCGCTAACGTAAATGTTGTTTAGATCCAGTAACAGTTTGCACCCGGTGGTGCGGGCTACGGTTTGTAAGAACTCGGGTTCAGCAATCTCCGATTGCGAGAATGCGAGATAGCTTGAGGGATTTTCGATAAATATTTGTCGATTGAGTGCGTCCTGGGTTTTGGCAACATTTTCACAAACCCTGGCCAAGGTCGTATCGGTAAGGGGCAAAGGTAAGAGATCAGGAAAGTAGTTTCCCCCTGATTTGCACCAGGCCAGGTGATCAGAAACATAGCTCGGCTCATACCGATCAATCATGTGCTTGAGCACTTTCAGTTGCTGATCCGAAACAACTTCTGATCCGCCAAGTGAGAGCGAAACGCTGTGCAAGGACAGAGGGTAGTGTTCCCGCAGTCTGGTCAGCGCCTGCAACCGGGGTCCGCCTTCCACCATATAGTTTTCAGGATGAACTTCTAGGAAACCGACCGGTGGCTTGCTGGCAAGAATCTCCGTGAGATGCTGGGTTTTAAAGCTAATTCCAGTGTTCATGAGCGCTTAGAAAACATGGATGCAACAACGGCAACGGTGCGCAAAAAAAAGCCGAGCGAATTACTCGCTCGGCTTTTTTGGAGTCAGATCTTCTCAAGCCAGATCTTCCTGCAGCTCAATTTGAGCCGACGTCTAGTTAAGACGTCTGATTAAGATGTAGGCAGATCGCGATCGAGCGGCACCAGGCTACCAGCGATCTGGCGACCGTCATCGGTAGTGATGGTTATGCTCTCGCAGTTACCTTCTTCCACCAATGTCCACGCATTTCCTTGCCAGTCGACAACCGAGGTTGCTGCGCAAGACGTCCCTTCTCCAGCGGCACAATCATTTTCACCAGCTTTAGAGATGCCGTAGCACTCCACTTTGGCGCCTGATTTAGCAACGGTTTCGACCGCTTTGTCTGCTGCTTCGCCAACTGCATCAGCCGCACTTGAGGTGCTGCCGCTGTCGCCGGAACAAGCAGTAACCATGGTTACTGCAGCAAACAGTGCTGACGTTACCATTGTCTTCTGATTCATCTGATTCTCCTCGTTTATCAACGCTTCTCAGCGTCTCTCTATTCAAAATAGTTGTCGTTCAAAATAGTTGTAGTTTAGATGGCACCGCGAGTCACGTTTTCGTTGCCCTTAAGAGCTTTCGGCAGTGATTTGCTCGCAATCGATTTAAGGTGAGGCCAGTTGTTATCCGCACCGCGGATATAGCCTGCCTCTTTCTTCAGCCAGCGCTTATGCACGCCCTTACTATTATTCAAATACAGTTTGCCATCAACCACTTTGAACGCTACTGGGTCGATTTTAACCTTGCGTCTTTGGGCTGTGGCAAATGAGCACCAGCCGCCGTACTCAGGCGCGAAATCGGCTGGAGCCTCTTCAAATTTGGCCAGATTCTCAGCACTGGCAAAGAGGTAGACACCCCCTTCGTACTCAGATTTGAACTCTTCTGATCCTGCGACCGGTTCGCCATCAAAATAGGCGGTAACATCGTAACCCTCGGCGATGTAGCCGCCCTGGTTGTTCACCTCATCCTCGGCTTGTGCGCCAATGGAGAACACCATGGCCAAACTGAGTGCGCAGCCTGCGGCTACTGATTTGATATTACTGAACATAAATGTCTCCTGGTTGTGTTTTGGGTTCTCCTGATGCTCCTCGAGGCAACTTAGGACGAACCGCTACTCCAATAGACCGCCCCAAACAGCAAGGTTCCCTAAATCTACAAACGTAAAACGCCGGTAAAGTCGAGGGTGAGGGAGTGCTTGATCCACTTCTCCATGCCGCAAATAACGAAACAGATGTTAAGCAATTATGCTGCCTGGTTGCGGTCGATCTGGCTATAAGTCCCCGGGTTCACCCTACCCATCATAAAACAGCGTCCGACAATTCTACAGTGATGTCCTTGCGCTGCGCCAACCTCAACGTCAGCCACTACAGGTTCGCCGTTCTCCGTGAACCAGCCATTAAGATCTGTCACGAACGCACTGAGCGTTGCCAGGTTTGCATCGGTTATGAGTCGTTCCGGTGCGCGAGCGCGCAGGAGCTCAGATCCTCCGTCGGTTAGCAGCACGCGCCTATAGGGGGCCGTGGCCGAACTGAACAGTTTTGGTGTGTCGCGATTAGGACTCACCAACAACATTTCGGCTGATTGGCCATCAACTTCCTGCACAGAAAAACCAAAGACGTTGATGCCGACAAAAATGGCGCCGCCCTGTATCAGGTCGCCGAAACGCCAGAAGAAGGTATCTATGGCGGTCTTGCCTTCGTATTTTACCTCTCGACTGGGGGGCAAAAACAGGGCCTGACGCAGGGTAGAGGTGAGGGAGTAGTCGATACCGTTCTCGGCGATTTTCACTATGCGAATAATGGTGAAGATTGGAATGAAGGCGAGAAAAAGCTAGCCGAGTAGTGATACTAAGGGGAGTACCAGCAATGAACGGGGTAATCCAAATAACCGAATGGCTTTGGCTACGAACAACGTTTGTATCGCGAGTCCTGTCAGATTACTTAGAAAGGCATAGTTGCCATAAAAATAGGTGATTAGGCTCTCAACCGAACGACTGGTGTCCATAGCTTGCTGGGTCGCCCAGCTCACAACCATCTCGGACAAAATGTACTCGCCCGTCGAGTTGATCCAGTTGAGTAGAACGACAAAGACTGCAATTAGGCGCAGGTAGTGATCGCTCATGACCACTGCAAAGCCCCCGAATAAGCTCTGATGTTTGGGGGCCGCAAACTCGCATTCTATGCATCGGGAGTCGTTTGGTGCTGATAGACGAGCCGGCCGGTAGAGGAATATCGAGATCAGTATAAGCGCTGCAGCAAGAACGATGAGGCCGCGCAAACCCAGGGCGTCAAAAGCCATCGCTGAAACTTGTGCGCCGGCTAGCCCTCCCAGCGTGGTTGCAATCATAACCACCGGAAAAACCCGCTGACCACTCTTCACGTTCTAGATGTCGGTGACATAAGCCCAGAACTGGGCGATTACCATGACGCCGAATATGCCCACCCAGACAAAATATGCGAAAGCGATGGATATGCCTGATTCGGCAAGGAAGTAGAAAATAACCAGGTTGGAAAGAAACAGCAGGTTAACCGTCACCACTAATTGCGTACGGTTAGTGCTTCGAAACAGAACGCCATATAAGGGCACCAGAAAAAACAGCACGATGGCGATCGCTGCCACGGCGTAGCTTTTCGTCTCTGCGCCAAACTCGGTGAGTATTAGTGGTTCGCGAAGTGTTTTGAGAATGTAATAGGCGCTAACGAGCAGAAAGCCATTTAGTCAGATCAGCATCACGCCACGACCTTCGCCGGGCCGTATCTTGGTGAACAGCGATAGAAATCTCTCGAACGGGCTCAGCACACTAGGTAAACCGAACCTAGTGAGAGGTTGCTATGACAGCCGCGCGCCAACAAACCCTCGTTCTGACAAATAGGCCAGCAGCTGTTGGCGTGTAAATGGCTTGGCCAATATAGGAATCTCAAAGTTCTGCTCCATCGCTGGCCCATACCCACTCATAATACCTATCTGTGAATCCGGATGCTCACTTTCAACCCAGCGTGCAAAGTCGAAGCCGTTCATAGCGCCGCGAAGATTGACATAAGACAGTATGAGATCGAATTCCGAACCGCCGGCAAATTTTTCCTGGGCGGCATCCGCGGTATCTACCCGGGCCGTTTCCGCACCTTCCTGATTCAGCATCGCGTCGAGCGTTTCTGCGATGAGCGAGTTGTCTTCAACCAGCAGGACCTTCGCCTTGTTGAGCATAGACTCAACTTTTGCGGCAGAGTTCTCAGGCCGAACGGGACCCTCGTATTTTGGGAAACACAGCGTAACCGTCGTGCCGTTGCCGATTTGGCTTTCTATAGCTATAGAGCCACCAGACTGTGTTGCGAAGCCGTAGACCGAGCTAAGCCCCAGACCGGTTCCGAGCTCTGCCGCTTTGGTGCTGTAGTAAGGTTCCAGTGCGCGGTCTGCAACCTCCGCGGTCATGCCTTCGCCCCGATCGATAACCTGAAATTGCATTTGTGCCAGAACTTGAGGAGGTGAGCTATCCGGGATTGGATGAGAGGCGAGTTCTGCACGCAAAACTGTTTCCCCGGGCGTGGTCATTGCATCTGCGGCATTGCGCATGAGGTTAATTAGCGAGCTTGTGAGCTGACCATTGTCTAAATTTAGTCGAGCATCTCCCGCCAAATTTTCTATGACCAGAGAGTTTACGTCACCAATAGCGGAGCGAAACAGAGCCGCGTTGTTGCTCAGGTAGTGATTGATCCGAAATACAGTCGATTCTAATGGCTGGTTTCTCGAGTAAGCGAGGAGCTGTTTTACAGTTGCGCTGCCGGTGTGTATCGATCTATTTGATGCGCTTAGCACTCGCTTTTGAGATTCTGTCGCAGCCAAAGGTTCCAATAAACTGTTTGCGCCCGCAACAACCTGGAGTGTGTTGTTGAAATCATGGGCAACATGACCTGCGATCTGGCCAATGGTTTCCATGTGGTTGCGCTCGGCGAGAGCTTGCTCCAGTGTCGCCTGTTCCCTAACTTTTTGGACAAGCTCGGTAGATTTTTCTTCGAACGCGACAGATAGAGACTTATTTTTTTTGCTAAGTTCCTCCTGCAGCTGTTGTTGAAATTTTCGCCGCGCGTTCAAAAAGACCAGGCCGAAAGCAGATAGAGCAAAGGTAGCAGCGATGCCGAGCTGCATGTTGCGCCGCTCGCGACTGGTTTCTATCCGAGTACGTAGCTCGCTGGCTTGCGCTTTTTGTGCGGCGGCCTCTGCAGTTAACAGCGACTGAGTTTCTCTCGCTAAACTCAATTCGAGCTCTGTGCGTTGGCTTCGTAGCTTTTCGTTGTGATAGTCAGACTGGCGGTCATTAACCAAATCGTTCAGCTGTTGGGTTTCAATAAGCTCTAGTTGCTTTCCTGCGGCCACATAGTCTTTCTTTGCGAGCAGGGTGCGTACCTTTGTGAAGTGCGCCCCGGGCTGCCTCAATGGATCATCAGCTACTATTTCAAGGGCGCGATCAGCCCATGATCGTCAAGCAAAAGTAGGTAGTTTGTGCCCGCGATGAGTGTGAGCAAGTCTTCGCCATGGGACTGCCCGAACACGAGGACTTAATGGTAGGCCTTACTTGCCTCTTCCACACGACCCAACTCTTCAAGAGTAGACGCGTAGTTGGTCCGAGCAAACTCAACGCGATTCGCAAGCGATTCAGGTAGCGTGGTTTTGAGCAGTTCCTCAAGCATCGCCAGACTTTCGAAATGTCGTCCGGATACGTTTAACAAGCCGCCCAATAGCGCTGTTGATCGAACATACAACTCGGGCTGACTGTCTCTGGGTATACGACCGAGACTGACTTCAAGGGTGCTTATCGCGAGTTCTGTATCGCCTGACTCGTATTGCAGGTAACTCAGCGCCAGATCCACTTCTGCTTGCTGTTTTACAAGCTGGTTATCGCTCTGTAATAAAAGAGACTGAGCGTGGTTTGTGCAGGAAGTGGATTTGGCGAACACAACAAACCTTTGGGTTTGAATCAATAGAAACAGGTCGACAATAATATTGTCAGACGCCTACCTACCCGCGGATAGCAAGCAGGTTGAGAGTTTGAGGGTTAACCGCTCGTTTGACAATTCTTGGCGCACGGCGCTGAGGTCTGGCTTGTCGAGTAGTGGTCCCAGATTGAGGCTCCAGATTGGAACCCTCGCCAACGTCGATATAGGCTACCGTTGTTAATAGCATCGAGAAGCCGGTTATGAACAAAAGCGTTAATCAAAAAGTGGCTCTGGAGGCCGTAGATATTGGGATTAGTGATGCGGACCGGGCGGCGGTGACTGCGGCGTTGTCTCACCTGCTGGCCGATACCTATACGCTGTATCTAAAAACCCACAACTACCACTGGAATGTCACTGGAGCCCGGTTTCGCGATCTTCACTTGATGTTTGAGGAGCAGTACAACGAGCTTGCAGTCGCAGTGGATGACATAGCCGAGCGGATCCGGACCTTAGGTGCAAAGGCGCCTGGCAGTTATGCATCCTTTGCAAGACTTTCGAAAGTTGCCGACGCGGATGACGCCGTGGAGTCGCCTGATTCTGAGCTCATGTTGGCGCATCTTGCCGTCGATAACGCAACGGTGGTTCGAACTGCGCGCCACGCCCTGGAGCTTGCAGAAGGGGCTAATGATGAATCCAGCGCCAGCCTCATCTCCGATCGGATGGTCATACACGAGAAGTCCGCCTGGATGCTCCGCAGCATGCAAGCGGGCCAGGGTTAGCAACCTAGAAGGGGTGAGTGGATCCTAAGCAACCGCATCAAAAATCACCTTAAATTGGCTATAATCGGGCATCTGATTGCTGTGGCTAAGTTCATTTGACTTCTTCTGCAGAGGTTGGGGCGTCGCACCCCGCCGGCGAAATTCCTGAGGTCAGGTTGTGGCGCGCCATACCTGTCGCGCTTGCGTTTCTTTTATCCTGCGCGGTGACTGCGGTTATTCTGGCGAGCGCTCGAATTTTTCGCCTCGATGGATTGCTTGAAAGCTACCCGCCAATTTTTCACCGGCTGTGTTGTCGGCTCTTTGGAATCAAGGTTGTAGTTGAAGGCGTAAGAGCTGATGCCTCAAAGGAAACCGGAAAACGCGCACCCGTACTCTATGTGACAAACCATGCCTCCTATCTGGACGTGCTGGTTCTGGGTGGCATTACGCGCGGCGTGTTTACCGCCAAATCAGAAGTCAAGAAATGGCCGGTCATTGGTTGGCTCGCGAGCCTCGGCAAGACGGTCTATCTTGAGCGTCGGCCCAGTAAAGCCGGTGATCAGATCGGTGCGCTGCAGGAGCGCTTTATCGACTGCGGTAACGTGATTCTTTTTGCCGAGGGGACGAGTTCTGACGGGAGCAAAGTCTTGCCCTTCCGCAGCTCGCTGTTTGCCGCGGCGTTGCTCGAGAACGTTCAGGTCCAACCGGCATCTATCGCTTATGTGGCGATGGAAGGCGAGCCGATGAGCCAGCCGCAGCGTAATCTCTTTTCCTGGTTCCTGCCTGATCCCTCGAAGCCCGTGCCTAACAAGCCTTTTGCGGCCCATATGTGCAGTGTGATGGGGTTGCCGAACGTGGAGGTCAGAGTGCGCTTTCACGAGCCCGTTATGAGCCGCGATTATGCGCACAGGAAAGACCTCGCAGAATACTGCGAAAACACCGTGCGTTCTGGCCTGGAGGCGCTACTTGAACACTCTGACGGCGATTTCACTCGCTCTCCGCCTGATTCGAGCAAATCATGAACAGCGCCAATTTTCGCAGTTTCCTCGCGGCCACGGCCGCCTTGATAGGCTATGGGGGCTGGGCGTGGTTTGCCAACTCCTCTGCCGGGAACGCGGCCGCTTGGAAAGCGGCGCTGGTTCAGGGCGGCTACAGCTTTATTCTCACTTTTGTCATGACCTATGTAACGGAGTGGCTCTATTGGTACACTGGGGGCCGCGTTTGGTTAACCACGCTGTTGAGTAGTTTTTTGCTGTTGGTTTCGGCCTACAGTATCCATCTGATAGCCGGTACCCCAGAGGTTGGTATGACAATCGCCCCTGGCTTTGTTATTGGTACGGTATATTCGGCGTTTTTTGTGGTCTACCTTAAAGGCTTAAACCAAACGGCGACGACAGAATGAGTTTGAGGGAATCCGTGGCAATCAGTTCAACGCAGCAGCAAGTGTGTTTACACGAAGGCGCCGAGCCGATAGAGCTTGCAGACTTGATGGCGCAAGTGCGCACGTCGCCCATCACTCTGCCGCCGCCCACTCACATGGCCGAAGGACTGCCCGATATCGCGCCGGCCCCCGATTCCGACACGCTTATCAAGGAACTTGGCGAACTGCCGGAGTGGCAAAAGCTATTCGAACATCATCAGTTTGCTGCTTACGTTGGGCACGCCACGCAGTTTCCAACAGTAGTGTATGAGATTGCCCGGCAACGAGAGCGTACTTTTCGCAGTATGCTTGAGGGCAGCGGTCAGGAACTGGATCGCGATCATTATGATGATCATTACCTGCATTTGATTCTGTGGGACACCTCAGAGTCTTGCATGGTTGGGGGCTATCGGCTCGGGCGAACGGACGAGCTGCTGGCCGAACATGGCCCGTCTGGGTTGTACCTCAATCAGATTTTTGAGTTTGATCCGTCCTTTTTTGAGCAAGTGCCCATGCTTGAGATTGGCCGATCGTTTGTGGTTCCTGAATACCAGCGCCATCACTTGAGCCTGGCGTTGTTGTGGCGGGGCATAGCACAGTACTTGGTAAGAGAACCGAGATATCGTCGGGTCTTTGGTGCGGTATCTATTTCTCGCCTCTACCTCCCAACGACGGTTGCTTTACTGCGAGATGCTCTGCTTGAGCCAGAAACGTTGGTGCAAGCCCGAGCGCCCTTTGTGGGTGAACTCGAGCAAGAGATTAGTCGCTGGCTGAGCAGCGCGGCCCCAATGCCTGGGTCCAATTTGAATCAAATCGCCCGGGTTGCTGAACTCGACGGCAAAGACATGCCTGTGCTGGTTCGTCACTATCAAAAGCTGGGTGCCAAATTTGTGGCCATGGGCCTCGATCCCCACTTCAACAACACACCGGCTTTTGTCATTCGGCTGGATCCGGCGGATATTCCCGAGCGGCAATTTCGCCGCTATTTTGGTGAGGGCGGCGCAAGCTACCTCGCCGCCTAGTCCACACGTCCAGCAGTGACTTGCCGTGCGCGATCGTGTTGCGCATCCAGCGCCTGCGCATTCGATTTGGCGCGCGCCCACAGCTCGCCGTAGCTGTCGATTTGCATTTCTTTCGCCCGGTGTTCAGCCGCAATTGAGGTCAAGAGCCTGGCGTGTTCCAGGAAGATTTTGTAGGCGTCGCGCAATCGATAATCTGGGTCGAACATATGTGTTGGTAACGACGCGATGCCGTTCACTTCAATCACCACAAACTCGCCACGTTGAAAGGCGGCGTCGCTTGCGGCTCGAACATCGAGGCGGCCAAAGTTGAATCCAGGCTGTGGCTCGCACAGGTGATTTAAGGCGTTGGCAAGCTCAGGAGTTTGAAGGTCAGTGGCGTCGGTAAATTTGCAGCCCATAGTGTGCGAGCCGATAAACGAAAGCCGCACCTCTTCTTTGTTTTTTGGCGTATGTGTCAGATCGTTGTGGTTTAGAAAGATCGACCAGTGTTGTGTATATCGCGGATGCTGCTCTGCGAGTTGTTGCAGTGTGTGCTTGCCGTCTCCTACAACCGTAGGAAAGTGCTTCTTGTTGATGCCGCTGATTCGGCCTGTTCCAGACTCGCGGACATAGAACACCCCAAATTCGCAGGGTTCTGTGCAAAACGCCTGTAGAAGTTGATCTACCTGCAAGGAGGCAACCACGCCCTCGATCTCGTTTTGCGACGAGACCATCTGTACGCCCTTGCCGACAGCGCCGATATCTGGTTTTACAATGACAGGGTAACCCTGCTTGTTTGCAAAATTGCTGATTTGCTCGGCCCACAATTCCGCTCTGGTCTTATTTGCGTCAAGTCCGCCCGAATCTACAGTGCTCAGGAGTTCGGTCGCCGGGAAGTGGCCTTGATCAAAAGCAAGCTGCGTACTGAATTTTGATCCCAGACCCAGCTCTCCATGGTCTAGCGCGTAATTCGCCTTTGCGAGACTTCGCGGCGCGAGACCGTTGCGAAGGCACCCCCAGGCCAACGCAAGGTAGTAGGGGGCTTCAAACAAACGGGGGGGCCAGAATTCGAAATGCTTCATCGATGTGTGTGTATCCCAGGTCGCGGTGAGCTTAACGTATTTGTTGCGGTCTGCAGACCGGGGCGGAGATACTGGGCAGTTCATGGGGAACTCCAAATACGCCGGCGTGTCCGAGCCATGGCCCAGGGCGCGATCTGCAGGGCTTATTTGAAGATCGCTCACCAAAAAGCAATAGATCTCTCAACAAAAAGGAATGATATGTCACGAATAATAAAACAGTTGGTTGTGGTGGCCTCGATCGTCTTGGCGACCGCAGGCTATGCCGATTCGCCCATCTAAGGCCGGGAGGCCTGGATTGCCGGTGCTTTTACCAGTCTCGAAAAGGGCGAAGTTGGAGAGGTTCAAAAGCTGTTAGATGAGACTCTTGGGCAAGAAATGCACAACGACGTGATGCGTACAGTTATTTCGTTGGAAGAAATTGTGGGTGATGCGAAGCTTCAGTCTTATGACGAAATCAATGTTGAGAAGTTAGGCAATAGTTTCGAAGTGTACGAATATGCTGCGTAATACGGTGGCCGCGACTATCTGTTTTTTCGCTTTACCTTTGCGAAGCTGGGAAAAACCTGGCATCTGTGGGCGCTGGATTACACCGAAGACTTGCCTAAGTAGGTCACCGAGTGGCGACCCAAAGCATCGTGGAGCCCGTCGCGTCAGTGGGCGTTAGGCGCAAGACTTGAGTTAGTTTTGCTCCGAAGTAGGCCATGGGTATTAACCAATGCCATCGCGTTTTGCTGCTGTAGCGTTCTCTATTGGGTAGCGCCCATCGATACAGCTGCTGCATCCCGTATAGATCTCGCTCCCAGTCCTCAAGTGGAGCATGGTTAAGCTGTACACGGGTAAGCTGCAGTTCTTGCTCGAGTGCCGCAAGGGCCTCATCGCACCACCAGGTGAGATGATGGGGTGGCGAATTGAGGGCGAAGTTCATTAGACCGCCGAGATAGGTTTCATGGTTTGGCATACCCAGTATCAGCAGGCCGTTGGGCTTAAGGCAGCGCAGTGCCTGCTCGATAAACCGGCGTGGTTCCGTAACGTGCTCCAACACCTGAAACGCACAAACAGCATCATAGGCGCCAGCAAATTGGGTTCCGTGCTGCTCGAGAGTTTGATTGTAGATGCGGGCGTTTTCGGCAAGCTCTTCAGACTCGGCCGACATGCTGGTTTCGAGGCCGGTATAATCTGTGGAGGGTATTGCCCTGTGAAACCGGCCATCGCCACAGCCGATGTCTAATATTCGCAGGCCTGATCCGATAACATCGGAGGCTGCATGATATTCCCATTTATTCTCAGGTTGATACCAACTATATGCGCTCAGGGTCGAATAAAACGCAGGACTGCCGGGACGCCAGGGGGTGAAAAATATCAGGCTGCAGCCGTCACAGTGCCAACGCTCGAAGGCCTCTATGTTCTCAAATTCACCAGCAACATCGAGCTGCATGTCGCGGCGAGCCGCACGCACCAGTGTTTCTGCGCTAATTGTCTCGATACATCGACATCTATGATTTGCGTTAATCGGGCAGCTAGCGATGGCGCAGTCTCCGCTCAAGTTCAGTGGGATGGATTATACGTTAGGCGTATGGCCGCACGTTTTGTTTTTGTGATGCTGTTTGTGTGGCTCGCGCCCCAATGGAGTTTGGCTTCTGATGAAAACTTCGAGGAGCGAGCTGGGGCTATCGATTCCCAAGAGCTGGAAGAACAGCTTTCAAGCGCGGGTTGGCTGCGGCTCGGTTTCGATGATGTCCCCAACACAGAATTCGAAAGCGTTGGCGATTCTATCCGAATTGAAGCGGCGGCGAGCAATGCACTCATCTATCGAAAACTAACCGAAGAAGAAACCGAGGCGCGAGTTATGAGCTGGTCCTGGCGCGTGGATTCGCAACCCCCCTCCAAGACGCTTAAGAAGGTTGATGACGATGATCGGGCGATCGCCGTGTACGTTATCTTTGAGATCAACCCGCGGAAGCTAAGCTTTTGGGGAAGAATCCGCAGCTCACTGGTGGCCCGATTCAGCGGTCTACCCAAAGGGCAGATATTGACTTACGTGTGGGGTGGCGAAGATGCGATCGGAGACTGGTTCGCCAATCCTTACATACGCAGCACCGGACGAGTCAGAGTTTTGCGTAACGCAACAAGCCCTTTGGGCGCCTGGCAACAAGAGAGCGTCGACCTAACCAGAGATTTTGTAGCTGCGTTTGGCTACGAGCCGATCAAGCCCGTTTATATTGCTCTCTCGGCAGATACGGAGGACTCGAGGACCAAAAGTCTGAGTTGGATCCGCAATATGCGTCTTATTGAGGACGAGCCTGTAACGGGGATAGAGCCCTAACTTACAAATAGCCCAGGTAACAAGCACTATGTTGAGATCCCTAGTCGTGGCGTTCGCCACCGCGTCGGCCATACCCGTAACCCTCTGGCCGCTTGCCGGTCTGGCAATCGCTGCGCAGCGATCCCATAGCGACCTCGACTTCTCGGTGGTGGCTATTTCCATTCCGGTAATGTTTGGTGTGTACAACGCCCTCACCGTGCTGAGTGGTATACCTCGTACCCGTAAAACCATGCTGCTTGCGGGCGCGGGGCTTGGCTTTGTTCTGGCAAGTATTGGTTTGTATCTGGGTATACCTCAACGTGTCTATGAGCTTACGGACCAGACCCAATGGCTAGTGTTGATTGGTGGTCCGGTGTTTTACGGATTGGTTTGGGGCTTTGCACTTTTGCCACTTGAGCGAGTGATTCGGGGCGAGACTGTTGCTACGAAGAACTAGGTTTGTGAAGACCTGGAGATCGATTGGTGATGCTCGTCGCTTGCGTAGAGCACCAGCTTGTCATCCTCATCATAGGTAAGAGTACTATCAGGATTTATATCTGGCCAAGACTCAACCGAACCGTCGATTGAGCGGATTGCCAGGGGCTTGCCCCCTGCGCGTTGAAGCGCCTCCAGATCGAGCTTGCCCTGTTCCGAAAGCAAAGTCCCTATTGGGTATTCGCAAACGCTATAACCCGGTCCAATTTGTACAAGTCTGGTAAATCTCTGCGCCCCCAGGTTTGTCGTTGAATTCAGAACACGCGCGATAATCCCGCAAAGGACTCGATCTGCAGTTGAGTTCAGCATCAAGAACCACAGCATGGCGAGGCCGGACAAGATCCAGGCCAGCTGTTTCAGCACGGCTTCCATATCGCCTTCTGTGTGAACCATAGAAGCCACCAGGGTGGCAAGTACGCCCACAATGCCGATGTTTCCTATGATCATGAGCACGCCTATGATTCGTCGGCGCACGGGGTAGTTGACTATGTTCTCGGCTTCGGTGGTGGTGAATCCTGTTCCGCTAAAGGCTGAGAGGGCCTGAAAGCGTGCGGTTTCTTCGGTGAGGCCGGTGATGCGTAGCGCAACCGCGGCGATTCGAATCACAAAAACAGAGACACTCAACAACAACAAGACGGAAAAAGCGGCGCCCATTCGATCACTCCGATAATCCAGATTCTGCAGAATACACCAAGCTGATTGTCACCTTGACGGAGTATCTGTGGGCTCCCGTCCAACAAGGTACCCTAGAGAATGCCATCCTGGACGAAGGTTCTTTGCGCCTGTGCTGGATCACCGGTTTGATGGGGCTCGTCGCTGCGCTGGTCACCGGTGCGGGTGAGTTCCTGCTGCATTTCGACCCGCAGCCCGGTTTACTGACGGCCTTGCGTTTTTTGAAGGCATAGACGAGCAGCCCAGCAATCTGGGCCACTTTCTGGGCGTGGCAGGTGCGCCCCTATATGTCGCCGGGGCGCTTCATATCTATCTCATGCTCAGATCCAGTAGTGCGAAACTTTCGCTGCTGTTGTTCTTGGTGATGGCCTACGGCTGCGCATTTGGTGGGGTTTGGATGGGGTCCCGGGCATCAATTAGCGCCATCGTGAACTCGCCTAATTACGCTGACCTGGGCCACCTGGTTGAACTCTATGACTTGCGTTACGAATCTTTGTTGCAGGTCACGCGTGTGGCGGTGTTGGTGGTTTCCATGATCTATATTTGGCTCGTGGCCAAGGGCGGAAGCAGCTACCCGATGGGCATTGCCGTGGGTGACTACAACAATGATGATCGAGTTGACTTCTTCTTTTCCAATGTCGGTAGCACGCCCCCCGATTTTGTTATTCGAGGCGATACGACAGATGATCAGGTCACTAACTGGAAGTGGTTCTTGTTCAGAAACGACGGCGACTTCAAATTCACCGACACCGCTGAAGAGACCAAGGTGGCCGACTATGAGTTCAGTTGGGGCGCCATTTTTGAGGATTTAAACCTTGATGGTCGCGAAGACCTAATAGTGTCGGAAAACTATGTTGGGTTTCCGCCTCATAACCTGGCATTTTTGCGGCTTCCCGGCCGGTTGCTGATCCAGAACACCCAGGGAGAGTTCGCGGCAGTGGGCGAGCAAGCCGGGGTTGTGAATAGCCGGTATTCAATCACGCCACTAACGGCCGACTTTAATGGTGATGGTTGTCCGGATCTTGTTCATGCGAATATTGCTGGGCGCTCGCTCGCGTTTATCAGCCAGCCTGGCGAAGGCACCTCAGTGAAGGTGCTGCTGGCCAATCAGGTCGAGAGTATCGGTGCCAAAGTGACTGTGACTCTGTCTGATGGTTCTACTCAGTCCAAGTGGTTCGTTAGAGGCGAGGGGCTTGTATCTGACAACTCGCCGGTGATGATTTTTGGACTAGGCGACCAAAGCGCGGTGTCTGTAAGCGTTAAATATCTCGATGGTAATACAGTAGCCGGCAGCTTTGACGATGGCTGGGCTCGCTTTCCTGCCAGGTAGTGGCTTAGATAGGGTCAAACCTATTCGGGGCAGCGTATCGATGAACTTCGATAGACCCGGGTTGTCCTACTGGCGTGCAAACGGATAACTACTCTAAGCAGAAGGGGTCGGCCGACTACGAGCTTGCCATTGTAGGCGGCGGTATCGCCGGGTGCATGCTGGCGGCCGCCATGGCCCGCAATGGTGTCGAGGTGGTCGTTATTGAATCCTCGACCTACCCTAAATTTGCCATCGGCGAATCGATGATCCTCGAGACCTCTGAACTCATGCGGTCGCTTGCATTGGTGTTTGACGTACCTGAGCTCGAGCATTTTAGCGCTGAGAACTTTATGCCGATCATTGGTGGTTCGCATGGCGTGAAACGACACTTTAGCTACGTACCGCACTGTCCTGGTCAGTCTTCCTCGCCGGCAGACATTGTTCAGGCTGTTATTCCGCAGCGACCCTACGGGCATGAATTACACATCCACCGTCAGGACAGCGACTACTACTTTGCCACCGTTGCTGTTCGATATGGCGCAACGCTGCTGCAGAGTACCCCGGTGATTGACATCGAGGTGGCTGATGGAGGCGTCGATATCAGTACCAAAGATGGCGCCTTGATTCGAGCGGATTATGTTGTGGATGCGAGTGGCTTTCGATCGATTCTGGCGCAAAAGCATGGCATTCGAGACACCGACCTAAAGACGCACACCCGAGGTCTATTTACCCACATGACGGGTGTAGGCTCGTTCCATGAGGCCACCCAACCGCCGGGCAAGCTTGGTATTCCCTACTCGCTGTCGGAGGGCACTCTGCACCACGTGTTTGATGGCGGGTGGCTATGGGTTATCCCGTTTAATAACCACAAAGCATCCTCCAATGACCTTTGCAGTGTGGGCCTGCTACTTGATCCGCGGATTCATGGACCGGTTCCAAACTGTTCGCCGCAGGAGGAGTTTGATCGTTTTATCAAACAGTTTCCCGATGTCGCTGCGCATCTCAAAGGCGGGAAGGCCGTTCGCGATTGGGTGAGGGCAGGACGGTTGCAATACACCTCATCGGAAGTGGTAGGCGACCGCTTCTGCTTACTTGGGCATGCTGCGGGGTTCATTGATCCGTTGTTCTCCAAGGGTTTGCACACATCGTTGGCGGCCGTGCTGACCTTTGGCAGGCAGTTTTTGCTCAAGCGTAAATCCCAAGACTATTCCAGAGAGAGCTTTCTTTCTGTGGAGCAGCAAACCCAGCGCTACGTAGCGGCCAATGACGTTTTGGTAGCGAACGCGATCAAATCCTTTTCACACGCAAACCTCTGGCGGGCTTACTCTGTTGTTTGGATACTTGGGGCCTACCTCGAGTTAGTTCGACTAACAGCGTATCGCCAGTCACTATTGAAGCGGGGAGCATCAACCGAGGAGCGTCTGGAATATTCACCCCCCGCACTGCAATTGGTAGGCGGCGGGTTTCCTGCGTTTGAAACCCTGTCAGCGGACGTAGATGCGATCATGGACAGGCTGGATGTCGATGATGACGCGGCTGTGGCCCTGGCCGTTGATGAGATCAAGAAACGAATTTTGCGTGAGAAGTGGATTCCTTATTCGCATCGGGCGATTACCGAAGGTGCTACGCATCTGCCAAAACGAAAGTTCGGCTGGCGGCTGTTTATGAGTGAGGGCGGGCTGATGGGTCGCCCCGACTACAAGTCGCACTTCTTCGGCGATACAAACCTGATAGATTTGACGTTGTTTATGCTCAAAGAGCGTTTTCGTTATTCTAAAACCCGGATTGGAATCGCCCACCGGTTGGCGCGTCAAAACGCTCTGTGAGCCACGGCGTACTCCAATCTATGATGATAAGTTAGTGTTGTAAGTTATTGAAATATAAGGTTTATTTGGAGTAGTGTATGAAGGTAGGTCTCGCGTTTGCCAGTAGCATAGCCATTGACGGCGCCGATTCATTAGAGATTTGTCGGCGGGCGGAAGCCGCCGGGTTCGAATCTATATGGGGTGGTGAGCACGTGATAATGCCCAGCGCGATCACCTCCAAATACCCTTACACACCGGATGGCAAGATCCCCGCAGAACCCGATACGCCCATTCCTGATCCACTGATTTGGTTGGCCTTTGCGGCTGCCGCTGCGCCTAAGCTAAAACTCGGCACCTGCATATTAATTGTTCCTCAGCGCAACCCGCTGGTGCTTGCCAAAGAACTAGCCACACTCGATCAATTGTCGGGTGGCCGATTGGAGCTCGGCCTTGGGGTGGGTTGGATGAAGGAAGAATTTGATGCGCTTGGCATCGACTGGGCGCGGAGAGGCGCACGCAACGATGAGTACATTGCTGCCATGCGAGCGCTTTGGTCAGCCCCCCACGCAGAGTTTCATGGCGACTTTGTAGATTTTGACCCTGTGACCTGCAGCCCTCGACCCGTTACGGGATCAATACCCGTTTTGGTTGGGGGTGATTCAGATGCAGCGCTGCGCCGCGCGGTGCGCATTGCAGATGGCTACTTTCCTGGCGAGGGTGACGCTGCACGACTTGATGGGTTGCTTAGGCGATTGCGGGCTATGGCTGAAACCAACGATCGTGATCCAAGCACAATAGAAATCAACGCCATGTTTGGTTCGCAAATCGCTAACCCAGCCGCCGGTGTTGAAGAAATGGCGGGTATTGGTGTTGATCGAATAATGATTCCTGCGTTCTTCTTTGCCGGTCCGGGTGGACTGGATCGGATGGATGAGTTTGCGGAAACCGTGATGCCACTGACGCGGGGTTAGTTGCATTCGGTTGGGTTCTTACATGAAGCGCTGCAGTCTGAGGTGGTTGACGGTAACCTTGGGTCTAGGGTTGACGGTTATTCAGCCTGCCCAGGCCGACTTGAGCGTTCGCGCAAACGCTCTGAATATTGAGCTTGTCGACAAAGAGATCACGCGACCCGAAGTCGAGCTACTCTTTACGGCGCCGGTTCAGCAAGTGCAGGGGGCTGAACCCTTCAGCCTGTACGTGGTAGCGACCGACTACAAAGATTCTCGCAAGCGTGCTCTTCTGAGCTACAGCTATACCGCAGATGGTTGGAAACCAGAATGGCAACAACGGCTGGATGCCGATATCGCGCTACTGCAGCTTAATCGTGATTCAGATCCGCAAGCGTCATCACGGCTATTGGGCTATTCCGAAGGTGCTGTG
The DNA here is from genome assembly GCA_964519335.1 of uncultured Pseudomonadales bacterium. GTDB lineage: Bacteria > Pseudomonadota > Gammaproteobacteria > Pseudomonadales > Azotimanducaceae > JALZVT01. The sequence continues at coordinate 25,664 of CAZFIA010000013.1, forward strand.
GTTGAACTGGACACCGCCCGTCGAGTTTTTGTTTCAAAGCTCTCTGTCCCCACGATTTACCGCAGCGATGTCAGCGAATTAGAGTCTGACGTGGAGCTTGGCCAGGATATTACTGGTGACGGTCTTGTCGATGTGTTGGTGCCCGACTTTGAAGGTTGGCAATTTTCCGCGCAAAACCCTGATGGGAACTTTGCACCGGTGCAGCGTTTTGGCCCAAGGCCGGCTATGGGTATGGGCAGTAACCGCTATGTGTATTTTACTGCGTTCGAACCTTACGCCTTTGATCATAATCGCGATGGACGCTTAGACATTGGGTTTTGGAAAGACAATGCCATGCGAGTTTATTATCAAGGGGCTGAGGGAAGCTTTGCGGAGCAGGCGGTGTCCTTCAGTCCTGGAGTAGATATCGTTTCTGATGCGTTCTTTGAGCTAACTGTGGGCGAGGACGCCGATAATCCGACTGGCCGACAAGCCATTCTGGACGGCATTGAAGACCTAAACGGCGATTCGCTGCCAGATCTGTTGGTCTACTCTATAACCGGAGAGGGCTTGTTCGGCAAAGAAACGAGCTACGAGATCTATCTGGGCAAGGAGGGTATCGACGGCACCCTGGAGTTCGAAACAACGCCGAGTTCGGCTGTTGGATCCGGCGGAATACAAATTGACGTCGACCGCCAGGATCTTGATGGTGACGGTCAGCAGGAAATGATCATTACGTCTTTCAAACTGGGGCTTGGGAGTATTGTTCGCGGTTTGCTGTCACGCTCTGCGAACCTCGATTTGTCTGTCTATCGGCTGCAGGATGGACGTTACCCAAAGAAACCCAATGTAAAACGCCGTATCACTGCCAAGTTGGATCTCTCGGAGGGAGAGGTGTTTGTTCCAGCAGTATTGGCTGGAGATGTTGATGGCGATGGCTTGAAAGATCTGTTGGTTCAAAATGGAGACGATGAACTTAAGATCTTTGCCGGAACAGGGGGCGATTCGTTGTTCAAGAAATCCGCAGTTGATGTCGAGATCGCTTTGCCTCTGTCTAGCGGCAAGATCGATGTTCTGGATATCGATACCGATGGCGATGACGACCTGCTGGTGCAATTTGCTGGCGATAAGGAGTCGGGCAGTCCGCCTAAGGTCGTTGCGGTAACCTTTGACGGCGAATTTTAGCGGGTCAGAAGAACGAGAGAGGAGAAGCTGAGTGTCCGTATTCATAATCGCTCAAATCAATATTCACGACCGGATTGGCTACGCTAAATACGAAGCGGGTTTTGGCGCTATCTTTGCCCGTTACGAAGGCTCCTTGCTCAGCGTTGATGAGGACGTAGAGGTGCTGGAAGGTGATTGGGCTTGTACCCGCACGGTGGTGGCTGAGTTTCCGAGCGAAAGCGAAGCCAGGCGATGGTTTGAATCCGCGGAATATCAGGCGTTGGCCGAGCATCGCAAAGCAGCTTCTGTAGGAAACATCGCCCTGGTAAAACAGCTCGCAAACTAGGTTTATTGCAAGCGCAACAGATGAAACACAGCGGATGGTCGTACAGGGATGGGTTATTCGAATATCTTTTTTATATGAATCCAGTGGAACCTTCCTGGCATTGCTGCGGTCCTATCTTCACAACGCAAGCAGTTAAACAGTTCCCCTGGCCCAAACGCATTACTCTCCCAATGCGTTTGGGCTATCTGCTTTTTGGGCTGTGCCTTACTCGTAACGTAAGGCGTCTATCGGATTCAGGTCAGCCGCCTTTGAGGCCGGCAATATCCCAAACAGCACGCCGATTATTCCCGAGAAGCCCAGTGCCAGCACTATTCCCCACCAGGGCACGCTGACTCCGGGAAAGTTTGGAATAGCGCTCGCCACCAGCAGCCCGAGGCTGTACCCCAAAGCCAGCCCAATTGCTCCTCCCAGCAGCGAAAGTGCGAGCGCTTCGATCAGAAACTGCATGAGGATGTGATGGCGTTTTGCGCCTAGCGCCTTGCAGATGCCAATTTCGCGGGTCCGTTCGGTCACAGAAACCAACATGATGTTCATGATGCCAATGCCACCTACCAGTAGCGAGATGCCAACAATGCCGGTGACCACCAGGGTGACGGTATTGATGATCTGGTCGAAGGTTTCTGCAATTTGTTCTGAGCTGCGTACTTTAAAATCGTCTGCGGTATCGCCTGTCAGGCGATGACTGCGTCTTAGCAGAGTACGTATGCGTTCCGAGACTACTGGAATGTCATCAATGTTAGTGACCGACAACTGAATAGCAATATCGGGTTCTCTTTGGACTCCATTCAAGCTCTGCATGGTTCGGTAAGGCAGCAACACGTAGTCGTCTTGAGAAACGCCAAACATATCTCCGCGAGATTCCATTAAACCGATGACTTTGAACCACTCGCCGCCCACCTCAATGAACTCGCCCACCGGATTGTCTGGCAGCTCCAGATCTTGCGCGGTTTTGGATCCGATCACGCAGACACGGCGACGCTTTTGATTGTCGGTAGCTGACAGAAAGCGACCCTCGTCGGGGTAACTGTTTCCGACATCTTGATAGCTGTAGGTGGTTCCCTGCACCTGCGTAAACGTGGACTGACCTCGATAGCGTATCTCACCGCCGGTACCGGTTTGGGAATACAGCACCGGTGTTATCGACGAAATGCCTTCGGTGCGTTCCTGTAGGAGCTCAAGATCTTCTGGGGTGATTCGGGCAAACTGTCCCTGCAGGCGCTGCTCGAAGGGCGTGAAGGAGCGGATCGATAGCGAATTAGTGCCTAACCCCTGGAATTGTGATCCGATGGATTCCCGCAATCCTTCAACCAGCGAGATAACCGCAATAACCGAAGCCACGCCGATAACAATACCCAGCGTGGTTAAGAAACTCCGGAAGCCGTTGCTAATGATCGACTCCCAGGCGGACCGAATGCTCTCAATCAGAGTGAACATGGCTTACCGAGTCTGGATTTGAATCTGATTTCACTTGCCCGTCAAAGAGCTCGATGACCCGCTGGCAGTGCGCAGCGATATTGTCTTCGTGGGTAACCACAATGATGGTTTGACCGTCGCTATGGAGTTCATCAAAAAGGGCCATGATGTTGCGCGAGGTATCGGAATCGAGGTTACCCGTTGGTTCGTCGGCAAGCAAAATGGAAGGCTTTGTCACCAATGCCCGGGCGATGGCGACTCGTTGGCGTTGACCGCCAGACAATTGGTTCGGTAGGTGGTCGCTGCGCTCGCTCAAGCCAACTCTAGCGAGGGCATCAAGCGCCATTTGCTTTCGTTCTTTGAAGGGGATACCGCGATATATTAGGGGCTGCATCACGTTGCGGAGCGCAGTGGTACGGGTAAGTAAATTGAAACTTTGAAAGATGAAACCAATTTCTTCGTTGCGAATCTGCGCCAGATCATCTTCGCTTAGCGTGCTCACGTCTCGCTGATTGAGCACATAGCTGCCGCTGGTTGGTTGGTCTAGACATCCCATAATATTCATCATGGTCGATTTTCCAGAGCCCGAAGATCCAATAAACGCGACGTAATCATTGGTGCTAATAGCAACGCTTATGTCTTTTAGCGCATGGATATCCTGATCGCCCATGACGTAGGTTTTGGTCACGCCTGCCATGGTGATCAGGTTAGCCGCCGACACTAGTGGTCTCGTTCTGATCTGCCTGTTGTTCTGATTCTAATTCTTCTATCTCTTGACCATCTTGTAACCTGCGCAGGGTACGGGCAGGTCCCGTGATCACGTGATCCCCAACTTCCAGGCCATGGGTGATCTGTTGATACTCGTCATCGGATAGACCCACACTAACGATTTGCTTTCGCGCTTTGCCATTGCGGTCAACAAACACATAGTGCTGTTGGGTTTTTGCGCTGCCAATCTCTTCGGTGGCGATGGCTTGAACGGGTAGCGATAGCACTTCTTCTTGTGATTGGGTGAAGATCGCGGCGCGACATGACATACCGGGCCGCAATGCGATGCCGTTGGTTTCGGTGATTCGAATGCGGACCAAAAAAGTGAGTCCTCGTCTGTTGATCTCGGTTTTGGCTGTGTTGGCTATAAATTCCACAATGCCTTGCAGCGGTTGGTTGGGGTAGGCAATAGCCACTATCTCTGCTGCCTGTCCGACGCCAATGTTGGCAACGTCTGCCTCGTCCACAAACACCTCGGTAATGATGCTGCTTGGATCGGCTATCGTCATCAAGCCGCTACCGGGTATGTTGGTCGTGCTAGAGATCGCGGTCTCACCCACTTCGATATCTAGTGAGGTAACAACACCCGTAATGGGCGCTCGTACCTGGGTTTTTTCGAGCTGATCAGAATACTGCTGCAGTTGCGCCTGAGTTTGCACAAGTCGTTCAGTTGAACTCTTGAGATCAACTTTGGCCATGTCGTATTGATGGTCTAACGCCTCGTAAGCATCTTCGTCGAGTAGTTTTTGCTCAAACAGGAGTTTACTGCGATCCCGGCGGCGCTTTAGATTTTCGGCCGTAAGCTCGGCGCGTTCGATTGCAATTTTTTGCAGTCGTACCGATGCTTCATTTTGCTCGAGCTGGGCTCTAAAAGCTTCATCATCAATCTGTAGCAACAACTTGTCTTGTTCTACCTCATCACCTTCCTCGACGAAAACGGCGGTGACACGGCCAATCACTTCGCTGGTTAGGGTGACCTTGTTTTCGTGAGCAAGACTGCCGCTTGCCAGTATTGACGGTCGGATGGATCGCATGCTGGGTTCTGCCAGTAGAACCGATTTACCGCCTCCAGAACCTACTCTTTGGTTTAGGAGTGGAATAGCAATAGCCAGTGCGATTAACCCTACAACAATTACGATTCGGGATAGGGGCATTTATAGAACCAGAGCCAACCAGATGCCGTAGATAGCAACAAAAGGTAGCAGGACAACGGCGGTGCAGTGTAGCCAGGATTTTTCGGTCCACACGCGATATCCAATGAGCATGAGGCCGATAGTCCATAGCCGAGTCAGGTCGATACTGTCCATGAGAGTAACGAGAGACCTATTTTCTGACGTGAAACCTAGAAGGTTGGTGAAGGTGAGAGGATTGACCTGGCTAAGCGGTATATGTTCTGTGGTGAGACTCGCTGCAGCGATACCGGCGATAACGGCGAATAGCAAGGGTAAGTTTGACCAGGTGGAAAAACTCATCCAGCGTTTGAAGCCGATTTTGGTGCCATTGAACATGGAGGCCAGAAAATAGTAACCGGCATGAACAACAAACATGAACAATGTGCTTAGAGTGCCGGCGACGGTGCTTATCCATTTCAGCTGATCTACACCCATACTTTCGATGCCTGCACGTGCTTCTTTGCGCTCAGGCTCCGACATGTCAGCACCGGCCTGCTCTACCATGTCGTCAATAAGCAGTCCGGGATCAGCGAGATGGAAGTAAGTAAAAGTGGAGACGGCTATCGCTGCCAGCAGCAGTATTAGCGGGAGCAGAATGCTCGGCTTAACCTGCAACTGCTCATACGCCAGTCTTGGCGCAGCAATAATGTTAATGAACGTGCTGAACATCGCTTTCCTTCGCTGCAGCATGACACTAGATTTTATCTCACCTATATTATGCCCTGTTCGGATAAGGAAGCATAAGACCGCACGGGGCGGGGACTTCAGGCTGCCTCTGAAGGGTTGGCAGAAGGGTTTACCTGTACCTTTGTTGGCCGCTTATTACCCCGCCCGTAGAGATTAACGCCCAGCTTCGAGATCGCGTGGACTAGCGTGTTGG
>CAZFIA010000013.1:31485-45887 GCA_964519335.1 uncultured Pseudomonadales bacterium
CCCCGCCCGTAGAGATTAACGCCCAGCTTCGAGATCGCGTGGACTAGCGTGTTGGGTCCGTACTTGATATCACCGGTAAACTCGATGTTGGGGAAGCGCTTGAATATCTGTTCGTAGGCCACGCGTAACTGCATCTGTGCCACGCGTTGACCCAGACACTTGTGTACGCCATAGCCGAACGCAAGGTGCTTGGATACGTTGTCCCTTGTTAGATCAAACTGATCCGGGTTCGGGAAAATGTCCGGGTCGCGATTGGCTGCGCCGTACCACATAACCACTTTCTCATCTTTGGCGATGCGCTGGCCGTGGAGTTCTGTATCGCTCAGCGCGGTGCGCCGCATGTGTATAACGGGTGATACCATGCGCAGCGCTTCATCAGACATTGCATTAATAAGCGAGGGATCGTCGAGCACCATTGCGCGCTGATCGGCAAACTCGGTCATTAGCTTAATAGTGCCGGATAGAGAGTTCCGTGTGGTGTCGTTGCCCGCAAATATAATGAGCAACCAGGAGCCGTCCAGATATTCCTGCTGCAGCTCTTCATTGTCTAATTGCGACTGCGCGATGACCGTTAGAAGATCCTCGCGCGGGTTCGCGCGGCGATCCGCCATCACGCGGGCGCCATAAGCGAACATATCTTCGACAACTTTGTTGAATCGAAACGGAAACATGGGTTCGCTCAGAAAGGTTCTGACCGGGTTAGCCATGAACTGACCCGCCATTTCAAGGTAATGCATCCAGTGAATAACCTGCTGGCGGTCGTCTTCGTCGACACCAAGCATCTCACAGAGCGTGTACAGTGGCAGTTGATTAGAGAACAGCTCAACGAAATTTACCTCCGGGCCATTCTCTTCTAGATCGTCTAAGAGAAGTTCGACCTTTTGGCTCACGTTTTCGCGCAGCTTTGCAACATACGCTGGGATGAAGAAGTCTTTCTGCTGGATCCGCATATGCATGTGCTTGGGCTCGTCCATGCAGATCAGATTGTCCATCGACGCTCGTACCAGAATTTCGGGCTTCCAGTCTTTGCGTTCCGGAATGGCCATGTTTATACCGCCGCGCTCGGAAGAATAGACACCAGTGTTTTGTTCGACCGTCTTGATGTCTTCGTATTTTGAGACAGACCAGTAGTTAGATATCTTCCCGGAGAACTGCGACCACATGACGGGAGCTTCGGAACGCATTTGCTCGTACAGCGCGTAGGGGTGGCCGGAGGTCCACGAGTTGGGGTTCCATAGCTGAAAGTCTTTTTCTAGCATGGGGTAGACGGCTTCAAAGACCGGTTGCTGGGCACCGGTGTCTATCTGAATGTTGTCGCTGATTAGATTTGCCATAGCTCATGCCCACTAAAATGCAGGCTGCAGCTTATGCAAAAGTCAGTGCCTAGCCAATCGAAAGTTGGCCCGGGGAGGGGCTAATCCTTCGTAGGAGTGGTCAGAATCAGAAACGTTGTTTCTGTAAGCGTTGCTATCTCAGGGCTGCCCGGAGCTATTATCTGAGGATGTCCGCTGCCGCCCGTAGCTCGGTCCAGCAGTACGTCAGCATTGGCCGGATCTTCATTTAGCCAGCTGGCAAGTACTATTTTGTTGATCTCCTCAAAACCTGGAGCAAATTCATCTACGAATACCAACCCTGTGTTTTGTGCTTCGCCGCCCGCGACGTGACAAGACACACAAGTATTCTGAACGATCTGATTAGCCACGTTGTCGGTAAAAAAGGTGAGCGCCGAAGGACCGCCGCCAGCTACAGCAGCGCCAGTTCGACCACGAATGGTTCCAGCCGAATCACGAAATTCTATACCGACTCGACGCAGGAAAGCATCAAGCGGAACGCGCGTAGCGGACGACATGAATACGGTGTAGGTTGCGGTGCCGTTGGTGGGCACTGCTCGAGTTGTGCTCGATGCAGGGTCTGTCAGGCATGCGCCGGTCTTGTCGTCTGTTTCGCAAATCAAAATTGTTCCATCGAGTCCTGCCAGGTCTACAGGTTGTGCTGTGATGGAATCTGCAGCGCCCACGTTGGTAGTAGCCACAGCCACAACTCCAAATCCCGAGTCACGTGGGATGTTTGCGATGCCGTCGTTAGAGCCCGTTACCGCGACTGCAACAACGTCAGCTGTGGGAGGCGCGTTGCCGGAAAGCAATAGTGTGTTGATTGCTTCTAAAGCTGGAGCAGCACCCGTATTGCCGCAGAAGAAAGCAAATTGGACATTGACTGGTCCAAATTCACTTCTGGGCACCATGCCGATTAAGAATGATTGCGAGCCGCCGGCAGGGATATCTACCGCGGTATTGATGGTGCCAGTCAATGCGTTGGTTGCAGGATGGGTTGTTTGGAAGAAGAAGTCTGCGTCTTGTGTGGTAGCGGGCTGGATACCACAGTTTGTTGCCGTGACGTCGTCGGGGTTCAAGATGGTAGCGAAAACAGTGGCCGTCGCATCAACCTCTACTGACCGGCTAGTCGGTAGTACCGCAGCAAATGGGCTGGCTGCAGCCTGGTGAGCCATCAAGGCCATTAACAGTGTGGTAATGGTTGTCAATACGCCGGAAACCCGAAGCGGGCGGCGGACTGATCGGATCGATTCACTAGGCATGATTAGAATGGCCGCCGGTAGCAGCGTGCTACCAACGCTTGCTCCTTGTGCTGATGTACAGGGCACAAAGTAACAACACTTATTAGCTTATATGCAGTTTTATTGCTATTGCAGGTAAGCGTTTCGTAAGTAGTATCTTGGAAATCGCTGCGCTTACCAGCGCAAGACTGCTTGCGCCGCAGGTCGCGCCCGATAGCGCTCGTCCCATTGCCGCAGCAATGGCCGTTCACCGAAGACGTCCGCCTCTACAAATCGAGTGAACTGTAGTGACGCCTGCAATGTGCAGTCGGCTATAGAGATAGAGTCGCCCAACAGCAGTTGACGATTGTCGCCAAGCAGACTCTCAAGGTAATCCAGGGGTGCCTGCATCGCGGCCTCCATTTGGGCCGCTTTTTCATCGTCCTTTGGATAGCCCAGCGGGGAGTTGACGGCATGACCGTAGGTGCCCATGGGGCCAGCGAGTCGCAAGTCGATCACGCGTTCGACATCCCGTGCCTTCGCTCGGTCCTCCGGAGTGCCTCTATGCAATCGCCCTTCCGGAAATTTGTCTTCCAGGTATTCCATGATCGCAAGCGATTCGATTATAAAAGTACCATCGTCGAGTTCTAGTGCTGGAACTGTGCCGAAGGGATTGCGGGCCAGGTGTTCGGGCTCTTTGTGCCGACCTTTGACCGTGTTCACCACAATCTGCTCGATGTTCATTTGCGTACCAAGCTGCTCGCGTTCGGCAATGTACAGCATGATCTTTGTGGGATTGGGCGCGAGGGGCACCATGTAGAGTTTCATTAGAGGTTTTGTCTCCGATCAGAATTGAGGTGGGTGATCAGGACTCGCCACGCGATAGCGCGTCACGGTAATCTTCCTCAGTAATGAGGCCACCTTCGGTTTGTGCCTTGCCCTGATCTCTTGCTGGTAGATGTTCCTGCATGTGATTGATGCGTTTCCACAACGCATAGGGTTGCTTGCCTTGCGCATCTGGCACGTAGGGAGAGGTCGCAAGGCGCTTATGCTTGTGAATATATCGCGCGCAATTTACGAACACGCTTGTAACTTCTGCTTTGACGATGCCGATCGCGCCGGGAAAATCCGCGAGCAGTGGATCATCGGTAGACAATGTTGCGCTGGCCTGAACCCGTAGTCTATGTGGTGTTTCGAAATCGATAAACAACAAACCAATTTGTGCGGTGTCCTCTATGTTGCCGAGCGACAAGAACATGCCATTGCCGTCGTAGGCAGGAAAGGCGAGGGTTTGTTCGTCGACAACCTTAACTGTGCCAACATCTCCGCCCTTAAAAGACACTGTAGGTTCGCCTTGGCCACTGACAGTTGACAAAAAGAAGAAATCGCGGCTAGCGATAAAGGCGGCGTGGGCCTCGTTAATCTTTGTTTCGACAATGCCTGCTTCCATTGCATCGGCCAGTGAGCGTGTATCAAATCGAGTCTGGGTATCTCTTTGAGATTTGCTATAGAAAGCCATGATTTTCTCCCGGCCGCTAAACCAGCTGGCCGTTTTTAATTACGCTTATTCGCTGGTGATCCTGCAAAACTCGAATGTCCTTCAAAGGGTTACCGTCGATGATCAGCGCATCTCCCAGCTTGCCTTGTTCAAGCGTGCCTCGACCACCTCCGGGATCTGCTGCGAGCCCACCATTGCGGGTGGCACAGAGCAATGCCTCGCCTGCGCTCATGGAGAAATAGTCGACAAAGAACTCAAGATCCTGAGCGTAGGTACCGTGCGGTGCGATGCTGATGCCGTAATCTCCGCCTACAACTAATTTCACTCCGGCGGCGCGCAGCTTTTCAACAGTTAGCTGGGTGGCCTCAATCTCTGCTTGATACCCCTGATCGATTACAGTTTGGCGAGCAATACCCAGCGATTCGCACTTGGCGAGGTAGTTGATTTCCCAGGCAATCGCAGGCCCAACAAACACCTGATCGTTGGCCCGAGCCAACATCTCTACAGCCTCGTCGTCAAGATAGTTAGCGTGGCCGATGAGTTCTACGCCTGCCCGTACAGCTTGTTTCACAGCGGCCGCAGATCGTGCGTGGCAGGCAACCCGCAGTTTTCTGCGCTTTGCCTCATCGACGATAACGGCCACTTCTTCGTCGGTGAAGGCGAGTTCACCTGGCGGGTTAGTCGGGTTGATCGCTTCGCCGTCGATAAATATTTTGACGATATCGACGCCCTGTCGGCGTTGTTCCCTCACCGCCTTGCGCAACGCCCAGGGGCCGTCTGCGATCTGGCTAAGGGCACCTTTGGAGTCCACGTTGCTGGCGGTGGCGCCAAGATCCTGGCCTGCCGCGAGCAATCTCGGCCCCTCAATCTGACCAGACTCAATCGCATGCCTTAGCGCCACATCAATCTCGTGTGTTGAGCCGAAGCTGACTGCGCTGGTGAATCCGCTGGCTAACATGAGTTTGGCGTTGTTAACCGCGGTGATGGTTGCCGCTTCTACGCTGGTTTCGCCAATAGCAAAAGGAGAGTCATCTGCAAACGAGAGGTGCGCGTGGGTTTCGGTCATGCCGGGCATTACAAACTTGCCCGCAACGTCGATCACACTCGCTTCGTTGGTGGACTCCTGCGGAGCATCCGCCGGCAGCTGCGCTGCCGCTCCAGCGTATTGCACCAGCCCGTCTTTCAACCATACTACGGCCCCGGCCTCGGCGTTTTCGTTGCAGCCTGAGAATAAAGTCGCGTTGGTTAGCAGTGTTTCGTTGGTTTTCACTCTGTTTTCAATCCGTTGTCAGTCGGCAAAGAATGCTGTCTTTTTTTCGCCTGCTGGGCCATATACCGGCTCGCCTCGCTCCACCAGATAGGCCTGGTTGATGCTTTCCTTGATGCCGGCATCGGCCAGCAGGTCAACCATTTTTGCGTAGTTTGGGTGCGTAAAATGGGCCGCGAGACTTTCGCTGTCATCCCACAGTTCGTAAACCTGTACCCGGGTGGGTACCGACGGGTCAGCGGCGAAGCAATAGTCTTTGCATCCAGCCTCTTCAACGCGCGTTGCCATTTGCACGTCGCGGGTTAGTTCTACGGCGCGATCGCGATCGGCCTCGGTGTCAAATTCCAGCGCAGCAACAACGATGATCATTATCTTCTCTCCCCGATTAACTTAAACGAATTTGATTGGGCTATATGTCGGTCTTTTCATTGGGCTTTCTATCGGTTTTTCTATGAAGAGAGGGTCCAGCGCCTGTGTGAGGGTCCTGTCGGTCCGCGTTTCTCTCCGGCGTGCTCCGGATAGACGGAGGCGGTGTAGAGGTCACCCTGGGCGTCCATTGCGAGTTGATGGATATAGATGGCGATGTTCTCGACGCGGTACTGAATGTCACCCGATTCGTTCATTACCACCAGATCACTCATCTTGTCGCTCGCATAAATCTTATCGCCATAGGTTGCGATCGAGAGCGGCGTGATATGGGTCCATTCCTCCAGATAGTCACCTTGCGCTGACAGAACCTGAATTCGATGCTGGCAGCCTTCTTCGGCTTTAGTGCGGTGCTCCGCAATCTGGCCGGGTAGGGTCATGTAGTCGTGAAAATTACCGCCGCAAAGATCTGCTACAAGTAATCGCCCTTGTGAATCGATGGCTAACGCGTGCGGCGTGTTGAACTGGGCAGGGCCGCGCCCCCATTCGCCAACAGACTTTATGAATTCTCCTGTGGCGGAAAAAAACACCAGCCGCGAGTTCCAGTAACCGTCAGCGACCACAATAGTGCCGTCGTTTTGCACAGCGACAGCGGTCGGCCCGTTGAAGTGGTTTTCGTCGCAACCCCATTCGCCGAAGGTGCCCAGAGTAAGCAGCAGTTCTCCGCCTGGGGTGTATTTCTTAACGGTGTGTCCGTCGCGATCGGTCGTCCAGAACATGCCATCCTGTTCTATGTAGAGGGTGTGGCCACCGAGCGCGAAGCCGGGTTTGTCCGAAGGACCCCACTTGCCGAGGTAGTCACCATCGCGTGTGAACATGGAAATGCTGCTCTTGCCCATTTTGTCGCTCATGGCGAGGGGGTGGGCGGCCCAGTGTTCTATGTCGCGGGTAAACAGGTAGATGATGCCGTCAGTATCGACGGCGACCCCTGAACCCATCTCAAAGTCCATGGTTTCTGGATATCTGGGCCAGTCTTGAACCAGCGCGTAGCCGTTGCGCGGGTCTGGGCTCGAGGTATTGTTTTCGACGTCGTGAGAAGTACACATCGTCCGATTGTAGTCCAACCGGACGAGCTTTGTGGGTGGAGTCGGTTAGGTCCCCTGTGGGGCCGCGGGCGAGACCGGTGCTGAATCACCGCTTTGGCCCTTGACCTCTGCAACCGCTGCCTTGATGGCATCCAGGCGTTGCTCAAACCGGTGCTCGACGGGAATGCTCTCGTCAGACCCCAGTCCTTCGAGCACGCCTGCGACTTCTTCGTTCAACCCTGCGACGTAAATGGTCTTGCCGGCCTGACTTGCATCAATGGCAATGGTTTCTACGGCGCGCGCGGCGGATACATCAATAAATGTTAGTCGGGTGAAATCCAGCACTATTGCGCTGGTATGCTCGCGAACTTTTTCTCGCACCTGGTGGCCGAGATCTGCGGCGGCGCCAAAACTCAAGGGGCCGGTAAAATCGAATAGCGTGACCTTGTTGCGTGCGCTATCGAGCAATGCGTCTTCTTCGTCGCTAGTCGTTGTGCTGTCTGCATCAACCACTTCTGCGAGCTGGGTGTCTGCAAGGCGTTTAATGAAGCCGAGTGCTGCAAGTACAACACCAACCGCCACGGCCTGGATTAGATCGACAAACACGGTCATTCCGAGCACAACAGCCATTAACAAGAGATCCCAGCGGGGGCCCTTGTGAGCGCGCTTGAGGTAAGCGACATCAACAATATCGTAACCGACTTTAACCAGAATACCGGCCAGTACTGCATGCGGAATCTGTGCGGCCAAGGGCGACAAGCTCAGAACGACGAGCAGCAAAACAACGGCGTGCAGCATGCCTGCAATCTTGGTTTCACCACCGCTACGGATGTTCACTACCGTTCGCATGGTTGCGCCTGCGCCCGGTATGGCGCCAAAGAAACCCGCTATGGTGTTACCGATACCCTGACCGATCAGTTCCTTTTCGGAGTCATGGCGAGTCCGGGTCATATTATCGGCGACGAGCGAGGTGAGCAGGCTGTCGATGGCGCCCAATACCGCCAGAATGAAGGCCGCCTCGAACACAACAAATATCGTATCTCGAGTGAACTCCGGGATAAGGAAAGAGGGTAATCCTGTAGGGATATCACCCAGGATCGGTGCGCCTGAAACAACCAGACTCAACAGCGTGCCAATGATCAACGCGGCAAGCGCGCCAGGCAGCCACTTCCCCCATTTGGCGGGCCAGAAAAACACGATGGCTAAAGTAACCAGGCCAACAAACAGAGCCGCAAAATTTGGGTCTGCGATAGCCGAAGGTATGGCAGCAAGGGCCGGGATGGTGCCGCCTCCTTCGGGTTCGTGGCCAAACAGTCGGGCGGCCTGCAGCGCAATAATGATGCAGCCAATGCCGCTCATAAACCCGGAAATAACGGGATAAGGCACGAGCTTAATGTATTGACCGAGTTTCAAAACGCCAAAGACAATCTGCAAAACGCCTGCAAGTACAACAGCGCCAAACACAAGCGCAGGATTGCCCGATAAGGAGGCAAACACCCCGGCAAACACAACAACCATTGGCCCTGTAGGTCCAGAGACGTTCGTGCCTGTGCCGCCAAAGAGTGAGGCAAAGAAACCTACAAATATGGCGCCCCATAGGCCTGCAATGGGGCCCGCTCCTGATGCTTCGCCAAAGGCGAGCGCCAACGGCAGCGCAACGATGCCAGCGGTAACTCCGCCGAAGACATCGCCGCGAAGGTTTGAGGTGTCCAGAAATTTCATACAGCGTTACTCTTTGCGCGTTCTATTTGTTGTTGTTAACTCGTGGCAGCGGCGCTAGCTACTGCAGTCTCCGCTAAGGTGTTGTGCTACTTCGGCTGCGTACTTGTCGCTTACGGCTTCGAAATCATTTGTGCCTTCGTTATAGGCCTCGACACCACCGCTCTCGATGTCGTAAATCCAACCGTGCAGCTCAAGATCTCCTTTGGCCAGCCGAACAGCAACCGTGGGGTGCGTGCGAAGATGCTGGAGCTGCAGAATCACATTCTGTTCCAGCAGCATTTTCATGCGGGTCTTATCATCGGCGCCTTTGCCGATCTCATTAACGATATCGACCGCGGCTTTTGAATAACCGAGCCATTCGCGCACGTGGGGCAAGCTATCCAATCCTTCGGGGTTCATCGCACCCTTCATTGCGCCACATTCGCTGTGTCCGCAAACCACTATGTGCGGCACATTGAGCGCCGCTACTGCAAATTCGATAGACGCGGTCATTCCGCCAGTATGGCCGGTGTGCGGGGGAACAATGTTGCCTGCATTGCGACAGAGAAATAGCTCACCCGGCTCTGTCTGGGTGATCATGGCGGTCTCTATTCGCGAGTCTGAGCACGTAATGAACAACGCTTCGGGCGACTGGCCCTTGCTGAGTTGCTCGAACAGCTCCTGTTTAGCCGGAAAGACCTCAGATTGAAATTTGACAACTCCAGCAGCGAACTTAGGCATCAGGGTTTCCTTTATATTTTGGAATATTTGAGTGTTAGATTAAGGGTTAAGAGCAAAATAATTGAGATGAGTTCAATCAAACTCAGCCAGCCGACTGATCTTTAGAACGATCACCTTGCGACCACATGCGCCGGACGGTATTTAGCTTGGCCTTGGTGATTGTCGTGCCCCGGCCTTCGACAAAATCGAGCGCGTGCAGTATCCACTCGGCGATTTCTGGCTGCAGTAGAGAGTAAACGTGGCGGCGGCCATCGCGGCGCTCCTCCACCAGGCGATGGACGCGAAGCTGATTAAGGTGTTGAGACACGCGCGGTCCGCTCAACTCAAGGCGGTCTGCAAGGCCGTTCACATCAACCTCACCCTGGGACAGTTCCTCGATCAGTCTGATGCGATCCGGGTGAGCGATAACCTTGAATATTTCAGCGAGTTCTTTGGCGACGACTATTCGAGATGGCACCTTCTACTCTACTCCTGTACTCGTCCAGTACTCGATACATATGCAACTCTGCATATCTTAATATCTGCAAGAATTCGCAGATAATACTCAGATACTTTACACATGCAAGGGCAATCTGAAGGGCGAGTCGGTGTTGAGAACGGTGTCTGATCCCCGTCTCTTTTGGCGCCGTGCAATTCAGGTGCGTTGTCTGCTCCATGGCGCCAAACACGCACCAGATTGGTGCTGAATGCGTTCTATTTCCCTGCTGCTGGCCAAATAGGGCCCAGCAACAGCCGATTTTGTCACTTTGTGGTGCTGGCCCGATATTTGCTTTGACTTGATTGCCAGGGGAGTTCGGCGCGCAAGCCGTGTCGTATGGACGCCTCAGAAGCAGTATCCAAAACAATTTGAATCGGGGATCTTAATGAACGTCTTAAAAATGTCTTGTCTTGCAGCCGGTTTCGCGACTCTTAGTCTAGGGTCATTAGGCTCGACTTCAGCACAGGCTGACGAGTGGAGTGCAAACGTTAGCGCTCACAGTAACTATATTTGGCGTGGTCTCACGCAGAGCCAGAACGAGGCCGCAATTTCGGGGGGTATCGATTACGCCCATGACAGTGGTTTCTATATTGGCACCTGGGCATCGAATGTAAGTTATGCCCCTGCGGATGACTTTTCTTACGAGCACGACATCTACCTCGGCTATGGCGGCGCGTTTGGAGACTTCGAATACGACGTGGGTTACCTGTACTACAACTATGACAACGCTGCGGAGTTTGATTTTGGAGAAATCTACGGCTCTATTAGCACTCGCGGCTTCACTCTTGGCGTTAATCTGCTGACTAACACAGAAGCCGATGAAGGCCCTGGTCAAGACTTTGGCTTTGGTCGCGCGGTTTACGCTTATGTTGACTATGGTACTACCATAGGTAACGAGATTGATCTCGGGGTGCACTTCGGTTTTCACGAAGGCGACTTTAACGAGGCCTTTAACGGCGTACCGGGCAGCTACTTTACCTATAACGTGTCAATCGCAAAGGCTGGGTTTAGCTTTATGATCTCGGATACCGACCTCGATGGTTCCGGTTCTGATGGACTGGATAACGACAGTATCAAGTTCACGGTAGGCTATACCTACGAAATTGGCTTGAGCAAGTAAGCCTCCTGAAAACATAAAGGACGCATAAAGCGCGGGTCACGATTAGTGTCCCGCGTTTTTTTGTCCTTGATATAGTGGCGGCATGGCTGTGCACGCTTCAGAATATTGGTCAGGCCGACTTGCTTTTATATTGGCCTCGGTGGGCGCCGCCGTTGGCCTGGGAAATATCTGGAAGTTTCCTTATACGCTCGGTAGCAGTGGCGGCAGCGCCTTTGTGCTGATCTATGTGCTTGCGATTGCCCTAATCGCTACTCCCATCATGCTTTCTGAGATGATCATCGGGCGCCGCTCTGGCAAGAGTGCGCCTGAAGCCATGCGTAGCCTTGCAGCCGAAGGTGGGCACAGCCCGCGCTGGTCGCTGGTGGGGTGGATGGGGCTCTTCGCGCTGCTGTTGGTTTTAAGTTTCTACAGCGTCATTGCCGGTTGGAGTATCGCCTATCTTGTGAAAGCCCTTAGCGGCGGCCTTGTGGGTCTAACGGCTGAGCAAGCGGGCGTTGGATTTGGTGCGCACCTGCATCAACCTTTGACGCTTACTTTCTGGCACTTACTGTTTACCGGTATTACGGTTTTTATTGTCGCACGGGGCATCAAGACAGGCTTGGAGCGTGTGGTCACCGTGATTATGCCGCTGCTATTTCTGATGCTCATTGGTCTGGTTGTTTACAGTGCCGTTACCGCAGAGTTCGGTCAGGCCCTGCGGTTTTTGTTCGCGCCGGATTTCAGCAAAGTAACTTCGGGCGTTGTTCTGGCAGCGGTTGGTCAGGCGTTTTTCTCCGTTAATGTTGGCGTGGGGGCTGTGCTGACTTACTCCGCGTATCTGCCAAAGAACGTTAACCTGTTTCGTTCCGCGCTAACTATCTCTGCGGGCGACACTCTAGTCGCTTTGCTTGCGGGGCTGGCGATTTTCCCATTGGTGTTCGCCTATGGGCTTGACGTCAATGAAGGGCCAGGCCTTGTGTTTGTCACGCTCACGACAGTCTTTGCACAGATGCCAGGTGGTTCGATCGTGGGTGCGGCATTTTTTCTGATGCTGTTGTTTGCAGCACTTACGTCATCTCTTTCTATGCTTGAGACCATGACAGCGCGAGCGGTTGAGTTTCCGGGGGTGAGTCGTGCGGGCGCAGCCTGTGTTATCGGCGGTTGCGCCTTTGCCCTTGGGCTTATCACCGTGTTGTCGTTTTCTACCTGGGAGGGGTTCTTCCCGCTCGCTGGCGTCGAGACTTTTGCGACCAAAACGCCATTTGATCTCATCGACTATCTGGTATCCAACGTTATGCTGCCACTAGGTGGCGTGCTTTACGCTCTCTTCGCGGGGTGGTGGCTATCTCGTGAGATACAGGTGAGTGAACTCGGCATGGGCGATGGCGGGCTCTTCACAGCATGGCTCGCGCTAGTGCGAATAGTCGCCCCCATCGCGGTTGCACTGGTGTTCTACTTTAACCTGAGTTAACCGCCTACCAACTTTTGGATTCTCGCTGCACCAGATCGATCGCTTCAGCCAAACTGTCAGTGCGTTCACGCCAGTCTTTGCCGCCGGTGCTGACGCGCAGCGTGGTTACTCCAGCATCGCGGTAGGCACGCAAGCGTTCACGAACCATATCTTCTGTTCCGATCAGACTGGTTTTCAACACCATCTCATCCGGAACGGCGCGAATGGCTTGATCTTTCTTGCCGTCAACCCAGAGGCTCTGTACCTCAACCGCTGCGTCGGCGTACCCGGCCCGTTTAAACGCGTCGTTGTAGAAGTTGGTTTTTGCGGAACCCATCCCGCCAAGCGTAAAGGCCATCGCCGGTCGGCGAGCTTCTATCATCTGCTCAACGTTGTCGCCAATCTCGAAACTGCCACCCACCTGTATGTCGATATCGGCAAGTACGCGACCGGATTTCTTTAAGCCGCGATTCAAGGGTTCAAGAAACACATCAGCATTCTCTGGAATGAAGGAGGTGCCGAGCCAGCCGTCGGCCAGCTCGCCGGTCATTTCCATAGATTTTGGACCGAGGGTCGCCAGGTAAATGGGTAACTCTGGTCTTGGGGGTTGGGATAGCTTTATGGGTTTGCCCTCACCGCCCGGGCGCGGCAACAGATAGTGTTTGCCTTCGAAGCTCAGGCGTTCGCCGGAAAGTCCTTTGCGAATGATCTGCAAACATTCACGCAAACGACCCAGAGGGTGAGCAAAAGCGGCACCGTGCAAGCCCTCAACGACCTGGGGACCTGATACGCCAAGGCCGAGCACAAACCGGTTGTTGGAGACTGTGGCGAGACTTTGTGCCGTCATCGCAATCATGGACGGCACCCGCGAAGACACCTGCAGAATACCGGTGCCTAACTTGATGTTGCTGGTGCGGGCTGCAACGTAGGCGAGGGGTACGATGGCGTCCATGCCCCAGGCCTCGGCAGACCATACAAAGTCCACGCCCATTTTGTCGGCGGCGACGGTGTAGTCGACCAGCTCATCCCAGTCTTCGCCGTTGTAGTACGCGCTGCCAATGCCTATGCCTGTTTTCATGGGAATCCTTCTTGTTGATATTCTTGTTGATTTTTTTCTTGATCTAGTTTCTTTTTCTATCGTAACAGATTGAAATATATAGACTATTAGTCTGGCAGGCCCAGAACGTGCTTGGCGATGATATTGCACTGCACTTCGTTGCTGCCGCCGGCGATGGAGGCGGCTTTTGATTCTAGCCAGAGCCGACCCTTGCTGAGTGCCTCGGTATCGAAGTGGTCCCCCTCCCAGCCCAATCCGGCGCTGCCGCGCAGCAGCAGCTGCAGCTCAAGCTGCTGCTGCGCCATTGTGGCCCAACGTAATTTGAAAATGGAAGTGGCAGCGCCCGGGGTATTCGCTTCCGACTCTTCGACCGTCCGCCTTTGAGTGAGCGCGAAAATGCGTTCGGTCATGTTCTGCTCGATGATGGCACGGCGGATGTCTGGGTCATCGATCTTGCCGTCTGCAGATTCGCCGAGTGACTGTTTGGCCATGTCTGCCAGGGGTCTTATGGGCGCCGTACGATCCTGGCCTGCCCCCAGGAGCTGATCAAGGCCGGACCGTTCGTGTTGCAGCAAACGCTTGCCCACTGTCCAGCCTTTGTTCAATTCTCCAACAAGGTTTGCCTTGGGGACTTCGACATCGTTGAAGAAGGTTTCGCAAAAATGCGAATTGCCGTCGATGAGTTCTATGGGCCGGGCGTCGATACCGGGGCTGGTCATGTCGATCAGCAAAAAGCTAATGCCCTTCTGGCGAGTCGGCTTATTTTGCGTGCTGGGATCAGTCCGTACCAGGCAGAACATCCAGTCGGCATGGTTGGCGCCAGAGGTCCAGATTTTGCTGCCGTTGACCAGGTAGTGATCCCCCTTGTCTTCGGCGCGTGTTGCGAGGTTAGCAAGGTCAGATCCAGCGCCCGGCTCGCTGTAGCCCTGACACCAGCGGGTGTCGCCGCGAATAATGGGTGGCAAGTGAGTTTGTTTTTGCTCTTCGGTGCCGTATTCCAAAAGGGTTGGGCCAATCATGCTTAGGCCCATGCCGAGTAGTGGCGGACGCGCGTTGATCTGGCGCATTTCTTCGAGCAAGACTTGAAACTCCGACCGGTGAAGTCCGCC
>CAZFIA010000014.1:0-43324 GCA_964519335.1 uncultured Pseudomonadales bacterium
TGCCGAACGTATCGAAGTCATTCGTGGCCCGGCAACACTGCTTTATGGCAGCTCGGCAGCCGGCGGTGTTGTTAACGTTGTCGATAACCGGGTACCCGAGTACTTAATAGAAGAAGGCGTATCTGCTGCAATCGATCTGCGTGGTGACACTGCAACTGAAGAACGCGCTATTGCGGGTCGCATCGACGGCAGTTCCGGGAATTTTGCTTATCATCTTGATGGCGTGAGTCGCGAATCAGAAGACATCGACATTGATGGCTTTGCAACCGCTGATGAGGATGATCGTCCAGACGAAGAAACGTCTGGCACGCTGCTCAATAGCTTTGGTGATTCACACAGCTTTTCCGGCGGTGTATCACTCGTTGGCGATCGCGGATTTGTCGGAGTGTCGGTCGGTCGTTTCGAAAATGACTACGGATTGCCTGGCCCGGAAGAAGAAGAGGAGGAAGAAGGCGAAGAGGGCGAAGAAGAAGGTCCGCTGATCGCCGATGGGCCATTTATCGAATTGGAACAAACACGCTACGACTTGCGGGCCGAATACGAGTTTGGCCAGATCATTGAAAAAGCGCGATTCCGCTTTGGTTATAATGACTATGAGCACTCAGAGATTGAGCCCAATGGTGAAGTGGCCACGCTGTTTGAAAATGATGCCTGGGAAGGACGATTGGAACTCAGTCACGCAGCTATTGCTTCGTGGCAGGGCGCCTTCGGTGTGCAGGTTAGTGATCGGGAATTTTCTGCGGTTGGTGAAGAGGCCTTCATTCCGCCCACAGACACCACCGGTGTTGGCGTCTTTCTGTTTGAGGAACGCCCTTTTGATTGGGGCCTGATTGAGTTTGGCCTGCGTCTTGATTTCCTCGAGCACGAACCAGATCCGGCTGCTGGTTTCGACGACTATGACGAAACGGCGTTTTCGGCATCGGTTGGCGGTAGGTTCGACCTTGCTGAGGGGCTGGCGCTGAACGCGAACTACTCACGATCGGAGCGGCTTCTGGCAGCGGAAGAGCTGTACTCGAACGGCGCGCACCTCGCTACGGCTCTGTTTGAAGTTGGTTTGATTGCTGCTGATCTTGATGTAGAAACGGAAGTGTCTAACAACATCGATGTATCGCTCGCCTATCGCTCGGACTATGTGAGCTGGAAGATCGGCGGCTTTTACAACAACATCGATGACTACACGTTCCGTGAAGGTTCAGCGATTCTTGAAGATGGCTTACCGCTGGCAATCTATCAGCAGCAAGATGCAGAGTTCTACGGCTATGAGGCGGAAATCAGGTTTTCACCCACGGGTGCAGATTCTCCATGGGGAATACGGCTGTTCTCTGACCTGGTGCGCGCGCGGGGTGAAGGAAATGACTTGCCGCGGATTCCACCCACCCGAGTGGGTGGCGAGCTGACCTATGCTGACTCGCGCTGGTCAGGTGGCGTAACGGCTATATACCATGCAGAG
Organism: uncultured Pseudomonadales bacterium; assembly: GCA_964519335.1. Taxonomy (GTDB): domain Bacteria; phylum Pseudomonadota; class Gammaproteobacteria; order Pseudomonadales; family Azotimanducaceae; genus JALZVT01. The sequence goes on from CAZFIA010000014.1 coordinate 1,451, forward strand.
CAAGATGATCTGAGCACTTTTGCAACCGATGACTTCACTATGCTGAACGTGAATGTCGCCTTTCATCTGGGACAGTCCAGCGGATTTGTCTGGGATCTGTTTGCCAAGGGCACCAACCTGTTGGATGAAGATGCTCGACGGAGTACTTCGTTCCGGGCGGCCTTTGTGCCGTTGCCTGGGGCGTCGTTTCATCTAGGGATGCGCGCTCGATTTAACTAGCGCAAGGTCAGTGTTCGAAACCCCCGCTGGCGCGATCTTGCGGGGGTTTTCTTTTGGTGATTGATTTGTTGCGGCGCCTACTTAAAGGTCTGTCAGGTAACGCGGCCCCGGACCTTTTTCCGCCATTTTGTCTTCAGGGTTGTAAAGCTTGCACTTGCTTAGCGATAAACACCCGCATCCAATACAACCAGACAGCCTTTCGCGCATCTGCGTGAGCTGAGCTATTCGTTCATCCAGGCGAGCGGTGAGCGCGATACTTATACGCGACCAATCGCGCTGAGTTGGCGTGCGCTGATTTGGTAGCCCCTTAAGCATTTCGCTGATCTCCTCGAGCGAAAATTCAAGTTGTTGGGTAATCATGATGAACGACAGACGTCGAATGTCTGATCGTGCGAAGCGACGCTGTCCGCCGGCGTTGCGTTGTGGATTGATTAGACCCCGGGCTTCGTAAAAACGGATGGCGCTTATGCTTAAGCCCGTGCGATCTGCGAGTTTGCCGATGGCCAGATTCCGCGGTTCTGCGGTGCTCATAAAACCTTGACCTAAACTTAGGTTGAGGTATTAGTCTAACGAAAAATAAGGAGATAAACGATGGCGGCTGTATTTGAGCATGTAAATCTGACGGTGCCCGACCCCGAGGCCACTGCGGCATTGCTGGTTGAGTTATTTGATTGGCGCATTCGCTGGCAAGGTCCGGCAATGGCAGGGGGCTATACGGTTCATGTTGGCGATGACGCGGGTTACCTCGCGCTCTATCGGCCTGCTGATCCGGATAGGCTACTACCCGCCAATGATGAGCGGGCCAAATCTATGACAGGTGCACTGAATCACGTCGCGGTAGTGGTTGATAACCTGGACGAAACAGAGAAAAGAATTCACGCGTTAGGCTTTAGCACCGAGAACCATGCTGACTACGCCCCAGGACGTCGATATTACTTCTATGATCACGATGGGATCGAGTACGAAGTAGTTGCGTACAGCTAGCGGTTAAGGGGAGTGCGGCACAGTTGGTATGGAGTTGATTGCTGTCTCAGCAGCCTCTCTCCTCCCAATCAGCAGATAGAACGTAGGCAGTACGAACAGGGTAAACAGCGTGCCTACCAACATGCCTGCCGCAATCATTAGGCCAATCGCGAAACGTGAATTCGCACCGGCACCAAAGGCAATCAGCAGGGGTACCACGCCCAGTACTGTGGCAAAGGTGGTCATTAGAATAGGTCTAAGCCTCAACCCTGCCGCCTCCAAAACCGCCGAGTGGCGATTGGCACCTTCGCGTACGCGTTTGTTAGCGAAATCGACGATCAAGATGCCGTGCTTGCTTATCAGGCCTATCAGTGTGAGCAACCCGACTTGGGTATAAATATTGAGCGTCGCCATACCCAGCGCCAGCGGAACGAGCGCGCCGAATATGGAGAGCGGCACGCTAATAAGCACGATAAATGGATCACGAAAGCTGTTGAACTGGGCTGATAACACCAGATAGATAAAAATGATCGAGGTTCCGAACAACAGCAAAAACCCCTGGCTTTCTTGAATAAAGCGGCGTGACTCTCCTTCGTAACCTACTCGATAGCCGGAGGGCGCTACCTCATTTAGCGAGGTTTCCAATAGTTCAAGGCCGTTACCCAGCGTATTCGGGGGTAAAACCAACCCTGAAATTGTCACGCTATTTAGCTGCTGGTATTGCTTCAGGGTATTGGGCTGAACTTTTTGTTTGAGTGTGATGACCGTCGACAATGGCACCAACTCGCCTTGGGAGGTTCTTAGGTAGTAACGCTCAAGCCATTCTTTGGTAAGTCGAAAGCCCTGGTCAGCTTGTAGAATCACTTTGTAGCTACGCCCCTCCACACTAAAGCGGTTGGTTTCGGCTTCACCCAGCATCACTTGCAAGGTTTCGCCAATCTTTTGCATAGAAATGCCGAGCCGTGCAGCGAGCTCCCGGTCGATGTCCACGCCAACTTCTGGTCGCGAGAAACGCAGATCTTTGTTGGCGAAGGCAAACACCCCCGATTGGCGAGCCTTATTCATTACCGTTTCGGCGACGCGCTCGAGTTCTTCGTAGCTTTGGTTGGCAGATATAACAAACTGCACGGGTAGACCTTGTGATGCGCCTGGCAAACCTCCGCCTGCAAAGGTAAATATGTCGAGGCCGCTAATTTTGTCGTACTTCGATTGCACCTCGCGACGAATTTCTTCTAGTGTGCGCTCCCGATCGTCCCACCGTTTTAGCTCAATACCTCCAAATACAGATGTCGGTTCATTCACTTGCCACGAGTGACTAACCTCAGGAACGGTTCGCCATGCTTCAACCATCTCATCGAGAAAATAGGTAGTGTATTCTAAGCTTCCGTAGTCTGGGGGTGTTGCCACCGCGAAGATGCTACCGCTGTCTTCCTGGGGTGCGAGCTCTTTCTGTGCAAGTTGGTAAAACACAGGCAGGCTCAAGAATATGACCGTGGCGAAAAGCACTACGGCGCCGCGATTGTTTAGGCAGTGCACCAATATGCGTTGGTAGGTGTTGTGAAGTTGCTCGAAGCGCTTGTCGAGCCAATTTGCAATCCTACCCTGCTGTTCGTGCCCTTGTAGAAGATAGGCACACATCATTGGGCTTAGCACTAGCGCAATAACGCCAGAGATTATGACGGCGCCCGCAAGCGTTAAAGCGAATTCACTGAACAAAACACCAGTGAGCCCGCCTAGAAATCCGATCGGCAGGTAAACCGCAACCAGTGTAAGCGTCATGGCAATTACAGGTAGCGCTACCTGCCTTGCGCCTAACAAGGCCGCTGCCTGCGGAGGTTTTCCGCCTTCGATGTGCCGATGAACGTTCTCAACCACTACTATGGCGTCATCCACAACCAATCCGATGGCGATCACCATAGCAAGCAGGGTTAGCAGATTGATGGAGAATCCCATCACCCAGATTATGAACAGAACGCTTACCAGTGATAGCGGTATGGCGACGATCGGTATGGCCACCACACGGAATGATCCGAGAAACAATAGAATGACCAGTACGACGATAATCGAGGCTTCAATAAGTGTCTGTACCACCTCATTTAGTGCCTCACCGATATATATCGACGTGTCTGAGTCCATAAAGATCGTTAGGTCCGCTGGTAGCTGAGAATCGAGTTCTTTGATCTTATGTTTGACGTTGCTCGCAACCTGTAGAGGATTGGAGCCCGGCGCCTCGGTGATCGACAAAAATACGGTTTCTTTGCCGCTGGAATACGCGGCGGCTTCGTAAGTCTCGCTCGCAAGCTCGATGGTTGCGACATCCGATAAACGCACTCGCCTCTCGCCGTCCTGACGTATCACAACGTCAGCAAACTTATCTGGATCTTGCAGGTCAGTTTCTGCATCTACACTGGCGCGTACCAGTTCGCCTCGTGTGGTACCAGCCGCCGATATGTAATTGTCGCGACGAATTGCCGCACTGACATCTGTCGCGGTTACGTTAAATGCAGCCATCCGTGCGGGATTCAACCAGATTCGCATAGCAAAGTTACCGCTACTGAGTATGCGGGCCTGACCCACACCCTCAACGGTGCTCAGTACGGGTTGAATGGAGCGCTGCGCGTAGTCGGCTATCTGCTGTACTGACATCTGATCCGATAGCAACGCAAGGTACATCATGGCATCGCTGCCGGTGGTATTGGTGACCACTGGATCTTCGACCTCGCGAGGCAACTCGAAACGAGCTTCATTAACGCGCGTAATTACTTCACTCATTACCTCGGTGGAGTTTTCGCCCAGTCTTACCCACACCGAAATTTGGGCAACTCCGGGGTCGCTCTGAGAGGTAATGTACTCAACACCTTTTGCTGCCGCGATGCGGCGTTGTAAAGGAGTGGTCACGAAGCCCTGTACGGTTTCTGCACTAGCGCCTGGGTAGACCGCGCGAACGAAGATCACGCTCTTTTCTACTTCAGGATACTGTCTTAACGTGAGTTGCGAAGCGGCTTGCAAGCCCAGCAGCAACATCACCGCGCTCAAAACCAGAGCGAGCACGGGCCGATTGATAAAGATGTCGGTAAAGCTGAGCACTGCCCTACAGCTCCACGTTTTCGTCGATCACAACTCGAACTCCGCGATAGAGCTTGTTTTGCCCAACACTCACTACCTTTTCACCTTCCTGTAAACCGGATAGCACGGCCACCCGGCCATCCTTTACCTTGCCTGCCGTTACAACCCGAGCTTTGGCAGTGAGCGCGCCGTCATCCAGTTCTTCTACAACAAACACCGTGTTGCCTTGCAGTGCGAAGGTCATGGCGGTTTCAGGAATGGAAACAACATTCTGTTGATCGCCGAGATCGACCTTCAGTATCGCAAACATTCCTGGCACTAAGCCTTCAACTTCATCGAGCCGTGCGCGCAACAAGACATTGCGGGTGCTTGGGTCGATACGTGCATCTACTGCTGATACTGCTGCCTTGAAGGTTCGATCAGCGAAGGCATCTACTTGCACCTCCACCTGCAACCCGGCTTGTAATCTGGGCGCATGGCGAGCGGGAACAGTAAAGTCGATCTCGAGTTCAGAGTGATCTTGCAGCGTGGCGATGACCGTGCCCGGTGATAGGTAATCACCAACATCTACTTGCCTGATGCCCATACGCCCCGCAAATGGGGCTTCAATGCGTTTGTTAGCCAGGCGTGCATCGGTTTCTGATAACTGTGCTCGCGCGCGTTCGAGATCAGCCTTTGTGCGATCAAATTGTGATTGAGGAATCGATTTCTTCTGTACCAACTCCTCGTCGCGATCAAATAGAATTTGCGCCAGTTCAAGGCCCGCGACCTGGCTTTGCCGACTGGCCTGTTCAACTTCGTTGTTAAGCACCACCAACAGTTGGCCAGCGATTACTTCGTCGCCAGAATCGAAGCGAATATTGGTGATCTCACCGCTGGTCTCGGAGGTTAGCTCAACGCCACGTACGGCCTGAATGGTACCCACGGCGCTCAGCGATTCATCCCAGGTTTCTTGTTGTGCTACCGAAACGGCAACAGTTACGGGCGGTGGCGTAAAGTCCATACTGGCGAACGCGCTGAAGCGTTGGTAGAGGTAGCCGCCGATGCTCCCGAACAGAACCAATAGCAGAACAATGACGACAACGTAGGCTTTCACATTGGTCTCTGTACGGCGGTCGGGCCGGCTATTTTAGCCGCTTTCGGCTCAGTCGCCGAGAATTTCGACGAATTTGTAATATTCCCGCGCCTGGGTCGTATTACCTCTTGAACCCCCTGGAATGTGCTGTGGCCAGACATACCGCGTTTGAAATTCTCTATCGAGACTATTACCACCGGGTATTCGGGCTGTGCCGACGGCTACTAGGTTCTTACGAACTGGCGGAAGACGCCACTCAGGAAACCTTTATGCGAGCGTATAAGAACTTTGGCAAGTTTGATGTCGAACAACCGTTTTGGCAGTGGATTGCGTCCATTGCAAATAATTATTGCATCGACCTGCTTAGAAAGCGGAGCCGAAGTGCCGCGTTGTTTGGCGATGAAACCGCCGAATACGATGCGTTGCCTTCCGAGGATCTTCCAGTATTGACGGAAATGGTAGTCGCGGAAGATGCCTCCCAAGTGCATGCCGCCATAGAGTCTTTGGCGGATAAGTATCGCGTGCCTGTGGTGCTGGCCTATTTCCAACAAGAGAGTTACAGCACCATCGCTGAGCGGTTGGATACCTCCACTAATCATGTTGGTGTGTTGCTCCTTCGCGCTCGACAACACCTGAAAACCGCGCTTGGTCGCGATGCGTCGGAGGCTACACGATGAGCCATCCCGATAACTTATCACTTGCGCTCTATGCGGATGCTGCTGCACCCGCTGAAGAACTAGCGGATCTCGAACAACACATAGGGTCTTGCACCCTGTGTAGCGGAAAGGTCGAACGATTACAGACAGATACTCAGCTAATTAGATCTGCGTTACTGAGCGAACCGCAAACACAAAGCGCTGAACAGAATACGGCTTCGGTGATTCCGAAATTCAAGCGCCCGGCGGGCTTGCGTGAGTTTGCGCTGGCGAACCTGGTGACTGCATTGATTATCTGGCTCGCCGGGTTCTTGTGGAAGACCTTGTTTGGCGAGCTGGTCGTTAACGGGATGGCCTGGGTCGCCTCCATTTTTGCACCCGACGCCTATGGGCTCGCGAGTGCTGCATTTCTTAACTACATTGAACAAGGAACAACCATGCTTGATGCCTATATGGGACTAATTATCGTGGGCGTTGTCGCTCTAACGGCTACGGCCCTTGCGTTACGGTATATCCGCGCCAGAGATAACATCAATATGGTTTTCTGTGCACTCATGGCGCCCTTTGTGCTGATGAGCGTTAGTTACTCTGAATCGGCTGCTGCCCTCGAAACCCGCAAAGGCACCGATGTGGTAACCGTTGCAGAAGGCGAAACGGTTAACGATACGCTCTTGATGGGCGGAGACACTATTCTGGTGAACGGGAAGGTTACTGGTGATCTTTTTGCCGCCGGGCAACGCGTGGAGATCGATGGAGTAGTCGAGGGCAATCTGATTGCTTTTGCCGAAACGGTAGAGATCCGTGGTTCTGTTTCTGGAACGGTTGTGAGTGCGGCTTCAAGTGTTGATGTAGAGAGTGCAGCGTTGGGCAGTGATCTTTGGGCCGCAGGAGAAAATCTCGCCATCGACAATGCCTCTACGGTTAAACGCAATGTAACCATGGCCGGCAACCGCTTGGTGATAGCCGGTTCGGTGGGCAAAGGCCTCACAACCGCTTCAGAGATTGTTGAGTTTAGCGGTACTTTGGGGGAAGACCTCAACGCCTTCGGAGCCGAAGTGCGACTGCTTGATGGGGCAAAGATCTCGGGTGATGCTCGTCTGCGGGTAGAAAACGAACAGAGTTTGCAGCAAGAAGCAGGGGCCGTTGTAGACGGTGAGCTGGTATTTCTGGATTTACCCAAGGGCCAGGAACCCTCTAATCGATATCTGAGCGCGAAGTTTTACCTGTGGCAACTCGCTCGAATATTGAGTGCGGTGCTTGTTGGACTTGCGTTGATCTGGTTGGTGCCTGGGTTTCGGACGCTGGCGGTTGAGGGCGGTATGGAAGGACTTAAGGCGGGCCTGGTGGGTTTCCTGTCTCTTTTTGCGATCCCTCTTGCCGCGGGCTTAGTCGCGTTTACGCTCATTGGTATTCCACTGTCTGTTGTGGCGATGATGGGTTGGATTATCCTGATGTATCTCGGCAAGATTGTGGTGGGTTTGTTCATTGGCCGGTCGATATTGGACAGAACAGACCGCGAAACAAACACGGCCCTTGCGCTGCTGCTTGGTATTACAATTGTGATAGTTGTGGTTAACCTTCCCTGGCTGGGCGGGCTTCTTGGATTTGTGTTTACGGTTTTGGGTACCGGACTCATCGTGCAACGCCTGTATGAGTCTTACTCCATGAGAGAGGCCTAAGGTGATCTATGCCATCTGCTGTTCGATGCGAGCTGGTTAGAAGGTGAACGGCTCTAGTGTCTCTAGTGCCCAGTCTCGGAGTTTCATGGCTTTTCTGCCGCCATAGTAGCCAAGCGATCCAGGGGCGGCACGGCCGTAACCGGTGAAGTTTCCGATGCAATCGCGCAGAGGTGCCGAGACCAGATCTGCCTTGGCGCAGTGTTCTGCAAAGTCGAGTTCCGCATCCTCGTTAACATCGATTACGTCATGGCCGAGATCGCGCGTCTTCGATAAGAGTGACACCACGTACTCGCTGTGTTCTTCGATCGCGTCGGTAAAGTTGAAACTTCCGCCGGTACCTTGCGGCCCTGCGATGATGAAGAGATTGGGAAAATCGTGGGTGTGTACGCCGACAAAGGTGCGCACGCCGTCCTCTTGCCACTTCTGGGCAATCGATTTTCCAGTTGCGTTCTTAAAAAGCCCCATCGATTCGTGGGACATAAAATCGAAGCCTGTGGCATAGACGATCGCATCCAGATCATATTGCACGCCGTCATGCGTAATGCCGTTTTCGTTGATTTCCTCGACTCCGACGGGTGCCGTATCTACCAGAGACACATGAGGCAGATTAAAGGTAGGCAAATATTCGTCGTGAAAGGTCGGGCGCTTACAGCCATAAGGGTAGTAAGGTTTCATTGCTTTAGCCGTTGCTGGATCTTCGACGATCATGTCGATGCGATCTCTGATCTGCTCCATGATGCGATGGCTGGTTTCGAGTTCGCGCTTAATAAGCTCTGCCGGTTCCAGGCGTTTGCCGTCGCCAAACAGCCTGCGTTTGGGTTTTTCGACCTTGCCCGAGAGGAAGTCATCGTTTGCTTGTAGCGCCCGGCGGCCAATCAGCTTGGCAAAGCGCTCGCGGCGCGCTCGCGCCCAACCGGGAAGCTGTTTCCATTCTGCAATCTCTTCTGCCGTGGTTTCGCGTTGATCGCGTACATCTATGGTTGAAGGGGTGCGCTGAAAGACGTAGAGCTGCTCCGCTTCTTTGGCGATTTCGGGGATAGCTTGCACGGCTGTGGCTCCGGTGCCGATGACGCCAACCCGTTTACCTGCAAGAGAGATGTCGTAGTCCCAGCGGGCGGTATGAAAAGAGTCTCCGTTAAATTTTTCCATGCCCTTAATCTGTGCAAGACGCGGCGTACTTAGTGTCCCATTGGCCAGCATCACGTACCTGGCGCGCATTGAATCGCCTCGATTGGTGCCGACGGTCCATTGCTTTGCATCTTCCGACCAAAGTGCTTCGGTGACTTCAGTGTGAAACAGACACCGATCGTAGAAACCAAATTTCTTGGCCATTTCTTGGCAGTACTCGAAGATCTCGAATCCTGATGCGAACTTCATCGTTGGGAAGTAGCCCATCTCATCGAGCAACGGAAGATAGGAGTAAGACTCTACGTCGCAGGCGATTCCTGGGTATCGATTCCAATACCAGGTGCCGCCAACATCACCGCCTTTTTCGCAGATTCGAACATCTTTGAATCCTGCCTTTTGCAAGCGATACCAAAGCAGAAGACCGGCAAATCCGGCGCCAACTATGAGGATTTCACATTCGTCATTGAGGCTTTCCCGTTCAATGGGTGGAGCCGAGTAGTGATCTTCGAGATAGCGGGCGAATTCGCCCTCCATCTTCATATAGTTGTCGGTGTCTCGCCGGGAGTCGTTAAAGTTCCTGACCTGACTTTTTGCATCGTCATCGTAGGCAAGATCTTTCTTGAACGCTGGCATAGTGCGGAAGCGCTCTGTTTGGTTTACGCCGTAACCTGTTCCTGCTACCCGGTTAGATGACTTTTCTGCACGGGTGTTAAACAGCTTAAGCCCGCTAACCGGATCGAGTCGAACCGGTGGGTGGGAATTCGTGCTGCTTCCGGTCATGATCGCTCCTGCTGCTGCGCTATCCGGTGAGACTAACTAATTAGTCAAAACATCGATGATACCAAGCTTCTACAGAGGTCACAGAATGAGGTCACCTACCCTTCAAGCCCTTAGATAGACAGTGTTAGCTTGCTGGCAGCCAGGTCGTGGCGAGTAATCACCGGCTCTGCAGACAGATCCAAGAACCAGATCGCGCTCACCACCTCTCTAACATTGGTGCCTACCAACAACGTAGACTGGTGAGTGCCATCAGGTACTGCTGTGCGTAAATAGCAGTCTTCATAGTCTGGCGCACCGTCTGCTTTCGCGCTGCAAATTGATAGATAGCCCTGGGTGTTGTTTGTTCCGGAAATGTCTATGTTGACGCTCACCTTCTTGTGAGTTGCAAGGTCAAAGGTCGAATCTGCCACAAGGTCGCTAGTTGCTTCAATGACCACGGGCTCTGGCAGAGGATCTGGTGTAGCGTCTGTTACAACCACGGGAGGTTGGGCGGCGGCTGGTGCAGACTCGTTACCTCCGCCGCCGCCACCGCATCCCACGATGAATAAGCATAGCCCACACATTAGAGTTGATAGTTTTGCCTTTGTTCTATTCGATTTCATATCTCTTACTCCACGAATGTGTTGCTAATGATTGCTTTATCTACGCTGTACCAATCGGATTCCGCAGTACCGTTTGACTGTACAAAGTCGATAAACATCGGGTAGGCATCTACCAGATCGACACCCGATAGTGGGTAAGCCCAGCGTTCAGAGATCTCCAGCGCCCAGGGCATGCCTTTTTGGTTAAGAAAGTACGCGGCATCTTCTGAGGCGTCATCGTTTTGACCGAGAAATGAGAGATCGAATGCCTCAGTAGGTTCCTGATTTTTCAAGTGTACCTCGAGACCACGACCGGGCGATCCACCGAATACGCCAGGCCGGGTAGCGCCTGGGGTTGCGAAAATAAACGGATCAAGTCCGAGAGATAGTTCGGCGGTAGTGTCTGCCGATACGCCGGTCGTGGGGAGATAAAGGTCGTAAACCATCTGTGCAGGGCCACCGCAATCTGCCGAGGTACGATAGAACTCGCAGCCTTCGCCGGCAGATATGTGTTGCCACAGATCGTTTGCGACTATCACTATCGCTTCGTTTCGATTCGCCTCCAATGGTGATCCGGTAGTGCCGAAATTGTTGTCGAAGCGTACGTTTGCTTCGCCAATGTTTGTTCGCTGCACTCCCGGCAAACGAACCGCGAATCCGTTGTGATAAGAGGCGCCAAGTGCCGCAATCTGTCCTTGTATACGAACTCCAACGAGAGTGTCATTGGATTTACTGCGATAGTGGGTGATCCGTTGATGAACCACCACGTCGTTCATATCGTAGTCACCTTGCAGAGGCCATGTGTCCTCGAACGCCAATGTGCTCCAGCCGTTTTGACTGGGATAGTGGACAATCTCGAGATCTGCGGAGGTGATTGTTATTAGGTAGTCTTCCACTTCCCCATCCGCGGCTCCTCCGGTCGGAGGCAGGGTTCCTTCGCTCGATAGTCTCACCCGCGCCCAGGTTTCGCCAAGACTTGCCCATAGCGGTATGTACATCGCGACAGGATTGTCGCCAGCATCTAACGCATAACCATCCAGCAATTTTTCTTCGTCGTCGAACTGTCCGTTGTTGTCTAGATCGATCCAAACGTTCACGAAGCCTGCCTGTGAAGCATTGATGCTAAGAATGCTGTTCTGGCCGACTTCCACTCCGGTAACAAAAGCGACGCCGTCTTCGTCGTCTATCCCGTTTCCATCTGAGGTGGATGATGCGTCGTCGCTTTCAGGATACAGCCATGCATCTGCTTCCGTATCAACCGCTGCACCCAGAAACAGCTCGTTATTGGTCTGATCGTGCCGTGCGCCGTTGTCTGCAAGGTAGGTCCCGTAGCTTGCCGGTGCATCACCAAAATCGATGGTGCTGGCGGCGGACGAGGTGATGGGGGCCAGGGCACAGCGGGCGCCATCGTTGTTCGAGGAGGCTGGACCTAAGGCAAACAGCTCAGCAATTGGTTCGCTTGAGTCAAGGTCGATGCGGTATATGTGGCCGTCCGTATTGCGACTCACATACATTGTTCCATTCACATCGAAGTAGGCAGCGCCGAACGTGCCTGATGTACCGACATTGCCAAGGCTGGTTGCGTCGCCATTGGTTGCGTTTATCTGCCACAAGAGTCCATTGCGATCGACCGCGTAAGCGAATCCGTCATCGGGATGAAAAGCCATATCGAAGATCCGGATATTCAATGAAGCGCCGTCGATGATCTGCTCGGCGGCGAGCGGAGTCGATGTGCTGAGGTCTATGCGATAGAGACCGAAAGCTGCACCGGGTCTATAAACGAAATAAGCATTGTCCACTACCGATACATCGCCCACATAAAAGTCTGAATTCGGTAGGCCGATCGTGGGAAGTGCTTCGATTTGATAATCGCTCCCCATGCGTCCGGGCGAACGCGTCGCGTAATTCCACCCATAGATGTAGTCGTCGTGTACGCTGAAGCCAACGCCGTTCAATCGGTTATTGGTATTCAGGTCGTCCGCTAAAAGTTGGTAATACCCAGTACCCAGTCTCACGCCGTAGGCTTTGGCTACGGTGTCCTGAATCAAAAATGCCTCAATTGGACATTCCGTGAACGGCTCGGCGTAGGCATTGCCTGTGAAGACAAGTACGCTGAACGCCAACAGGCGGGCTAACTTTCTCATCATCGATACTCCTTAGATTCGAGAGGGATTTTGGGGAAAAACGTGCGATAGGCCGCGAGCCACGCTTGCTTAAGGGCGCGCTTAACAGGCAGAGCGCGCGTTCGTGGATCGTCGAGCAGGAGGGCCGCGGGTGCGAGGTCGCCGCGGCGAAGATTCAATGTGGCCACATGTAGAAGATGAGCTGCGATATATCGTTTGGCGTCTGCGCGACGCAATTCTGGAACACTCCCCTGGTCGAGGCGTTCTTGCAGCCGTACTGAAAAGGGCAGTTCGCCACGAGGAATGGTGCTGTTGCATTCGCGACCAGATGCATCCTGGTGATAGGTGGCGTGGGGATAGCGATGCAGTGCAAAAGCCCTATCGGTCAACAATCGACACCATAGGTCTTGATCTGCGCCCAGTGGTTCGTTCTCTGCGAATCCTCCGCACTCAATGAGGGTTTCTGTTTGTATCGCTACTGAAGAGGCGCAAAAAGGCAGTTTGTTCTCGAACGACAGTGAGAAATAGTTTTGTACTACCTTGTGTTCAGAGGTGGTTGAGTCGCCAACCAGCTCGATGCCATCCGGGCTGAGAATCTTGTATCCGGTTGCGCAGAGTTCGATCTCTGGCTGGGCTGCGATCATTTGAGTTATGCAGGCAAGAAACCCGGCTTCCCAGGTGTCGTCTGCATCTAGGAAAGCAACCCAGTGGTTAGTTGCTTCGTTCAGCCCGGTGTTTCGTGCTGCGCCTTCTCCGGCGTTTATCTGACGAATGATTTTTATTCTAGAATCTTTCAACGATTCTATCTGCGCCAGAGAATTATCGGTTGAACCGTCGTCTACAATAAGAAGCTCGAAGTTGTTATGCGTTTGCCGCAGCACAGATTCGACGGTACGGCGGATGTAACCTTCCTTGTTGTAGAGCGGAATGATCACGCTGACGGCTTGGTTGAGTGACATGCTTACCTCTTCTGCTGAAGTTGTTGGCGCCAGATTTCCAGGCTGTTCATGTTGTGAGTCTTGGCGCTGCTTCTGGCACTTCGACCGAGTTCACCGTTTTTGTTGTTGCGCTTGAGCTGACTGATTCCTCGAAGCAAAGACTCTGGACTGTTGCGTTCTACTACCACGCCACAGTTCTTCGCTTGTTCAGTCAATCCACAGGTTTGAGTAACAACTATGGGTTTCCCCGCAGCCTTGGCCTCCAGCGCAGACAATCCGAAGGTGTCGAGACGGCTTGGTATGGCTACCTGATCGCAGCGTGACAGAAAGGTTTGGGGGTGTTCGTAACATCCGAAATAGCTTACGTTTTCGCGGTTGCTTGCCGTTTTCTTCACTGCCTTGCGGAGCTCTCCATCACCCGCAATCAGAAAGTGGATACATCTGTCATTGTTGTTGCGAATAGCAGCCAACAAGAGGTCGATGCCTTTAGCCTGTTCCAGTCGGCCGGAAACGCCCACTACGGTGTGGGAAGATTTGATTTTTTCGGGTAGCTCTAAAAGGTCATCCAGATTTGCGAGCGGCGGGGCGGTGCCCGTTGGGGTAGAACCGAGTTCTTCGTACCACCGTGCCTGCGCGTTACTCACGGCAAGCACTCGATCGAACAGTGGAAAGGTGCTTCGAACCAGTAGGCGAAACCGTTTGAGCGCTTCGGGTTCATCCTCAAAATGTTCGGGAGAGTAGTGGTGTTCTTGAAGGATAAGCAGGGCATTTCGATTTAGCGCGCGGAGAGCCACCAGGAAAGGCAACTTTCGCCAGGCCAGCGAGAAGTGCACGACGATTACGTCTGCCTGAAGTGCTCTCGCTGCCAAGATGCTGTCTGGATTGACTTCAGTGATACGCTGGCTGGCACCAAGTTCTAGATCAAAGGTTTTCATGCTCCGAACATTGGTCATCACGCCGCCGGCACGTATGTCATCGGTAAGGTGCAGTAGATCAGTCATGAGCCAACATCCTGTCTTGCAACACACTGCCGGTGTAGACCAATGCAGGCCAATATAGATAAACCAATATCTCGAGGTTTTCGCCGAGCGAATACATCGACAGTATGGCGATGCAGCCGAAGGCGACTCGAGCTTCTGCGTCGACGAACGCGTGTCTGAGCAGAACAAGAAGAGTTGCTAGCAGGGGTACTGCGAGCGCCACAACACCTAAAACTCCTTTGACGAACAGAAGTCCCAGCCAGGTATGGTGGCTACCAATCATCATGTATTGAACCAGGTGCGGCCCCGCTTCCACGCGACCGTGTCCCCACACGGGTGCTTCTTGCCACCATCTTGATAGAGCGATGTCAGCCAGATATCCACGAACCAGACTAGACTCAGATCGAGCTCCTTTTAGAGCCTCGTAGCCGTCAGTTGCCAGGAGAATCAAGTCGTGACCGAAGACTGCAAAGAGGGTGGTCCCGAGGGCGCTTAGTATCCACAGCCAATTGCTGCGCCATGAGGCAAGCGCCAGTAGGGCACAAGGAACAACCAGCGCAACAACCCAACCTAGCCGACTCAGTGACAGCACAATCATTAATACGGCGCCGGTCATACCGAAGCGCCGCATATGGGTGTTCTTTTCTTGTGTGCTTATTAGCAGCAACAGGTTTCCTATGAGCCCAATGGCAGGTGCCCATGGCGCAAAGTAGCGAAATCTCGAGACACCAAAACCTGGGTCTGGCTCGTAGAGCGCGATAGAAAAGTACTCTGCAGTGCTGCCCCCAAACACTTTTAGTGGCGACACGAACAGAACTTCCGGTAGCCGCACAACTGAGGCGACTACCAGCAGTGGTGTAAGAAACACCGTCCACTTTCCAACGGTACAAACGGCACGGACCAACTGGGAGCGGTCTGTGAGCAATGTGCCTGCCGCAAGAAATACGGCGATCAACGCCCAGCCTTTCGCCCAGCCGATGGATGATTTCAACGTTGCAGTTGAACCTAGTTGCCAGTCGATGTGCCCGATAATCAGAACGATAAGCATGCCTAGCATGCCGATGAGCCAGCAGCTAATGAGCGGATGTAGCGCAACACTGTCGCCGCGTAGCCGCTTAACAGCTACCTGTGCGAGCAAGTACCAACCCAGTACAGGGTAGACCAGGTACAGAGCACCCAGGCTATACATGGGATAAATAGCGTTTAGTGATCGGGCGATCAGTTGGTTTTGGTTATGCGTCGCCACAGTGGCCTCCGTAACCAAAGAACGACCAAACCCATGAGCACACACAGACTTATTCCCACGGCGCCGACTAGAGCGATCAAAATAGGGCGTTTATCCGGCGATTGATCTGCGGTCGGTGGGGAGAACACCTGAAACAGCGGGTAGGCAGAAAGCACATCGAATTTCTCGGTACTTATTCTGCCCAGGGCTGAGCTGAATACAGCTTCAGCAATGCTATGATCTCGTTCCAGATCAGCAAGCAACGCGGCACTTCGAGCCTGGCGCTTTAGGCGACCTTCCATTTGGGTGACGTCGGCTGAAAGGCTCGCAACCTTTTGCGTCATGCCAGACAGCTCTGCGCTGGCTTTCACGATGCCGCGGAGAATTTCGCCCGTTTCCTGGCCCGTACTCAATAAAGCAATATCTCTTAGCGCTTTCTTGTTTGTACGCAACGAGCGATCAACTTTAGAAAGCAGTTCGTTTTCAAGCGACTTGAGCGTTGCCTGTAAACCGATCAATTCCGGATGGCGGTCCCCCAAGCGAGCGGTAGCGTCAGCTGCTTCTACCAATACCTCAGCGTAGCTCGACAATAAGCTGCGCATGTCTTCTCTGGATTGCAGGCGGGCAGCAGCCTGTGCTACCTCAGTACTTACGCCGACGCCGTTGTACAGGTTGGTGAGATAGCCGCTTAGTTGATCGCGATTGGCACGTTCCGTAGACAAGAGACTTTTGTGACTTTCGATATTGGTCGCAAGTACGTCGAATTGGTCGGTAGTTACGAGTGACGTCGACGATTGATGGTTCAGTACTGCCCGCCGAGAGGCGCCGAGCTGATTGTTGTAGGTTTCCAGCGCTTTCTTTCGATGCTGCTCGCGGGCATGCAGTTCGTCTTCCCGCAAAATCTGCAACTTGGCTTCCAGAGCAGCGATGATGGCCTTACCTTTGGCGCTCGCTTGCTCGGGCGAATCGCCTTTGATTTGAAACTCCATTAGCGGGGTTTGGGGTATCAACTTGATGCGCGGTGTACCTAGCTCAGACGTCGAGATATTTAGCCTCTCTGCTGCGTCCTTCAGCACGATCGCGCTGGTGGCAAAGGTCTGATAGGTCAGTAGCGGGTTCTGGCCGATGTTTCCAAATGGCGAGGATTGACTGAAAGACGCATTGCCAATTTCCGATAGGGCCAGGCTAGAAGATTCGTTTCGATCAGGCAGAACCAAAGTCCACTTGCTTAGATAGGTCTCAGGTGCGGTCATTACGAAAGCTAAAGCCAGTAGCCAGACAGTAATCAGCACAAAACCAGCCAATTTGAAGTAGCGAATACCGCGGGGACTTACTCGCCAATTTAGCTTCGGCAGGCTCCGCGTTGTCCGCTGGGATGTAAGTGTTGCCTCAGTCATTGACTGCGTTCCGGAGAATCTCGATGCCCAGAGCTGGAGAAACCAGGTCGTAAGCTGTGCGGGCTGCTTCTCGCAGGATGGTTACTGGCCCTTCGTAGCAACCCAATTGATCTTCGGGTTGCAGATAAGGGTTGTGTAGGGTTTGGTCAGCGCGCAGCATGACTTCTTCGACGTTGTATACGTGCGAAGTGATAGTCGCGGTTAGTGGGTTGCGGGTTACGTATTTTACCCTGCGGTTCGCGTTGATTATGGGTGTGCCGCCGAAGCAATTCGCACTAGCTATGGCATGGCTTAAGCGTGCGCCCGTAGGAAGTCGTGTTGAATCGCGACCCACCGACGCGCTTGCGTTACTTAGCGCAGGCGTAGTTAGGTTTGAGAGATAAACGCGAAACCCAGGCGCGGTAAATGCACTTGGACGTGCCAGAGGTTCTTGAAAAACACCGATGCTACCTACTACAAGTCGGTCTCCAGTAATGAGTCCAATGTCGGCAACTGCTGTTCCGTTGAAGAACTCGAGCAGTGAAATCTTGTAGTGCTTGTCGCCTCGGTGGATGACAATGTTATTCAGGTCGGCGTCTGGTCGTAGGCCGCCGGCGGCGAGTATTGCATCCTGTACGAAGCGCTTTACCGTCGCTGCCCCCGAACGCAGTTCGGGGGAGTGGGGCTCTGGCTTAATGTTGTATTGATTGATAACAACTTGACCGGGCTGGTAGACAGCTCCCGCCACGCTCACTTGTGCTGGTGCCCACTCGATGACTTCTACAGCCAATCGCAAGAGGTTCTGTTTGAAGTACCGCTCGGCGATGAATCGTTCTTCCAGAGTGCTGCGCAGCACTTCTGGAGTAATCCCCAGAGCGGCTATCTGGCCTAGAAACGGCACGCTAATCGTGCCGTTTTGATTGATTACGTAGTAACCGGAGAAGTGCTCGTCACCAAAGATAGATAGCTTGATGTTGTCGCCAGGGGAGAGCAGCGTCTGGTGTTTTGCCGGGCTGGTGACCGATGTGGGCGTGTTGGCCTGCACGATCGCGGGTGTGGTCTGGCTGCCGAACGGCAGGATATCGCCAATATCGCTGACGCCGCGTGGTGTCATCGGGTGAAAGGCACAGCCGCCCAGAAACAGGACAAACGCGCCCAAACGGCAGCTATATGATAAAAATGATACTACGAAATTCATTTTCTTGACGATTTTGGGTTTTCGGGGCAGGAGTATACAGAGATTATCATTAGTATCAAATTAAAATGATACGAATCACGAAAAAGCTTGCTAAAACGGTAAAAATGATACTTAATGGGTGCTGAAGGTAGATCAGTGTGCTATTCGTTGATCTGCAGTACCTGAAGTGCCCCGTGAGGAGGTAAATACAACATGGAAAGAGCGGCAGCGTTTCTGCTCAGTCTTGTCCTCACGCCCTGGCTGCTTCTATCTATAGTGGTTCATGCACTACGTACCGGTGAGCTAGGCCGTCTGAAGCCGAACACGGACACCCAGGTTCTTGAATGGTGCTGGAGTGGCCGGCGGCTTCAGCTGGGCCTTTGGTCAGTTGCCCTTGGCTACCTCCGCCTTACCGGACCCGCGCAAGGAACTGATGCGAGTCAACAGTTTCCTGCTGGCTTGTATTCCCCTGAGCAATTGCAGGTAGGGATGGGAATAGCGGCAGGTATGGGAGCTGTTGAAGGTTCAGACGCCAATTATTTTGCGCAAGCGAATCTGTTGGATCGACTTGGGTTGGTGTGCCGTAGTTGGCTAGCGCTTCTGTATCGAGAAAGCTCAGCAAGCAGTACAGGCGACGAGGTTCGTATGTTTGGCGTTCAGTTTCGCAATACTTCGTTGCAGGAGGCGGTAAGCGCCATAACTGAGACAGAAACAGCGCAAGATGCAATGCGTCGCGTGTTCTTCGTGAACGCGGATTGCTTAAACCTTGCCTATTGCGATCGTGATTATCACTTCTTGTTGCACGACGCCGACATTGTGCTGCCCGACGGTTCTGGGGTTCGCCTTGGCCTTAAGTGGCTTGGTACCCACATGAAGGACAACCTAAATGGCACAGATCTCTTCCCGCATATTTGTGAACGGGCCGTGACTTCCGGACTAAAGCTCTTTTTGCTTGGAGGCGCCCCCGAGATTGCCCAGCGAACCGCTCAGAACATGATGCAGCGTTTTCCCGGGCTACAGATAGTGGGGTGTCGCGACGGGTTCTTTGATGCTGCACAAACCGACGAAGTGATTGCAGAGATCAATTCGAGCGCCGCTGACATACTGTTAGTTGGCATGGGTGCGCCAAGACAAGAGCGCTGGTTGAGTGACCATGCGGCAAAGCTCGCACCGCGAGCCGGTATAGGTGTTGGTGGCCTGTTCGATTACTACTCGGGGGATGTTGCACGCGCGCCATTATGGCTTCGCGAGCTTGGCTTGGAGTGGATCTGGCGGATAGTTCAGCAACCCGGCGACAAGTGGCGTCGATATGTTCTGGGTAACCCCATTTTTTTGTGGCGTGTACTGCTGCAACGACTGTCTCTGGGTCAGAAGTCCTGGGCTAGTGTGCCGCGAGAAGACTCCTCGTCGGAGTGGTTTCGACAAGAGAACACCGGTCAGTTCGAAGCGGCTCGCAGTACAGTCAAGATTGGACTCTGGCGATTGTCATTGCTGCTGCGACCTGGTCTGAAACGCGGGTTGGATGTTGTTGGGTCTGGCTTGGGTTTGGCGGTGCTCTCCCCGCTGTTGTTGACTGTGGCAGTTCTTGTCCGAGTAACTTCTCCAGGGCCGGTGCTCTTCAAGCAAATTCGGGTCGGTTTGCGCGGAAAACACTTCGTTATGTACAAGTTTCGATCGATGTGCATTGATGCTGAGAAGCGCCGAGAAGAACTCGAAAGCGATAATGAGTCTCCGGAAGGTGTGTTGTTTAAGATGAAATCAGATCCACGAGTTACTCCGGTCGGGCGCTGGATTCGTCGCTTCTCTATAGACGAGCTCCCTCAACTCTTCAACGTGCTGAATGGAACGATGAGTCTTGTTGGCCCACGACCTGCGCTTCCGGCAGAGGTAGATAGCTACCGTTCTGGTCATCTGAAGCGGCTGCAAGGTAAGCCGGGCTTAACCTGCTGGTGGCAAGTGAGCGGCCGTTCCGATCTATCCTTCCAGGAACAGATTGATCTGGATATGCGCTACATGCAGCAGTTGTCTGTTGGTCAAGATCTTAGATTACTCGCTCGCACCCTACCCGCGGTGATTAGTGGTAGAGGAGCCGTGTAATGGACGATATCAGCCACCCCGTAGTTATCGATTTCACAAACCTCACCTCTCCCTTCGAGGAACTCTGGCCAACGACCCATCGAGCCTTGCTGCCGGTAGTAGGTAAGCCCGTTCTGATACATGTGTTGGAACGGCTTCGAAACAGAGGCTTTCGGCACTTTCGAATTGCCCGCCACTTGCAGCAGCCTTTTGTCAGGCACCGGCTCGGCAATGGTGAAGAGTGGGGTGTTAAGTTGCGCTACTCCGATCTTGCTGGTGATGAGCTGGTTGAAGAGACTGTCGCTGTTTTCAGGCGATGTCTATATCTTTATGGCGACGAGTTGCTCGATCCACGAGTAGATTTGGCTGCGCCTGCGAGTAAAGCCGAAGTTCCCGAAATCAATTCACCGGGTATGTACTCTTTGCGCCGGGGCGGTGAAGGTTATGAGGTTGAAGCTCTGAAAACGGGCCAGAGTAAGCGACTTGCGTCAGTTGCTGACTACCACAGGTTGAGCTTTCGACTCTGTGCCGACTTCGCTGAGGACGATACGCTTCCCGGCGCGCAGCTTCATCGTTCAGCCCAATTAGATTGGAAGACCGTGATTGCGCCCGACGTTCTGGTGGGCGGCTCCTGTTTTGTGGGCAAACACTGCAGAATCGATCGCGGCGCGTTTTTGGAGAAAAATTGCGTGCTGGGCAACGGTGTGTACGTCGACAAAAAGGCGCGTTTGAGTAACTGCGTGGTGTTACCGAATACCTATGTGGGAAAGCAAGTGGTGTTGCGAGATTGTGTAGTTGCAGCGCAGGGCGTTGTGCATGTAAGCGGCCAGTTTGTAGAGGCCGTTTCACCTGCTGTGCTGCGAAAAACCCGGGCTAACGAAGAAACAAAGACAGGGCTACCTCAGAATATGAGCAGGTTCCATGGCCCGCTCTCTCGATAAGCGCTCTATAGGGGCTCGATAAGAGTGAAATTAGAAAGGAAAGCTAATGATAAAAATTGTTGAAGAAGGGAAACCCAAACCTGCGGCTGATGCGGAGGTGGTCTCCACGAGTGAGGCCGCCCGCCAGTTGGGAGTTTCTGTGCGTACGATTCAGCTTTGGGTTGAAAGCGGAAAGCTCGAGGCGTGGAAAACCGCAGGTAACCATCGACGGGTCTATCAGCATTCAATCGATGAATATAGGGCGGGCCGCACCGCTGGAGACGAAAAAATCGAAAAAGAGCGTTACGGCGAGTGCATTCTGGTAATCGAAGACGACCGAACCACGCAGGTGTACTACGAAACGATGCTGCAATTGTTAGAGGTTGAGTCTGACATCGAGTTGGTATCGAACGGTTTACGCGGATTGCTTGCTGTCGGCAGGTTTGAACCCTGGTTGGTTATCGTAGACATCGAAATGCCAGAACTGGATGGCATAGAGGTGGTAATGGCGATGCGGCAAAAAGGGCTTTCTGATCGAGTGAGAGTTGTTGTTATCAGCAACGTGTCATACGAGGAGGCTCGAAGGCGCGGTCTACCTGCAGATTGTCCGTTCTATCCAAAACCGATTTCGCTTGAAGATTTTTCGCAGGCCGTCGCACAAGCTCGTGCTGACTATGAGTTGAGCAACTAGGAGGTTAGTCATGAAAGGTGTTTTATTCACTGAGTTTTTAGAGCTCGTAGAATCCGAGCATGGCGTTGAGTTGCTGGATGCTGTTATCAACGAAGCCTCTCCAAAGTTGTCCACCGATGGCGCTTACACCAGTGTTGGCACTTATCCTCATACGGAGTTGTTGGCATTGCTCGAAGCGCTGCTCGGCCAAGTAGATGCTGATCTCGGTGTATTGCTGGGGGCCTATGCGGGTCGTTTGATGACTGCCTTTGAAGCCTCCTATGCCGACTTTTTTGCGGCCCACAAAGAGTTGTTTTCGTTCCTTATGAACGTGGAGGGCCAGATGCACGCTGGTGTTCGAAAGCTCTATCCAGAGGCTATGCCCCCTGTGCTAGATGTAGTGGAAAAATCTAGTGAGCTTCTACTCTTGAGTTATCGCTCGCACAGGCCGCTAGCGGTAGTTGTTGAGCACCTGGTTCGCGCTGCAGCACTGCGTTATCAGAGCGATATAGAAATAGCAGTAGTAGAAGTAAATGAGCATGGCACTGAAACGAAGCTAGAGATTAGGAAGCTATCGTGAGTTCAGCCACTGATAAAGTTGCAGTGCTGCAGAGAACCGTCGAGCGCGAGCGCGCCGCGCGTCGTAGTGCTGAATCTTTGCTTGAGTCGAAAAGTAGTGAGTTGTATGACTCTAATCAGGAACTAGTTAACGCGCAGGAAGCGCTCGAGAGGAAAGTTGGCGAGCGCACTATCGAGTTACGTGATGCGCGAGATGCAGCGCTCGAACTAATGGAAGAGCGGACCAACTTTCTTGCTCGAATCAGCCATGAGCTTAGAACACCGCTGAATTCGATTGGTGGAATTGTTCAACTGTTGCTGCAGGAAAATTTGAAGGAGACTCATCGCAGAAAGCTGAAAACAGTTTATGAAAGCAGTGAAATATTGCTGTCGCTAATTAATGAACTTCTTGATTTTACGAAGTTGGAAGCCGGTGAGACAACCGTCGATATGCAGCCAACAGATGTCAGTCAAATTGTGGCGAGCGCAGTCGATATGCTTACCGAAGATGCTTCATTGAAAGATATTGCGCTTTACAGTCAGGTGAGAGCTGGATTGCCCTCAAGGCTGATGGTTGACGCATCAAAGTTTCGTCAGATCGTGCATAACCTTTTAGGCAATGCGGTTAAGTTTACGAATGAAGGATCGGTGACGGTTCAGCTCGAAGTAACGGGGCAAGATGAGTTGCTACTTTGCGTGCGCGATACGGGCGTTGGGATCGCCTCTGATCGCTTAGATAAAATATTCTTGCCATTCAAGCAGTCTGATGAAGGTCAGAAGGTGTACAGCGGCGGAACGGGGCTTGGTTTGTCGATAGTGCAGCGTTGGTGCTCATTAATGGGTGGTCAAGTCTCTGTTGAATCTGAGTTGGGTCGAGGGTCGACTTTTACTGTGCGCTTGCCGGCCGTTGAGCCCAAAGAAGGTTCGGCTGTTGCCAAGGAAATCGTGCAGTCTTCAACCACTGTCCAACTAGGAGATATGTCCTCGGCTGACCGTCGCCTAGATCAGTTCGCTAACATGGGCAGGCTCAAGCCGTTGCGAATACTAGTGGCTGACGATAACGAGACTAACCGTGATGTCATTGAGATGCAGCTCGAATACTTGGGCTACACCGCAGACTATGTGGCCAATGGCGAAGAGGTCGTTCGTGCGGTTTTGGAGCATAGTTACGATGTGGTATTGCTCGATATCTTCATGCCGGTTATGGACGGCGAAGAGGCTTGCCGTTCTATAAGAGGTATTTCTGACCTTGTTCAACCCTGCATCATTGCGGTTACGGCTTCTGCTATGCCAGGTGACCGTGAACGTTATCTTGCAGGTGGAATGGACCATTTCCTTCCCAAGCCTTTGTCGCCCCTCGCGCTAGCGCAACTTCTATCAGATCTAGATGCCCCTACTCAGTCGGCTGCAGTGTTAGATGTCACTAGCGCAGATCGAGATCTTGGTGATTCGCCCTACATTGACATGGATGAACTGGAAAAACGTCTCGGCAATATGGTGCTTCCCATGCTTGGAAAAGTAGGCCCGACTTTTGTTAACGAACTTCCGGTGCGGTTGCAACGGCTTAAACTTGCTCGCGAAACCAAAGCGATAGAGGAGTTGGCCTCAATCTTTCATTCCTTGAAAGGGTCGTCTTCGAGCACGGGTGCCCTGCGTATGGCAGCTCTTTGTGAAGATGCGGAAATTAGAAGCCGTCGCGGCGAACTTGTGTCTGAAAAAGCCGTGGAGTTGATCGTTAAGTGTGCGCAATTCAGCAGCGCGGAACTTTCGGCAATTGTTGAAGAGTTGAGTGGTTAGTGGTGAGTCGGCGGCAGAAAGGTCTTATTGCAATGCTTTGGGCTCATCCGACCCTTCGTAATCTTTCCTATTTAATGGGTGCGGAAGGCCTTTCCCGCGTGTTTCGAATTTGTACCACCATATTGATGGCACAAGTGCTCTCTATTTCCCAATTTGGACTGCTAGCGATCGCGCTTACGGTGTTCGAGCTTATAGCCGTATTGGCTAACAATGGCTTTGGCCTTTTTCTGCTGAAGCATGGCGACGAACATCTATCCTCTGCTGCCAATACGGTGTACCTATTATCCTGGGTTTGGGCGGGCCTAATGTGTGTCATGCAGTTGATTGTGGCGCTAGTTCTAGAGACCGTTGGGCAATCTCAGGCTGCCCTGCTCGTCCAAGCTATGGCACCTTTCCATCTGCTAACACCTTTTGCAATGACTCATGTCTACCTCATTCATAGAAGCGGAGAGCTGGGTTCGTTCGCAGGTGTCGCCACAGTTCAGAACATCAGTGACTGTTTATTCACGATGCTGTTCCTGGCTTTGGGGGCTGGGGTTTGGGCCATTGTTTTTGCCAGGTTGTTGTCCATAGTTGTGTGGGTGATTGGCTTTCGCTTGACTCGGGGTTGGCATTTTGATCCTGCTAAGGGGTTTGTCGCGCCGTGGTTAGCGTTTGTCTATACGGGCGCGGTTTTGTTTTCTGAGTACGCAAAGAGCGTTCGCACCTGGGGAGATAATTTGATTGTCGGCTCAGCACTTGGTGCAGAAGTGCTAGGTGTTTACTACTTTGCCAAGAATAGCGGGCTAGGTATCAGTCTGAGTATCAGCCAAGTGTGTGTTACCACACTCACTCCCAGATTCGCACAGATATTGCGTGATGAAGAGAAGGATCGTGTCGCTGCTCGAAAGCGATTGATATTCTTGTTCGGCGTCTTTTTCAGCTCAATTGTTTTTTCTCAAGCCCTATTCGCTCCACTGTACGTCCCCGTCTTGTTTGGCGAAACCTGGGTTCCCGCCGTACCGGTTTTGACCCTTTTGTGTCTGTCAGCAATCCCCCGAGGCATTGGGGAGCTCTATGCTTGTCTTGCTCGCACTAGCGGTCACAGTGGTTATGAGATGCGCTGGAACGGCTGGTATTCGCTATTCTTCCTGTCATCTGTGTTTGTGGGTGTACAAATGGGACTAGAGTGGCTATGCGTAATGTTGATTTTGCTAAATGGGGTGATGGCAGTTCTGATTGCCAGAGGAACCCGAAGTCTTCTTGAGTCCGCAACAGCGGACCCAGCAGTAGAAGGATGGAGTACCTGATGAAAAATCTAAAACAAGTTGAGACTAACCACAGCGCGCAGACCTTGGTGTCAGTTGTTATGCCTTGCTACAACGTAGCAGACACCATAACTGAGGCCGTGAATTCGGTTCTGCAGCAAACCTATGAAAACTTCGAACTCATCTTGGTTAATGATGGGTCTACCGATGGAAAAACGCCGCAGCTCTGCGACTCGTTTTGTGTCGATTCTCGAGTACGGGTTATCCATCAGGCGAACTCCGGTTTGGCCGGAGCGAGGAATACCGGGCTCGCAGCGGCCGTTGGAGACTATGTGGCTCTGCTCGACTCCGATGATATGTATGAGCCTGAGAAGTTGGCGATGCATGCCGAACATCTTGCTTCTCAACCATCTATAGGTCTCAGCTTCTCATACTCCAGATTTCTCAGCGAAGATGGTAAACCGCTGCTCCTTACCCAAGGTAATCAGGTGCAAGATATTAAACCCGAGCACGTGTTGTGTCGAAACCCGGTGGGTAATGGTTCAACTGCGGTGTTGCGAAGAGAGGTGCTTGATGAGGTTGCGAAACCGGCAGGATCTGAAATGGAGCACGAGTACTTTGATACTGAGCTGCGACAGTCGGAAGATGTTGAGTTTTGGTTGCGAGTAATTTCAACCACGAATTGGGGGATCGAAGGTATCGGTAAACCCCTTACGCTTTACAGGCTCAACAGTGGTGGTTTGTCGGCAAATACAGCGGACCAATTGGCAAGTTGGGAATTGTTTTTGGACAAGGCATCGGGCTACGCAGATTCTACGGTTGCACTTTTTGGAAGCTACGCCAGAGCCTACCAACTCCGGTACCTAGCGCGGAGAAGTGTCCAGAACCGATCACCACTGGTGGCCATGACCTATATGCGAGACGCCTTGGTTGCCGAACCGCGAATATTGCTGCAAGAACCAGCTCGAACCCTCGCCACTGCCGCTGCTGCAGTGGGATGTATATTCCTGGTGCCGTTTTCCTGAGCTCTAGCGGTTAGCCTGGTTAGCCTTCCTTTGAGATCGTTGGCTGCTGGGATGTTTTGCCCAATTTGGCGGGCGCCGTATCGCGTGCGGTATTTCGCGCCACATTTCGGGCTACTACAAAATTTGCTCCTGCGGTTTGCTCTGGCCGGTTGGTGTTTACCCAGTGCATTGGATAGAGCACTGTCTCGGTAAATTTTGTGAGTGCAAATCTTAGGTACTTGTTGCTGCTCATCGAGCCTGCCATGTAGCTACCCTGCATCACCCAGGCCGAACCTGGTGTAATTGATGGTCCGCTGCTGATGATCTCAAAATCTTCAAGCAGAGCCAGCAGTCCCTGTTCAGAGAACCGGAACAGATCCGCTGTGTCGTCACAATAGGGTTGCACCCAAGGTGCATCGATGAAGAGCAAGCCGCCGGGATTCAGCACTTTCTTGAATTGTTCAATCACCGTCGCAGGCGAGCGGCAGTATTGCAGCACCGCGTTGCATATCACTGCGTCAAATTTACCAATGTTGTCGGGCAAGTAATGCAAATCTGCAACCAGATCAACATTGTCTTTTTCTTGAATATCGACATTCAGGCAGTTTTGGCCAAACCGGATGCTGCTCGAGCCGGCGTTGAGTATCCGCGCTCCGCTAAGAATCAGGTCGTTCTCTTTAACGAACTCTTCTACTGTGTAGTATTTTTTGAGCATTGGTTTCTCGATGGACCCAGTTGAAAAGTTACCTGATAAATCTAGTCATCTGCTCAGGAATCGTGATCAAAGTGTTAGCGCTTCTTCAGGTTCTATCAGTTGTTCAGTCAGTTGCTAAATCAGCTATTCAATTCACAAGAGCCATCCGACCAGCCGATGATTTACCCGTCCATCTGGGCCACACGCTCTATGAGCTCTTCCACCCGGGTACTGTAACCCCATTCGTTGTCATACCAACTAATAACTTTGAGCAAATTGCCATCAATAACCTGAGTGAGTGGTGCATCAAAGATGCTGGAGTGACTGTTGCCAATGACGTCTCCTGAGACGATGGGTGTGGTGCAGTATTCGAGGATGTTTTTCATTGGTCCCTCTGCCGCTGTGCGCATGGCATCGTTAACTTGTGTGGCTGTTACCGATCGAGACAGCTGTACAGTCAAGTCAATAACGCTGCCGTCAGGCACAGGTACTCGCATGGCCATGCCATCGAGCTTACCGTTCAGTTCGGGAATAACCTGGCCGATAGCACGAGCGGCGCCCGTTGATGTTGGCACAATGTTAGTTGCTGCGTTTCTCGAGCGGCGTTTGTCTTTGTGCGGTGCGTCTATAAGGCGTTGATCTGAGGTATAGGCGTGCACTGTTGTGAGCAGGCCTTTCTCGATCCCAAAGCTGTCATGCAACACTTTGGCAATAGGTGCCGCACAATTTGTGGTGCAACTGGCGTTGCTTATTATGCGGCTGTCTTCTTTAACGACGTGATCGTTTACGCCGGCAACTAGCGTGGCGTCCAGCGGGTCTTTGGCTGGCACAGTAAGCAAAACTCGTTTTGCACCAGCATCGAGGTGCCAGGTAAGTTCTTCTAGTTTGCGGAACCGCCCGCTACTCTCCACCACGTAGTCGACGCCCAGTTCTTTCCAGGGCAAGTTCTTTGGATCAGGCTCGTTGAGAACAACAAAGGGGTCGTTATCGATCACCATTTTGTCGTTGCCTTCACAATGCACATCTCCCGGATAGACACCGTGTACGCTGTCGTACTTGAAGGCGTAAGCCAGGTCATCAGCGCTGGCTAGATCATTGACAGCGATAACATCGTAGTGACGTCGAAGTTTGGCAATACGCGTTATCGTGCGGCCGATTCGGCCGAACCCATTGATGGCAATTCTTGGTATGGACATGTGAGCGCCCTGTGATATTGGATCAGAGAATAGTTATATAGAGGATAGACTTGTTAAAGTTGATAACCAGACGAATTAGATCAGCTAAGCACAGAAAAGTTTCGGTTAGCTATCTGGGCAGCTGGCGCCACTGGGCGTATGTGGACCTTCGCTCAGCAGCGACCCCACGATAGCGATGCGCGCCGGAATGGCGCGGTTAATAGCCTGTGCGTCCCCGACTGGTAGTCGCTCTGGGTGAGCGGTTAATGCAAAGGCGAAGAGCGCGGATTCTGCCAGATCTTCGAGTTCAGGCAATCCCTTTGCATAGTTTGTTACGAAGGCGAAGTCCTCACGCTGTGCGTTGAGCCAGCTCGAGGATGTCGCGTGAGCAGAATCCCATGTGGCGTGCACTGATTCGTGAAACAACGTCTCTTCAAGGTCGTTGGTTTGGATGCGTCGGTCCGCGTTGGCCGAATAGACTACGATTAGTCCAACGTCACTAAATGCGGTGGTATCTGGTAAACCTTTGTGTACGACGAGCCGATTCACACCGCGTCGCAGCACAAAAGGGAGCTTTCCTAGTCGGGTAGCGTAGCGTTGGGCCTCAGCTTCTGCGGCTGCTGTGGTATCGAAGTCGATATCTAGCGCGAATGCTATTGGTGATCCATGGCTGAAATGCGCATTGAATGTAATCGCCTCGGCAAATAATTCGCCATCATTGGTTTTATCAGGCATTTCTTGTTGTGAACGCCCAGTGTACTCAAGACGGCAAAACTCGGTTGGATCGGTTGTCGTGATGATATCGAAGTCGGTTCCGGTGACTGACGCCGAATATAGAAAACTAGCTTCTGAAAAATCAATGTTCTCAACAGCTTCTGCGGCAGGCTGGCGCTCGGACACTTCTGCTGGCGGGTCCTCAGAGTCCTGGTTTGATCGCGGTGGTTCAGTTGCAGAAGGAGCGCATCCCAAGCTTACCAATAACACTAAAGACAGGCCTAGAAATCGCTTCAAATTACTGCTCCCAGAAGATTCAGACGCTCGTAGTGAGGCCCTTTTTGGCTTAGTCCGAAACAAATCCACCCCAGCTTGACATGTAGTCGACAAATTTTGGTGACAGCGATTCGTCCATTAGGTACTGCCGTGTTACCGGAAGCTGTGTTGGCTTGAATCTTGGGTTTTCTCTATAACGTTGTGGAAAGTCGTGGTGCAGAATAGCCGCTCTACCCAGCATGACCCAATCAAGACCATGTTCGAAAATCTGTTCGGCCTCTTCAGGGGTGCGAATTTTGCCGGCTGCCCCAAGCAGGCAGTTGCCACGCTTTAGTTCTGTGAAATAACTCAGTAGTGAACGGCCCTTGAATTCTTGTTCTTCAGGTTCTTTGAAGCAGTCCCACAACGACATGTCCAGGAAATCGATATCGCCGCTTGTCATTAGCTGTTCGGCAACGACGGTAATCTCTGCAAGCCGCATATCAAATCGTTCTGGTGAAAGTCTCACGCCTAGCATGAAGTCATTGCTGGTGCGTTTGCGGATGCCATCTATGATTTCAAACAGAATACGAAATCGATTTTCTGCGGAGCCACCATATTCATCTGTTCGACGGTTTAGCACTGGGCTAAAAAACTGACAGAGGATGTAGCCGTGTGCTCCGTGTAGTTCTACGCCGTGAAATCCTGCTTTTTCTGATCGAACTGCTGCCTCGACGAAGTCATCAACCAGTGTTTTGACCTCTGCGTGACCGAGCGCACGTGCGCCGGATTCTTCATCAGCAGATGGACAAACTGGGGGTTCGCCGATAATTTTTTCAGGTGAGCGATTACCAGCGTGGTGCAGTTGCACGATAGAGATGCTGTCGTGGCTGTTAATTGTCTCGGCCAATCGCTTGAGACCTGGCAGGTGATCATCTGACCAAACGCCCAGCTGTCCAGGGAATCCCTTACCTATTGCCTGTACGTGTGCGGCGCATGTCATGGTTAATCCAAATTCACCTTCGGCACGCCTTGTTAGCCAAAGGAATTCTTCTTCAGTCATCACTCCGTTTTCTTCGCTTTGCGAGTTGGTCAGCGGCGCCAGCATGAAGCGGTTCTTCATTGCTGGGCCGCGTGGAAATGACAGTGAATCCAGAAGATGGGGCATAGAGAGGACTCTGTTACGTACGTGGTGTTATTAAACAGCAGTTATCTAATTGACTGTAAATTAAATAGTTGTTACATGAATAGTCGTTGAGCATACAAATCAACTGTATAATTTGGTGGTTGTTGTTCAATTGGGCTGGTTAACTATCTGTATCCAAGCCAATAAGTCTATCGCAATGAAAGCCATTGCAGAGCTGCAGCGGTACAAAAATGTAACTAGATTATTTGTTGCAACCCTTGTGAGTGTTGTTCTGGGGTTGCTTTCGATTCCTCTAGCCCACTCTGCTGAGTTAATTGAACCCCCGATGCCTGTAGTGGAAGGAGGCAAGGGTGATGCCGCGAGTAATAAGGGTCACGCTATCAGCGGGGATGGCCGCTTTCTTACATTCACGTCGTTTGCCACCAATCATGTTGCAGGCGATGGCAACGGTGTGCGGGACGTTTTTCTATGGGACAGTCTTCTCAATACGATTGACTTGATAAGTATTGGGGTTAACGGGGAGCAGTCTAACGGCGATTCTTCTGATGCAGTAATAAGTGCCGATGGCAATTGGATCGCATTCTCTTCGACGGCAGACAATCTTACTCACGACACCAACGGCTCAATAGCGGATGTGTTTCTCTACAATCGAGTCAACCAGTTGCTTACTTTGGTCAGTAAAAGCAGTGCGGGTGTCCAAAGCCAAACAGGTGCGGTTCGGCCGGATATAAATGCCAATGGTCGGTACGTTACCTTTGATACAATGGGCGATCTCGCGGCCGGTGCGGGCAGCGTTCAAAATCATGTGTTCCGTCGTGATCTTTGGAACGGTAGGACAGAGCTAGTTAGTCAGTCTCCCGCTGGCGTTGCTGGAAATGGTCTTTCGAGTGACGCTCAGATGAGTGCGGACGGGCAGAGCATAGTATTTGTATCGATGGCCACGAACCTGGTGAGCGCTGCTACTGTAGGGAAAGATTCTTACTTGCGCGATATGAACGCTAATAGCGTTACGCTGTTGTCACTCAATGCATCAGGAGAAGCCGGTGATGGCGCCTCCTATTTTCCAAGTATTAGTGGTAACGGAAAGGTTGCGGCTTTTCATACCAATGCATCCAACCTTGTAGCTGGTTCAAGCCCCAACTTTGCCGATGTTGTTTTGTTAGATATATCGACTGGCGAACACGAACTGCTCAGCGGTGGAATCAATGGCGCGGCCGCAAACAACTTCAATATTCACCCCAGTCTGAGCTATGACGGCCAGCGAGTGCTGTTTTCCACCAACGCATCCAACCTCGTTGCAGGAGACGCAGAGGCGCACGTTGATGTTGTGTTGATTGAGCGATCGTCATCAACGCTCAGTCTGCTAAGTCAGGGTCTGAATACAGAAACTGCGAATGGAGACTCGGGTGCACCTTCTATTAGTTTCGATGGCCGTCATGCTGCGTTTGAGTCCTTGGCAAGTAACCTTAGTCCTAACGGCAGTGTCTTCAGTGATGTGTTGCTCGCTCGACTCGAAGACGAGGATACAGCCGAGGTTTCGGTTCTGGCGGCCGTACTGCCAAGTAGCCGCTCGGTGCAACTCGGTGAATCGCTTACGGTGTTTGCTTCTGTGCTGAGCCCGGGTATCGCCAATAGCTGTCGAGTCGGGCTAGATGCAAGTTCTGCTGCTGGTTCGGCGGAGCTTTCCTTTCAGACCACAGATCCTCTGACCAATGTTGTGGTTGGCGGGCCAGATCAATCTTTCTTGTTGCTGCCTGATGTACCGCAGTCTCTGCTGCTTACGATCACTCCAGATGTTGAGGCTAGTGCCGAGGAAATGACGTTTGAGTTCGTTTGCTCCGAGGGAATTGCGTCAGCAATTCCTGGTATAAACACCCTTCTCGTTTCGGCTGAAACAACGGCGGCCGCAGACGTTGTGGCGCTGGTCGCCACGGTGCAAAGCGATGGTGTTGTGTGGTTACCGCAGGGAGGAGGGGCAGGGTTCTTTTCTGTTGCGAGTGTAAATCTGGGTGCGTCCGCTGAGATGACGGTGCAACCCGTAGTGTTGGGTGCAGCGCTAGATGGAATTTCAATCTGTCAGACGAACCCGGTTACCGGGGTTTGCCTTGCCGAGGCTAGTTCCTCTGTTGCGGTGAATATAGACGGTGAAGATACACCCACCTTTGCGGTGTTTATCAGCAATTCAACGGATGTGTCTTTTGCACCAGCAAACAATCGCGTGGTTGTTCAGTTTATGGATGGCTCTGGAATCGTGCGTGGCCGTACCAGTGTTGCGGTCGCGAGCAGATAGTCCACTGCTTATTTGTCACCTATACTTTTGATGGCTTTTGCCAACACCATGGATGGCGTGCCGGAAGTCTCTTTGATGCTTGCCTGTAGCTGTTTGTGAGAAACCTTGGTTGCTCCAGTACGATGCTCCATCAGGTGTGCGATTGCAGCATCAAGAGGATCCGTAGTGCGAGCTTCTTTCGACCCACGTTCTCTTAGTTCTTCTGCAATCTCATGGAACAGAAGAGTTGCGAACGCGGTATCCGCACCCTTTGAAGGGTCACTGAGCCTGGCATCTTCTTCTTCTGACCATTCCATCAGTGCCTCAAGAGATGCACTAAATCGTCTTTCGCTCAGGCCGTTACTCCGGCGCAATATTTCCAGGCTGTAGTATTCAGCCAACCCTTCCACAATCCAATCGTCACCAGGCTCAGCTGAGAGACGAGTCGCCACGTGTACTAACTCGTGTAACAAGGTACTGGTTCCGTTCTCGCTGATAATGGGCCTATCCGGGTGCAGATAGAGAGCGCCAGGTCCAGACAAGGCGCCACGCCACATCGCGTCACTAGCGCTGACCACGAGCAGTTTTTCGGGCATGGATGGAAACACTTCGACAAAAGTAGGGAGTGTCCATTGAAGGAAAGCAAGCATCGGAATTCGGCGAAAACGTGAGCCTGTTGGTGCGGCGACGGTTACCCAGCGATCGGCGATCTTATCTCTGCGAACGCCCAGGATTCCCGCGATAAGCCAGCCGGTGGGTCTCTCAAAATTCTGCTGAGGAGAGTCGATACGAATGGATTTGTCTTCCAATCGGCCATAGCGGGTTTCGAAACTCCAATTTGGTGGGCCATCGAGTTTAAGTGTGAACTTACTCGTTGCTCCCTTGCGAGTAACAGTTGCTGCTGGTGGGATTAGATCCTCGAAACGTAGCAATGCCCAGTTATCTGTAATCAGGGCATCGTAGCCGTCTCCCTTTGGCGCAGTTATCACGGCGCGCCAGCTGATCGAGCTTTCGCCAGCTGGCGGTTCCCAAATCAGTCGGTCGCCCCTGCGTTTGGGAGCGCCGCCGGTGGCTTTGAAGTTTGGGAAGGCACTTTTTGGTGCCAGAAAATTCAGCCTTTTGAGCGACTGTCTCTTCTGTTTCACCCGCAGCCTAACGTCAGCCGCGCTCGCGCCCGGGTCAAAACGCACGCTGATTTGGACGTTGTAGTCCTTGGCGTATGCAGACTGGCTGTTGGTGACAAGGCCGAAAACAAGGCCGCTGAATACTGCGGCACTAACTAACAGGTTTCGCATGGCGGCATTTTATATTAGATACCGAAGCTGTACTCGCTGCCAAATACTTGCCTTGCGCGACGATGATCACCTCAGGCGTTTCGTTCGGTGCTCCTTTGGCTCTCCTTCATACGAATGAGTAAGTCGCTCACCCATTTGAGGGATAAGTTGTCAAGTAGTAATCGAAAGAGTTTACAAATTCTTTTGTTTTTGGCAAAGTCAGCAAATAGATAGTCGAGTGTAGGGCGAGAAGGACACAGCACCCTCAAACTAAAGTACGCAGCCATGTCGGCATCAAAGACCGACAGCAAACGTGCTTGTAGTCAGGAGAGTGCTTGCAGTAAGGCAGGGAGGCTCAAGTCACTCGACATCTAGAAACGATAAGCAGATAGCTAGTAGGGCAGGACCGTTTGTTCGCAAGTCATGGAATGGCGCGATGGGTTTGAAATATTAGCTATTAGAAGTATTTGCTTTAGCCAATATCATGGAGTGAAAAGGCGATGACCGATCCGAATATCCTCTCAAATTTTTTCTCGGCGCCTTGTGCCGTATTCCCAAGACAACTCTTAGCCAAAAGCGCAGTCATGGCGGCCGCAATTTTGTGTATTGCGATGAATTCCACTGCGGTGCACGCAGAACTATCCAGTGGTATTGCTAATACGGCTATAGCTGGTTCGGTGCAAACTGGCTCGTCCTCGTCGCTAACCCTCGTTGCCCCCTATTCGGCGACTTCCCCGGGGGATAGGCTTGCTGCAAACCTGAACGCCGAGCCTAGACTCACCTTGGGATTGGCGGGTTCAGGTGCGCTAGAGTCTGAAACGAAAGTCCTTTCCAGCAGTCGCTTAGATTGGCTAATCCCCAGCGTGCTTTTGCTGTTTGCCGTGTTGCTCGCAGGACTCAACACACGCCGAGGCCGCAAGACACCAACGGCACTGCAAGGAATTTAATGCGGCTTGCGCGTTCTATTGGCGTGGCCGTATTCAAGGTTCGGAATCACTGCCGAACGCACTTCGGTGTGCCTGTGGCAATGAGTATTCTATGAGCGGGCCAAACCATCCCCCAAATCATGAAATACCCTTAGTCAATCAGAAGGGCGCGCTTGGCTGGGCAGATGCCTTAGAACTCGGCACTCCTGAGCCGATTGCTCGGCGGTTGCAGCGCTCACATGCACCGATTAGTTTTTGGGGCCAGTGGATTGGGTTGCTTGCTGTCATTGTTGTGGCTTTGTTTCTCTCAGCAGAAGTGCTGTCAGCTTCCGCAGGGCTGCAGATTACTCACAAGCTGGCTCTTGCGATGGCGGTATGTTTTTCGTTTCTGATCTACCCGAAACTAGGCGTATTCAGACGTTTAAGGCGTTTCCGCTGGGCAGTACTGGTTATTAGCTGCGCTTGGTTTGCAGTTTGCTGCGCTACCTTTCTTGTGCTTTACGCAGCGGGCGCTTTGACTCAGCTCGATCCTGTACTGCGACTGTGGTTCGGCCTGGTGTTTTTTGCGCAGCCACTGGTCCTTGTTTGTGGGCGATTTTGTGCCGGTCTAGCCCGGAAGTTGTCAGATGGTTCTGTCCGTTCGCTAGTGGTTGGCCAGGGTGATCTCGCGCAAGGCTTGATTCAGAGGATTGGCGATAATCCTTATGTCGCTGATGAAGTGCTTGGGATCGTAGTCGAGGAAAGTACTGTTTACCCAGTGGCGGTTGCCGAAACTACCACACGGCTCGAGAACAAGCCCATACTGGGCGGTATGGATGATCTTAAGCGAATAGTCCAGAAGCAGTCGATCGAAAGAGTTTATGTTGCCCTGCCTATCGCGAGTACAGCTCGACTGACCGAAATCCAAAACCAGGTACAAGACCTAAACGTTGATATCGTTTGGGTTCCGGACATCTTGTCATTGACTCTTCTTAATCCAGCTTTAAAAGAGATCTCGGGGTATCCGTTGCTGTCACTATCCGAAAGTCCAATGGGCTATTTTGGCAGTGCTTTTGCGAAGTCTTTCTTTGATGTCATAGTTGCCAGCCTTCTGATTTTGCTGTTGTTTCCGCTGATGCTCTTGGTTGCAGCCGCAGTAAAACTAACATCTCCAGGTCCGGTATTTTATTCGCAGCATCGGCACGGTTGGGATGGATCTGTCTTTCAGATTTACAAGTTCCGCACCATGGTGGTTCATGAAGAAAAACCCGGCTGCGTAAGCCAGGCTACCAAGAATGACGCTCGAGTCACCAAGGTAGGCAGATGGCTAAGACGTACCAGCATCGATGAGCTGCCGCAGCTTGTGAATATACTCAACGGGACGATGTCTCTGGTGGGTCCACGGCCGCACGCGGTCTCACATAATCGCGGCTATGCTCAAGAAATTAAGTCCTACATGCTACGGCACCGAATTAAGCCGGGTATAACAGGCCTTGCCCAAATCAATGGGCGTCGGGGTGAAACGGAAACAGTTGACAAAATGCGCAGCCGAGTCGCGGATGATCTGGCCTATATCGACGACTGGTCGCTGTGGAGAGATTTCATAATACTGTTGCGCACCCCCTTTGCGCTGTTGAGCAACAAATCGGTTTACTAGGGCAAGTTCCCGGTATTGGGACCTTTCGCGGCCACCTAGCGGTCGGATTCTGACGGCTTTCGCAATGCCTGGTGCACCATAGGTGCCAGCACTGCGCTGCCTATGCTCGAAAGGTGATCTTCATCTATATATAGCGGATCGCCGTTTGCCTGGACGCGGCACCATTCGTCCGGGCAAAGTAATGTGTCGGGATTCAGCACCCTTATGGCTTGTTGGGCGGCCATATCTGAGAGCAGGAGCGTCGACGACCTTTGGCGCAGTTGGTGCTCCTTCTTGCTAGGTGCAATCGAAAGAGCCTTTCCGCGCCAAACCGATTTCGCGAGTACTATGGGTGTATCCCAGCCGACTTCTGGAACGCTGGCAAACACGGTTACTGATTTGCCTAGTTGTTGCAGCCTGGAAATTGTACGCAGTAGTGAGCGCCGGGCGACCTTCAAAGACTCGATAGAGTGGGTTTCTGTCGATTCGTTGTCGACAAGCTGCAGTGTCTTGCCAGACTCGTGTTTATAGCGGGAACCTTCTAAATAGATAGCCCAACGCGCGATTAGAATTACTGTTGTGATAGACGGCGTTTCTTCGATTACATTGAATATCGCGTTGTTGAAAGCAACGCATTCCTGTTTTGGATCATCGGCAGGTCGGAACGCACCTAATAGAGGGGCGCAACCATTACGTGTTGCGTTTAGTCCTAATCTTTCCTCTGCCTTAGCTCGTTGTGCGAAGGTAGGAACGAGAACCATGGCGTGCGAATCACCCCATACCAGGAAATCTGGAGTTGATGCTAAGTTCTGTTTTGTTCCGATTGTGCATAACCCGTCGCTCACAACTTGCGCCGCGGTCTTCCCCGTACAGCGTTTGCGTTCTGCGGGTTTGTCATTAGCGAAGTTAGCGATGCGTGCAACCTCATCCGGCAAGCGTTGGGGTACACCCGCAAGGTGATCGATCGTAAGGCCGACGAAGATCAAGACAGCAATTACCCACCCCGATGTCTTAAGCGTCGCCCGGGTTGTTGCCTGGACAGGTTGATTTTCGGGTATTAGCGTTCGCTGTGCAGGGGGGGTATGGAAAGGTCTTTCGACGTAGCGCCAGGAAAGCCAGGCGAGAACAAGTGACGCAGCCACGGCCATTGCTAACTCTGCAACTGTTGGGCTGCGTACAGTGAAGTGTTTTAGAAATACAAGCACCGGCCAGTGCCAGAGATACAGTGAGTAAGATATCAAACCGATCGCAACAAGCGGGCGCCACTGCAGTACGCGATTGACCCTACTGTTTCCATCTGCACCGCTTACTATAATCAGCGCTGTGCCAACACAGGGCAGCAGCGCCGCGGCTCCGGGAAAAATGGTGTCGTCATTAAACAAGAAGAGCGTGTAGGCAATGCAGACTATTCCCGTTAAAGCGGCTATCTCGCGGGTAGTCTGATTGAGCTGACCTACATTCGAATGGGCTAGTGCTATGGCTGTAATTGCACCGATCAATAGTTCCCAGAACCTGTTCGGAGAAAGAAAAAAGGCGGCGTCTGGCGAATTGGTAAGATAGAACAGTTGTAGTGAAAACGAGAGAGCCAGTAAGCCTGCTACTGCTAACGTCACCTTGTAAACGCTCGCTTTGCGCAGGAACAACAGCAATGCAGGAAAGAACAGGTAGAAGTGTTCCTCGACGGCTAACGACCAGGTATGGAGCAGAGGTTTGAAATCTGAAGGACCATCGAAGTAGCCGGCTTCACTCCAAAACAATATGTTTGAACTGAATGCGGCTGCGGTGGCAAGGCTCTCGCCAAAGTCTTCAAGCTCGCTTGGCATCAAGAGCCACCATGCAAACCCGAAGCTGACCATCAGCATGACCATTAGCGCAGGGAAAAGTCGTCGGGCGCGTCGAGCGTAGAAATCGCCAAGCGAGAAGCTGCCGGACAGAATCTGCTCTCTCACGACCGAAGTGATTAGGAAACCTGAGATCACAAAGAAGATGTCGACGCCTGCGAAGCCGCCGCTAACTCCGGGAACGCCAGCGTGGTAGGCCACCACCGGAGCCACGGCAAGGCAGCGCAAGCCATCGATATCAGGTCGATAGGACAAAGATGATTGAGCCTCGTGCGCTTCGGGAGAATAATACTCGCGGTCAATACCCTCGAGAGGTTAATGGCATACTACAGTGAACACAAAGCGGAATCGCGCGGTGTCCGTTCAACACGACAGCAATACTCCCTCTAATGAAAATTCAGAAGTGTGCGACCCAGCCTGGTTGACGAGTTCATCCGTTGTAACTTTGCTCGCGCACAAGCCGATACCTCGGCCTGGGAGCTGCACGGAGGAACAGCTCGAGCAGCTTGGTCTGTCTGGCGATGAACAGCAGGTCTGGCTACCAACGGACGTTAAACCCATCGATATGTTGCGGTTCGATGAGTCTCTCGATGTCAGGGCGAAGCGATTGTGGCCGAAAATTGGCCTGCTACCCGTCATTGCATCTACCAACTCGCGGTTGTTAGAAATGCGGGAGGATGCAGTGGGCCAACTACTAACGACGGAGTATCAGTTTGGTGGCCGTGGCCGACATGGAAGGCAATGGTTGAGTCCGGTTGGTCGCAACCTTTGTGTTTCGGTTGGGTTGAAAGTCCCCGGTGGCATGGATCGGTTAGCGGGTTTATCACTGGTTGTTGGTCTAGCCGCAGCGGACGCGCTGGTGAGTGCTGGGGTACCCGGAGTTAAACTGAAGTGGCCCAACGATCTGATTGTTATGTCCGGTGACGAAAGCTACGCCAAGCTCGGTGGAATACTGGTCGATGTTCAACTACATAAGGGATTCTGTCTTGCGGTCATCGGTATCGGGCTAAATCATGGTGGAGCCGCAATATCTCGATCTGCCCTTGATGTCGCTATCGCGGATATAGATGAATTGCGAGGTGGTCTTGATCGCGCCCGGCTATTGGCGCGCGTAACCAATTCGCTGGCTGACTACATCGAACAGTTTCTTGAGATTGGCTTTGCACCAATGAAATCTGCCTGGGATGCGATCCATGGTTTTGCAAATCGTGAAGTCCAAATTTCCAGTACGGGAGCAGGACAGGTGGAAGAAACTCAGGCAGGCCGAGTCCTTGGCGTGAGTGATTTCGGTCGATTGATTGTGCGCATTAATGGTGTGCCGGTTGAACTTGATGCGGGCGAAGTATCTCTCCGACCTGTGGGGCAACTCCCTGGAGACAGCCATTGACCGCCACCATAGACTCAAGTGTTCTTGATATTGATCTGGGCAATAGCGCGATGAAGTATCGATGCGGTGCCCATTCGGGATCGATAGCCCACCGCGTTGATGGTTCAGCCGATCTTGCGGCTGCCGAACTCGAGGTGCTCGATGGCGGATTGATTCGTAGAATACGATTAGGGACGGTGATGGGTGCGGCGCTCTCGCAGCGCTTTGCCGAAGAAGCAATGGAGCGCTGGGGTGTTGTGGTTGAGTTTGCGCGCAGCTCGGCCGCCGTCGGTCGAGTTACAAACGGTTACGCGGATCCTGAAACCCTCGGTGTAGACCGCTGGCTTGCGGTATTGGCGGCCTACCACAGGTGGCGCAAAGCGGTGTTGGTTATCGACCTCGGGACCGCGACAACGCTCGACTATGTTGATGAGTCAGGCCAGCACCTGGGTGGATACATTGTTCCTGGTACCCATCTCATGCAATCCGCATTGCTCAAAGATACGGCGGCTATCGACTTTGGTGCCCCTTCGCAGACTTTGGCCGGTCTTGTGGAGCCGGGTAGGTCAACTGCTGAGGCCGTAACCTGGGGCACCTTGCTTGCCGTGACGCATTTATTGGAAGGCGAAATCGATCGTTTTGGCCGGCAATACCCTGGCGGTTGCGTTGGCGTGCTGTGCGGCGGAGCAAGCCGTGAGATCGTGCGGCACCTTAAAAGCAACATTATTGTCGTACCGGAACTGGTGCTAGATGGTCTCAGCGTGGCCCTGCCCTAAGACTAAGCGCCCGGAAAAGAGACTAAGAACTGAGAAGCCTTCGAGGTTCGCAACGAAATCTCGTGACGCGGTCGAGCGCTATCTAAGCCTTTCGCTGGTGGAATAGAGCCAGATCCTTATCAGACAAATTGTTGACGTGGGACTTGAGCGTTTCCGCCAGTGGTGACACCATAACGCCCGTTTAACTCTGATCTCGTTGGTGATCTATCACGGATTTGGGACAAAATTCGGGTCAATTCGCTAGTTAATTGACCATAACGTTGGCGACTTCGAGGGGATTTTCGAAGCGTTGACCCAATTGTCGCGCGCGGCTGTCTTTGCTGACGCGGCTAGAGAACCAGTCTTAGGGGTGGGGAATGAAGCAGCTTTTTATCGCTTTAGTGGTTATAAACCTTGGGTTTGCATTGTTGCAGGTGCTATTCGGAGCCGATGAAGTGCAGGCAGCGGCCAGCGTTCGTGGTGCCAATACAGAGATGTCGAGTCAGCCAGAAGCGGCAGTCGCAGCGCAGCAAGCCCCGGTGAAAGAAACCTCGGAAACCCCGGAAGCCATTGCGCCGGAGAACACAGCCACTGCGTCTGTAGCTGTCCCGGCGGTTGCTCAGGATGAACCCCGAAAGGAAGAAAAAACTGCGGTTGCAGCGGTGGTTCGCAAGGCGGTAGGTCCTGGTGCAGCGCCGGCCAGCGAAATTGCGGTCGCAACCGAAAGTAGTTGTGCCATTGCCGGGCCATTTCCCAAGGAAGATGAGGCCACAGATTTGGTAAATCAACTTGCTAATATTGACATCGAATCGGAAGTTCAGCCCCGAGATAGAACCTTGTTGCCAGATTACATGGTCTATGTGGGGCCTCAGGCGACCAAAACCGAAGCACAGAAGTTGGCGGCAAAATTTGCTGGCCAAAACATCGATTCCCACGTGATTGGCCGCGGAAACCTCAAAAACGCGTTGAGCCTTGGCGTCTTTAGCCAGGCGCCGTTTGCCGACGACCTGTTGCAGGAACTCCGCGAACAGGGCTATGACGCAAACATAGCCACTATGAGCTTGAATCGCCGGGGCTTCCAGGTCAGAAGCGCGTCGCTCCCCAGCCCCGTTCGATCGCGTCTGCTTGCAGCAGATACGCCGGTGATAGATTGCCCCTCAGCAGTGCTGGGCGTCGAGGCAGTTGCTGCGATCAACTAGCCGCTCTCGATCCTTCCTACCCCCGGCGCTCAGTCGGGTTTCGGCCATTGCGTCGATGAAATCCATTCTTTAAACTGCGCGACCCGTTTTCGCCGCTATAGCTCAGTTGGTAGAGCGCCTCACTTGTAATGAGGATGTCCCGAGTTCGACTCTTGGTGGCGGCACCAATTCAGCATAGGAGTGTCTTTAAGACGGTTTGTCAGGATAGTGATTCAGGGCACCGCTCCATCGCGCGATGGTTGCTAAGCATCTGATATTTAAGAAGTATTTTATGTCGTTGACTTCGAAATTAGGTGTGGGAGAATTTCGCGCTTTTCTTTGGTGGGGTACCCAAGCGGTCAAAGGGATCAGACTGTAAATCTGACGGCTATGCCTTCGAAGGTTCGAATCCTTCCCCCACCACCAA